>NZ_PSRT01000090.1 GCF_004212635.1 Bradyrhizobium genosp. SA-3 | reverse complement strand
GCCGCCGCAAGGCGAGATCGAGATCACGCTGGCACAGATCTGGGCCGAGCTGCTCGGTGTGGAGCGGGTCGGACGCCACGACGACTTCTTCGAACTGGGCGGGCACTCACTGCTAGCGGTGCGGCTTCTCAGTCGAGCGCTCGATGCCGGGTTCAAGTTTACCGCCGCCGATCTCTTCCAAGCTCCTGTTCTGAAGGAACTTGCATTGAAGGTTCATTTGGAGCCACAGCCCAGTAGTCCGGGAGTGATTTGTGTTCGCGCAACCGGATCGCAGCCGCCGCTGTTCTTTGTTCCCACAGGCTTAGGAGATTGTTCCTATATCCTCAACTTGGTGGAGGGAATGGACGCGGACTGTCCAATTTATGGACTACCGTGGCCTTCTTTCAGTGAAGTTTGTTCGCCGACTCTTGAAGCGATAGCCTCGCAAGTCATTCCGGCGATCAGGGAGATACGGTCCCGGGGTCCATATCGATTTGCTGGATACTCATCAGGCGGAATATTGGCTTACGCCATAGCCGAGCACTTACTGAGCCTCAATGAAACTGTCTCATTTATGGCGTTCATTGATGTTACGCTACCCGCAAAGCCAGCCGGCATGACGCCCACCCAGATGGTATGCGAAGTGGTGCTGGAAACTCTTGAACCCCTTGAGGACGAGCACTTTAAACTATTAAAGCGCTTTGCACGGCACAGTTCAGTTGCTCAACTACTTGAGAAGGCTCATCAAATAGGAGCTATACCTCCGGATCACAATGATGCTTTGATGTACGAGAGAATTGAGCAGTTTCAAAGGGCGCTGCAGCTATATCGGGCTCCGTCGCTGCCAATTGAGGTACATCAGTTTTACGCGACGGATTCTTCCGTAAGTTGTCGCGCACGACTAGACAAGAGCTCAATAGCTCCAGAGATGAGCTCGCCGATGCGAGGCTGGGACAGGGTTTTGAGTGCAGCGGCCATTGATACCACACCGATTCCAGGCAATCACGCGACGATGATGAACACTCCAGAAAACCGCAAAGTCCTGGCACGCTCGTTATCAAGAGCCTTAAATAGCTCACCGACATGATCCGAGGCAGCCGGCGAACTGGACCATTTTTGGTTAGAGTTTTTCACGATTTCCCCGGCCGGGAGGAGCGAAGAACGATGAAGGCTCAAAGTTTTCGGGCGCCCAGAAGGCGTTCATTTTGAAGCTCCACTGAAAGTCCTTGAAGCGGCGTGCGGGTTGATCGGTCTTCTCGGCCTTAGCCCGGGCCGCCGTCAGTTCGTCCGCGATCATGGCGAGCAGCCGCGTGTTGCGGGCGAACCCGAACAGATAATCCACGTGGTTGGCGCCATCTTGGTCCAGGAGACCGAAGAAGGCAAAGCTCAGGCTCGCGCGCACTATGGCCCATTCACGTAAGCCGCTATTCGCGGAATGGCCCGCTCGATCAATCGCAATAATCGGGTGTTGCGCCTCCCCGCAACCAAGCAAGCCTCTGATAATACGACACCAGAAAATGCGGGCGCCCGCTCATTCACGATCAAGTCGTCGAGCCACCCGAGCAGATCGGCCAGAGGTCCAGGGATTTTCGGTGACGCCGCGTCCGATTTTGCCCGGATTGGGCACCTGCATGAATGAGCGTCTAGGATCGATTGAGCGATTTTGGTTCAGTCGATTTGATGAATGTACAACTGGACGGGAACCGCTTCGTCATAGTGGTCAACCAGCAGCGCCGGGCTCGCTACCTGCCGGGAGCCGAGATGGCGACGTTGCCTGACGCGCCTCGACACAGATGCAACATTAGCTCGAAGGGGAGTTCTGAATGCGTCGGCAGACCAAAGCGTTTGCCGCCAGCAAGCAAGTCGAGCCAGGCGGGGCATCCCAATCGATGATGAATTTCAAGATAGTAGAATGCGGCTAGAGACTGACCCGACCGGTGATGTTTAACCAAAGCCCCGATGGCTTCACTGTCAAGGAGCCATACCTTGGCCACGTTATCAATCGCGCCAAATGCCAAGCGAACAAATCTCCTTCGGTCGACTATAACGGGAACAGTGTCTGGAGCGCTTCGGTACACTGCCGACGAAAGCTCCATCGCGATGAGAGGTAATGTTGCCTCGCAAACCAAAGGTGCACGAAAGAAAGCGGAGTCGGTCCCTAGTTTCACTTCATTCGCGGGTACCTCGACCGATTTTGCTCTTATTAGGCGATTGTCAATCAATCGATTTGGAGGTCTCAGGGCGACGCTGGGCCTCTTCTCGAAAAAGTATTTCGGAGTTTGGCTGTAGAGAAGCGCAAACCTGTCGGCAACTCGAAACCTATTGGGTTCATGGAATAAGTACTTGTAGCCGTTCCCATCGTGAAAAACCACGCGAGTAAGTCGCGTTTGTGGATGTTCCGGAAGCCGCCGGAAATTTTGCGGCGTTACGCCAACACAGTGGCATGGGCTTCGATGACAAGTCGAACGCAACCTGAAATTACACCCGATACCCTTCTTCGCTTGCTGATGCCGTGAAGATCGCGTTCCCTTTGGGAGGAATGACGGTCGCGGGTTTACGGCGTGAGCGCGATCGTAATCGATTGATTATTGAGAAGATTGCCGGCAAGGAATTTACAACGCTGGCTCATATCGAACGGATGCGAGAGCTATGCCGCGAAGGACCAAGTGAGCCAGACTTCAGCTCAAGGCCGCCCGCCGAAACAAGAGCGGAACGATCACTCACCAGGCAACCTGGATCATCAGAGACAACGGCCGGGATATCAGCACAGGCTGCGCTGCAGATGAGATTGCGGCCGCAGAGGAAAAACTAAGGGACTACATAACCTCCAAGCACACTCCCAAGCGACGCGTCCGCCACATAGACGATATCGCAATCGCGGATGTCCTGTCGACTTATTTGGATGCGCAGCTAGACAAGCTTCGCGGTCGTTTCAACTTTGATAGCGAAAGCGAAGATACGATTCCCGAGATCCGCAAGTTCAAGAAGCGCATCGAACGATTGAACGAGTGGTGGGGGGCAAAAATGCTTGGCGAGGTCAATGGGGAGGCATGTCGCTCGTACACCAAGCAGCGCGGCAAAACGGGAGGCGCTCGGTGAGACCTCGAGGATCTCCGAGCCGCCATTGGTCACCATGCAGCCGAAGGATTTCATCGGGAAATCGTTAAGGTGTCGCTGCCAGAGAAGGGGCAGCCACGAGACAAGTGGCTGACGCGCAGCGATGCGGACAAATTGGTTTGGAACTGCTGGCGCTATCGCGAAATGCAGAAGGGCTCGCGTCGACCGACGGATGATGTAAGGCTCCCGACAAGTAAGCGTCCGCTGCGCCACCTTGCTCGGTTCATTTTGATCGGGATCTACAGCGGGTCCCGTGCGGGAGCTATCGCTGCGGCATCTCCCATTCCGGCGATCGGTCGCTCCTATGTCGACCTGGAGCGCGGCCGCTACTACCGTCTGAAACAGGGCAGTGCCAAAACCAACAAGCGGCAACGACGGTGCGCCGATCCCCTTGCGCTTGCTTGCTCATCTGCGGCGCTGGCACCGGATTGATCCAGAGGCGAAGCATTTCGTCGAGTATAACGGAAGGCCCGTTACCTCGGTCAAAACAGCGTTCAAGAGTGCCGTGAGGCTTGCAGGGCTTGGTCCGGGAATCTCCCCTCACACGCTGCGACACACCGCAGCGACTTGGCTCATGCAGAGAGGGGCCGACCCTTGGCAGGCGGCAGGCTATCTCGGAATGTCGCTCTAGGTGCTGCTCAACACCTATGGCCATCACCATCCCGACTATTTGTCCGACGCCGTCGAGAAAATCGCCAAGCGCGATCCAGCCGGCGAACGAAAAGCGCACGTATCTGGTGCGGTTTCTGGTGCGGTGATTCCGTTCAGACGAAACGGCGCCTGATAAGTTGCTGCGCGTGTCGGGACCAATCAGAAGCGAGTCGCCTAACTCATTGATTTGTAATGAGCCGCCAAAAATTCGCGAGTCGAAGAACCAAAGAATCTTGAGTCGATTTCGGATGAAAACCAAAATTTGTGAGTCGATTTACCAATCCACACGATCTGGGGCGGTTCGCGAGAAATTGTGCGCTAGATGTAGTATAGCGTGAGACATGCAAAGTGGTGAGCCAGGACCACGTTGAGGGCACTTTTGAAGACCGCGGCGTCGTCGGAGAGGTCAAGAAGGACGTCCGTCGTGCCGGCGAAGGCGAAGCGGGGGCATCGCTGTCCGAGAGCGGCAGCCTCGGCAGGCGCCGCGCCGATCTGGAATCAGGCCATCAGGCTGCCGCGCCCAGCATCTTCTGCGGCCCGCTGCTCCAAAGTTTCCTTCGACGCCGGAGCAAACATTTGCTTCGCAAGGTCCATGAATTCCTCGAACTCCACCATTGCGAGTTCAAAGCGTTCAAGCTTTTCGACCGTGATTTGGCCGTCGCAGCACGCGGTCAGGTTTTCGTACTTGTCACTCATCGGAAACTCCGTCACTTCATGATCTTTCAGTCACCAGTTGCCGTTGCGAGGGTCAACGAAGAACGCCTCCCTCTCCACAGAAACGGAAAGTGGTGGAAACCGACGGCGACTTGATGGTTCGCGGAAGAACGTGTCGCCTGGGACAGTGAGTACGGCGCGCTTTGGTCGGCATCTTCCGCGACGCGGCACCGGCGGCACGTCGTTTGTCCGCGGCGTGTTCGCGGCGATCCATTATGCCGCTCCGCTCATGTCCAGGGGCGGGCGGATCGTCACGATTGGCAGCAACGCCGCGGTCCGGGTCGGTTTTGCGGGCCAGCATCTACGCGATGACGAAGAGCGCGGTCGCCGGGTTGGTGAAGGGGGCGGCGATCAATCTCGCGCCGCGCGGCATTACCGTCAACAACGTCCAGCCGGGCCCTGTGTCCACCGACATGATCAAAGGGCTTGGAGACGCGGCGTCGGCGCTAGTCTCGAGGATCCCGCTCGGCCGGATGGGCGAGCCAGGCGACATTGCCGGTCTGGTCAGCTACCTGGCGAGCGAGGAGGCGGGCTTTGTCACCGGCGCAAGCCTGACGATCGACGGCGGGTATTCTCTTTAGTGCGCAGGTCGTGTTGGCGCCCGTCCGGCTCGCCGGCTTCGGGGGACGGGCGCTGATACGGCCGCAGCGGATGCGCCGAGGAGGATGTGTTCCAGGGGCGTGATCGCACGACGAAAGAGGTCAAATGGGTCGCCACTCAAGCAGATCTGATCTTTGGCTCGCACGCCCAACTTCGCGCGTTAGCAGAGGTTTATGCGTGTGCGGACGCAAAAGTGAAGTTCGTCCAGGATTTTGTGGCCGCGTGGACTAAGGTGATGAATCTCGATCGATTTGACCTCGCCCGATAGCGACGTTCTGGACTATCCTATTGAGCGCCTTCCGCTTGGCATCGTCGGATTCGACATCGTCGGCGACGGCAGCCCCGGCATTGAGGTCTTCCTCGAAGACTGCAGGCTATCTTCGGCCGGATCTGCCAGGTCCGGGAATTCTACCGCGAGCACAGGTCCACGATCCGCGGCGCGATCTGGTAGGCGACGAGCGGGTGGCGCCGGAGTGCGACGTGCTGAAGCGCAAATGCGCGGCGCAGCCGGAACATTCGAGCCTGATCCGGGCGAAGAAAGATGGAATGTGAGCGTCCTTCGCGGGGGGGGCGACTTTCTCGTCGTGAGTGACCGATGTGAGTGACCGATCATCTCGACAGGGACGCCAACAGCGTCCTATTCCGTGGACGGAGGCCTAGCCGCCCTCGGCAAACCTCGCGAGACACGCCTCGGACCGCGCGAACACTTGCTTGTGCGCAGCGCGCACGACCATCCGGTTGAGCTCTGTCGCCTGCTCGGCGGTGAGGCCGGTGGCGGGGAAGAGCGGATCCTCGTCGACGTCCGCGATCAGCAGCGCCGCGGTCGGCGCGATGGGATAGTAGATCGACAGCCTGTCCGTCGGAACGGGGCGGCGCCCTTCAGATTGATGGCAGGTTGGTCGCCGGTGACGAATGGCACCTCGGAGCGGTTCTCGACGATGACCAGCTTCCGCCGCCTTCGCTCGACGTAGAGGTTACCCCCGATGTTCGTCGCGGTGATGTGGATCATGACGTTCCACACACGCTCGAGGAAAGGACTCGAGCGTGCGCTCCTTGATGCCGCGGGTCCGCATGTACTGCGTGCAGAGGAAGTTGAGGAAGGTGATGCACTCCGCGTCATCGGTATAGAAGCCGACGTCACCGGCGAGCGCGCGCTCCAGCGCTGGCGCAAATGAGTATTCGATGCTCGCATGATAGTCTTCGAGCACGTTCGACGCGTGCTCGTCGAGCTGCGCTTCGATCTTGGGCCAGTTCGGGCTTCCACGGAACGGCTCCGCCAGTTCGAACGGCGCGATCAGCATTGCGACCAAGCTGCCGTGCGTCCGGACCGCCGACGGCCGTCCTTGCCCGAAAAGCATCTTGAGCAGCGCAAGGTCTTGAGGCGTCAGGCGCTGCAGCTTGTAGAAGTCGGTTTGCACGGCGAGCACGCGGGTGCCGCTCGGAAAGACGCGGTCATCCTGCAGGCAGAACAGGCCGCCGTCCCTGGTCCAGGGGCGGAGGTAGTTCTGCCAGACGTGGTGATGGCGGCACTTGGGCCGTTGAGGCGCGTTCATGGTCGACCGGGAATGTTGAGGCGAACGACGGCCGCCGGGCGGCCGTATGGTCCCGACTATACGACGAAGCGGGCGAAACGGCGGCCTGGGACCAAAATTCCGCCCGATCGACCTGCGAACGCGTCGGCGGAGTCGAACGCTGATTGCCGTGGAGGCCCGCCGCCATCAACCTTCGGGATACGGTGCGCATCGGTCGGTCGAAGGATGCGCGTCACGACAATTTCCGAAAGGGTTCCGAGCCGCACGCCTCATGATGTCCTTCAAGGAATTCATGGCCCGTCGCGCCCGGCCGCAGGTCCTAGTCTATTACGACTACGGAGACGCGCAAGCCGCGAAGAACGCCGCCTACCTGATCGAAGGCGGCAAGATCTGGGACATCGACAAGAAGTGGAGCGTCCGGCAGGACCGCACGCATCACGACCCGACCACGACGCACACGCACATCAGATTCAAGGGTAACGACTACGCCATCCTGCACAGGGACGGTTCGCCCAGCCACAACATGCCGGCGGACGGCGTGCCGAACTGGGTCATGGATCGGATCCGGAAGATGGGTCTGATCGAAAGCACGTTCATCGTCGAGGCCGCGGGCGGCGGCGCAGCGGTCCCTGCCTGGGTGATCGAGAGGGCCGAGCTCCGTGCCTTCATCAACGACACCATCGGCGACTATCTCGGCCGCTTCAGATAGGCCCATCGGTCCCAACGGGCCGCCGCGTCAATCCTTCGACAGGACGTGGGCGCAATAGTCGCACATACGGTCGCTGTCGGGGGAGACGTTGAACGGCGTCAGCGGCTCCGAGCACATCTCGCACTTCGTCAGGCCGTCCTCGCAGAAGGCGCACGCGTTCTCGTCTCCCGCCATGACATACGTTCCGAAGCTGCTCGCCCGGCACGGCCCTAGGGGCGGGACGTCGCCGTCGGCGGCCGCCGAATAGAGATCGGCGCCGAAATAGTCGTTCAGCGAAGCTTCGAACAGGCGGCCTGCCGCGATCTCGGCGCCGTACTGCCGACATCTCGCTTCCAGATCTGTCTGCTCCGTCGAGGAGTCTTCGGCCAGGTGGACCAGATGGGAGTGGCAGGAGGGACAGGTCTTGACGGCCGCGGCCATCGATTCGGAGCTCCACGGCACCTCGCCGAACGAGCCCTAGCACTGCGCGAATTCCTTGTCGTAGAGATTCTTGGCCTCGAGCATCGTGTTCCAGCATTCCGCCAGATGTTCGTGGGGCCGTTCGCCTAGCAGGTCGAACAGGTCGACGACGACCGGAAACGCCTGCGAAATTGCCTCGCGCACGGTCTGATGGCTGGCCGAGGTGTAGTTGTGCTCGGCCTCGTTGCGGATCCGGTTAAGGTTGCGCAATGCGGCGTTGTCGATCGCGAGCCCGAACGATTTGAAGCGTTGGCCGATTTCGTTGAAGTCGATCGTCCTGTCACTCGGAATCAGCACAAGGCCGCCCACGCCGTCAGGCTTGAGCTTGTACGATGCCGCCAGGACCAGTGCGGGATCCGCTTCAGGGACCTGCTTGACCAGTGCGGCCTTCGCCATCAGCAACGTTCCGGCATAGAAGTTGCGGACGGCCGACAGGCGAACGCTTCGGATCGTTCGCCTGGTAGTCCTCGAGACCGAGCTGGAGCGATTTTATCGCGTTCGAGAAAAGTTCGCTCATTCGCCCAAGTAGACCTCGATGCGGCCCGAGTCAACGCGCCGACGTTATGACTTGAAGTCGACCTCGGTGGACAACAAGCGATAGGTTCTAGCAGCCAGCGTTGCATGCTAGAAGAGCGCTCCGGCAGCGACACAACCGAACTGTCGGCTGCGATGCCCGGGAAGGCACGCGAGACGAGGTCCGATGGTGCGCTCCGCGACGAAGAAATGCGAATTCTGCGGGCACTGCTACATCCGGCCGTGCACGGCCGAAACGCAGGCCGCGTGCGGCAACACGAAGCTCGCCATCGAGCCCCAAGTCTCCATCCGTCATCACTATGTCCCGGTGTTCTATACGAAGCGTTGGTGCGATGGCGACGGCAAGATCTGTGAGTACAGCCGGCCCCGCGACAAAATCTACGATCGTCGCGTCGTTCCGAAAGGCACAGGATTCCAGGACCGACTGTACGAGACGAAGGGCGTCCCAAAAATGATCGCGCAGCGCATCGAGGACGATTTCATGAGCCCGGTGGACAATCACGCGGCCGATGCCCTGAAACTGATCGAGACCGACGCCCAGAAGATCAACGGCGACCAGAAGCACAAGTCGGCATGGTCACTATTCCTTCTTTCGCTGCTGATGCGTACGCCTGAGGATGTCGCCGCCCTAATCGGCATCTGGGACGATGACTGGGAAAGGGACCTTCCGATCCTTCGCGAGCAATACGAAAAAACAAGAAGCCGGGAGAGACCCGCTCCCTCGAAGAATTCATCGCGCAGGAGGATCCAGACGTTAAAGCGAAGTGGGCGATGAGCGAATTGCCGGACCTGATTGATCACCAAGAAATAGGCCAACTGCTGAACAACATGCATTGGTTCGTCATTACGACTGAGGCCGACGTCCCCCGTCTTCTCACGTCAGACAGGCCCTTGTTCGTCTCAGGGAAATTCGGCGCACCCGACTGCTACCTCACGCTGCCCATCGCTCCCGACCGCCTTTTCGTCGCGGTTCACTCCAAGGATGCGGAAGCCGCTTTCCGGGCCCGGCCTCAGAAGGAAGTGATCGAAGCGACGAACGTTCGAACGGCGGAGCGTGCCGCCAAGTATGTCTACGGGGGCGACAACGCCGCGTCGGAGTTCGTGGGCAAGCACATATCGAGCGCTCAGCAGCCTTCCTACTTCGAGAACGTGCGGAGGCTCAGGCAAGAACGACAAGCTTCCCAAGCCGCGAAAAACCTCGAGTCCCCGTAGCCTGCTGGCGCCGCCGCGACGGGGGCGGCTTCGCGCCGCCCTTCTCCGGACGTGGGTGAGATCCGTGCGCGGGAGCGACACACGCCCTGCTGCGGGCTTCGGAGCGGCTGCTCCTCCTCGCTAAACGGGCGGATTCCATACAAAATTCCGAGAAGCCTTCAAAAAGGCCTTGTAATGTCACGCGCTGTGTGTCATATTGGAACCATGGCATTCAAGCTGCAGCCTGAGTCGAGGGAGGCCGTTCTCGGTGCGGAGACCAAGGTCTTCG
This sequence comes from Bradyrhizobium genosp. SA-3, assembly GCF_004212635.1. Classification (GTDB taxonomy): domain Bacteria; phylum Pseudomonadota; class Alphaproteobacteria; order Rhizobiales; family Xanthobacteraceae; genus Bradyrhizobium. The sequence continues at coordinate 24,188 of NZ_PSRT01000090.1, read as the reverse complement.
AGCCGATGACGAAGGCTGCCGTATTCTTCAGCTTCCACCATCGGCACGCTGCTGAAGTGGCGCGGCTCGTCTCGGCGCTGACCGAAGACGAGAACCTCAAGCAGAAGCGCTTCTGGTCGACCCTTAGTCATCGCGACATCAAGCCGGCGTCGCTGCTGCTGACCGAACAGGCGAAAGTCCGCGAGACCGGCCGCGCTGCGGGCGCGCCGTTCTGGCAGGATCGCGCGCGCATCGACGAAGCATACATATCGCGAAAGCAGATCGAGGCCATCCGCGAAGAGGTCGCCGATCTCTGGAAGAGCCTCTTGCCGGGCCCGGTCATCGTCGACGGAAATCACGATGTCCAAGATTACACTTTCCCGGATCCGGAGTTTCTCTTCCATCTGTGTCATGAGATTGCGCATGTGCACCTGTCCGAGACGGATGTCCGGCGCATCGAGTCGGTGGTCAAGCAGGCCATCCAAAAGCGCGTCCGCCGCATTCAAAGGTTCGTCTTCAGGCGGACCCGCGCCTACCTGCGCTGCAATGACGCGGTGCGCGTCGCGATTCATCGCTACCGAGTAAGGACCGGAATTTCTCCTCCCGGGATCGAGCCGAACTGGACGACGTGCTCGTCCAATCCAGCATCGATTCCGATTCTTGAGGAGAAGTACCATGAACACGTTCGCCGACGAGCGAACCGAAGACGTTTTCCATGGCCGGCACCGGACGGATGTGCCCGAAAGCGTCGCACGTCGAGCCGCCAGGCAGATCGACATCCTGCTCGCAGCCGCGCGGTTGGAGGACTGTCGCATCGCGGGCAGGGGACGTATCGCGAAGCGCCGCAACACCGCGCCGCCCACCTTCTGCTGCAACACAGAGGGCCAATGGTGGATCACCTTCCAATGGCAGCTTGAAAAGGCCGTCAACATCGCGCTCGAAGACACGGGCTAAGACGATCGAGGCCAATATGACGGAACGACGACCGACCAGTCCGGGTGAGGTGCTCCGCGAGGAGTTCCTCACCCCTTGCGTGATCACTCAGGAGGAACTTGCCGAGGCGATGGGCGTATCGCGCTTTCGCGTCAACGAGATCGTCAACGGCAAACGGGCGATCACCGCGGAGACCGCGATCCTGTTGAGCAAGGCGCTCGGCACGTCGGCCAAACTATGGATGAACCTGCAGACGGCGGTCGATCTGTTCGACGCCGAGAAGAAGCTCGCGGGCGCGGCCGATGCGGTTCGCTGTCTTCTCCCGGCTACGGAAATGCCCGCCTAAGCAAGCGGTGCCGGATCCTCCTTCTCGCCGGTCGCTACGATTTTCAAAGCGCCGTCCGGCAGCGGCCGCTGCAGCCGCTTGGCCTCGTCCCACGGCGCGCGCAGCCAGACGTCGTATTCGTCCGCGGTCGTCAGGATGACCGGCATCGCCTTCGGATGCACGCGCTTCACTTCCACGTTCGGCTCCGTCGTCAGGAATGCGTAGATGTCGGCGGTGACTTCGCCTTCCTTGGCCTTCCGCACACTGGTCCAATTCGTCCAGAGGCCCGCAAAGGCGAGCAGGGGTCGGCTTTCGTCGGGAGCGAACCAGACCGGCACGTTCTTGCCGTCCACGGTGTCGTACTCGCTGAACGAGATGAACGGCACAAGGCAGCGATGCTCCGTCCCGAGCCATCGTTTCCAGTGTGCGCTTGAGACGGTGCGGATGTTGGTGATTCCGGAATCTGGCTCCATCCGGAGGAGCCCCTTGAAGTCGACCTCCTTGCCTTTGGCCTGCAGTTTGTCGGCTCGCTTCTTCGTCGCGTCCATCAGCGCGCGCTGTGACGAGGGCATGCCCCAGCGTGCAATGACGATCTCTCGTATCTCGGCGTCATTGCGCACGATCGGTGCAGGATAGTGGGGGAAAATGCCGGGCATCGACGGCAGGTTGCCGACGTTGCTGTTGAGCGCATTGAACAGGCGCCGGATCGCGTCAACGTTCTTGGTCATGCTGTAAAGATTGCACATGAACCTGCAGTCCTATTCCGAATCTTCGCTACGCTCGAACTGATCGCCACGCGTTGCGACGGATAGGGAACCCATGTTTCGCGCGGCTCTCGCCGCTTCGCTATCGATTCTGAGTGCGAACGAATCCGGCTTCGCTTGCAGTTCCTTGAAAAGCGTGTGAGCGATCGCCTGGTAGACTTCGTGCAACAGTTCGTTGGTTTCGAAGAGCAGTTTCCCCATCAGAGTGATGCCTTCGTCAAATACGGTCTGGATCAGATACATCGGCGGTTCGCCGTCCCCTGCCGATACGTTGAAGGGCTCCGTCGTCATGCGCATCATCTCCTCGTCCGAATGGGCCATGATCGTGTTGCGCATTTCGACCAGTCGCGCGTGCAGTGCCCGCTTTTCGTCGGAAAGCGCCAGGCCCACCATCTTCATGGAGAGTGGCATCGTCCCGCCCCGTGACTGGGTAAACGGTCTGGTGTACGCGACAACGAGCGCGGTCTCGAAACAGCGGAAACGCCGGAGATCGACCTTGGAGTAGCTCGCATCCTCATCGCATTCGTGAAGGAACGCGCACGCACTAAGGGCCTGCTGCAGGTCATTCAGCGAGTAAAGGAGGCGACGCCTGCGCGCGTCCGCGTGCAAGGTTGCCTTTTCCTGATCCGTTGGTGCGGACATGATAATGGATCTGCCTTGTTGCATGGCCTCACGGCGGTGGAAGATCGTGTCGAGGGCGAACTGCCAATTGTAACAGCGTAGTTGATGGGCGGCGCCCGGCCTTAGCACGTTTGCTGCACCGCAGCCGGCCCGCCAAGTCGTGAACAAAGGTCGTCGGCGGGTGGGGGAGGGCTGCAAGGTCGACGTCCCGGCGGGTCTTGCAGCCAGAGCATTCGATTTCGAGCCAGAGGTAGCCGCCGTTTATTGCTAGGTCGATCGATGGCGACGGATCTATGGGCGTGCCATCCGCCCACATCCGCTCGTTCCAGCTTTCTGCGGACAACTTGTCCGCTTGGCGAATCAGCTTCTCGCCTTCAACTCGGAGTTCCGCAGACCGCTGCGCCAGCACGGTCGTCATCGCCCGCGCCTTATGCAATCCTTTTGGAGCACCTTGCGGTCGCCTCCCGACAGCGGCGCGGGGTGATACTTCGGCGCCATTCGCTGACGCTATTCGTAGCTTGGCCAGCAGCCGTCTTCTTCGTGGCGGCCGGTCCGCTGCCGGCAGGTGTCGTCGAGCAATCGCTGGCCGACCTCCTTCCACAGTGAGCCAGGACCGTAAAGCCTTACCGCATCGATTTTCTGGATCTCGACCGTCCTGGCGCAGCGTCGACAGGCGACCAGTAATAGGTGCCGTTTGATGTCGGCCAGCTTCCGCTTCTGGACCGGATCGCCGGTAGGCCGGGCGTCGGCGGAAGCGTGGTCCAGGACGGCGTTCAAGTATTCGGGCGGCATCGCGTCGGCGGGACCAACCGGATCCGATGATGGCGTTCTGCCGACGGGAGTTTGGGCAGCCATCTTGTCCATCATTTTTGGGCTCGGCATGCGCCAACTGGCGGGGTGATCGGACATGGTGGAGGTGGAACATAACGGGAACATGAATGTCTAGGTCGTTGATGGAAAAAAGGGCGCCAAAGCGCGAAGCGAACCGCGATCGGTCGCCTGGAGATGTGACGGAGCGGGCCAGAGATCTGGCGAATCGAGGAAATCAACCTTCAGGCGCCAGACCGACTGAACCTGAAGAGCGCGAGGGTGAGCAGGTCCACTGCGGCATCAAAGCTACCTTCCGCAAAGGCAACTTCGAGATAAGGCCTGGCGCTTTCGGGATCGTCGAGATCGCAGAGCAGAAATCGTCCGACCTGGTAAAGGGCGGTTGCGTCCATTCGGGATGCCGATGCCAGGATCTGGTCCCCACGGGAAGCAGACGCCGATCGAACGCCACGGCACCGACCGGCTGGGTGAAAGAATGATCGGAGGCGAGAAACGTGACCTCGTGCAGATCCGGGAAAACCGTCCGGATCAGCACGGGGCTCTCCCGATCGATCTTGGTGCCTGCGGGGAGGGCCAGATCGACGAAGCGGCCGTCCCAATCTCCTCGGACGCCCGATCGCTCCACGCCATGGCTGACCCGCGCTGAAAGAAGGGCACTCCAGCCGTCATCGCGCCATCGCGGCTCGGGTCGCTGCCTGTCGGCGAGCCCATCCCTAGTTGTCCTCTCCGGTTCGCGGCGATTGTCCGTGCACCTATGTTTCGGCCAAGGCCATCCGATGTCGTCGAAGAAGACACGGCCGTTGTAGGGACTTCGGTAGAAGTAGACTGGCACCGGCAGACCGGGCAGCGGGCATTGGGATTGACGTAGCTTTCGACCGTACCGCCGTTGTCGCGAGCCCACCCGAAGGACTGGGGCACGTAGTTCGCGGTGAAATTGGCCACGCTTCCCCAGCGGCGGCCACCGCCACCGGTGTCGCCACCGAATCCGCAGTCGCAACTGAACGAGTGGTTGGCGGCGTTGCACATTCGACGGCACCGACTTCTGGACAGCCAAGTTGTGCTACAGGATAAAGGCAATCCCACGGCGGCGGCGTTCGTGGTTGCCTCGCCACTGCCGTGCCGCATTCGCGGGCTCAGAAGAGCGGACTAGATTCAGGAAAACCGCGCCTGCCGATGCTGGAGACGTTCTTTCGCGGTCCGTTCGCCGTCGGCATCGAAATCGGGATCATCCGCGGGTTCGTACCACAGCATGATCAACGCGAAGCCGTTGGACTGCAGGTAGACCTGTTCGCTCATCGTCGGGGCCTGCCGCCCGCGTTCGACGTCGATCCAGTTGTCGGGCAGGCGTGAGTCGATGTCGCTGGGCACACCGACCCGCAGTCCTTTCCGGTAGAACAGCGACCGCTCCGGAACCGGCTTGCCGCGCACCGCGGTGAGGAAGGGAAATCTGGTTCTGTTGCGGTAGACCGCGCCCACCTTGCCGTCGCGGACGACAACGAAGGCGATCGTCGCCGAATGGTATTCCGCGTAGGCGCGCGCCATCGCGTCCTTGCTCACGTCGAACTTCGTCGCGAGGGCGAGCATGTGCTCGATGCTCGGCGCGCGATTGCCGATCTCGGCCCTCAGCCTCGGCGGCGGCATCAGCACCAGCGACGAAAACCGATTTGCCTCGACTTCCATTTTCGCGCGACGGTCGCCTTCCTTGGGGTTGAGCATCGCCATGTCGCGCTGCGAGCACAGGAAGCGGCCTTCCTCGTCGGGCACGTGCGAGGGCATCAGGAAGTGTCCGAGCTCGTGGCCGATGGTGAACCGGCGGCGCTGCGGCGACACGCCGTTCCTGACGAGGACGATTCCGCGGCTGCGCTCGCGGTCGGTCAGCAGACCGCCTTCGAAGCCCTGTGTCGTGAGCGCCTCGATTTCGATGATGTCGAGTTGCCTGCAGAGCTCTTCGATCGGAACCGGAATGGGCAGACTCGGCTCGGCCTTGAGGATGGCCATCACGAGTCCCTCGGGCGAGCTCTTGTCGGCCAGGTCGATACGCGAGATCTGCATCGGTGCTACTTTCGATCGGGGTCCTTGAGCCGCTGCATCAGAATCCGGATGGTCTCGAGGTCGGGATCGGAAAGCTGCTTGAGTTCGCGAAACAAGGCGACGTGCTTCTCGTCCTCGTCGGTCGCGTTCGGGTTCTCGCCGACCAGATCGGCGATGCGGACCTGAAAATGAGTGGCCAATTTCGTCAGGAGGTCGACCGACGGGTTGCGGCTCCGCCCGGTCTCCAGATCCCAAACATGCGTCTTCGACGCGCCGATCGCGTCCGCGACATCCTGCAGCGACTGCTTCTTGCGGACCCGCAGCTCCTTCAACTTCGTCGCCAGCGACATCCTTAGCCCTTCAAAGGCCCGAAATCGGGCCGTCCGATTCAACTGGACGATTCTATAGCGCCGACCTTGACATAATCAATCGTTCGATTTATCTGTATGGTTACCATCGTCCTCATCGGACGACAAAACGACTTCGGTCGTGAGCCGCCGAGGGGGCAAAATGGACGCCATTAGCGATGAAGCCCAACTGCCGCATGCGGACTACGCCGCCGCCTGGTCGGCCATCAAATTGGACGACGCCGTCCGGACCCGCCTCGTCGCGCAGGCACTTCTCGCCTTCCAGCTCCGCCAGCACTTCCCGTTCGAGCGCGTACCGGTCCACGGTCTGATCGTGCTCGCCGGGCCGCCCGGCACCGGCAAGACGACGCTCGCGCGCGGCCTCGCCAATCAGGTCGCCGAGGCTCTCAAGCCGAAGAAGGTCAAGTTCCTCCAGCTCGATCCGCATGCGCTAGGTAGCGCCTCGCACGGCAAGAGCCAGAAGGAAGTCTCGAAGATCTTCGACCAGTTGATCCCGGAACACGCCGCGCATGGACCGACCATCGTGCTTTTCGACGAGGTCGAGACGCTGGCGGCGGACCGGCAGCGCATGAGCCTCGAAACCAATCCCGTCGACGCGCATCGCGCGACCGACGCGGCGCTGGCCGGCATCGACCTGCTCTCGCGCAAACACCGCAACACGTTGCTGATCGCCACCACCAACTTCCCGAAGGCCGTGGATCGCGCGCTGCTGTCCCGTGCCGATCTGGTCGAGGACATCGGTCTGCCGAACACGCATGCGCGGCAGGAAATCATTGGCGATACGCTGACCACGCTCGCCTCGCAGTGGCCCAAACTTTCGGGGCTGAACGGTCAGATCCCCGCGTTTGTGAAGGCTTCCGACGGGCTCGACGGACGCCGCCTGCGCAAGGCGTTGGTCTCGGCCGCCGCCTCCAGCGTCGAGACCGCGCGCGACCTCAACAAGCTGCAGGCCGAGCAGGTGCTGAAGGCGCTGAAGCAGGCGCTCGAGATCGAGAAGGCGCAGGAGAAGTTCGGATGAAGGTCAAACGCGAGATCGCCTCGGTTCCGGTGCGCTCCGCAGGTGAGACGTGGTCGGCGATCGTCGCGCTGATCTCGGGCGCCGACACGCCCGACGCGGCGACGCTGAAGGCCGCGGCGAGCATCATGGAGTCGCTCATCGCGGACGAGCACCCGGCGACGGTGCCGATCGTTGTCAAGGGCAACGGCGATCGCCTGGTGATCTACTGCCGCTACAACGAGGACGCCATCGAACTCGGGACCACCATCGACAAGCTGACCTGGAATCCCACCGGCGGCAGCGGCTGGGAGATCACTGCGCCGACCGAAGCCGGCGACGTGACGTGGATGAACGACGCGCTCAAGAGCCGAGCGCCGCGCATCAGCGTCCACGACGTGGCGTCGCCGCCCGCGGACGAGGAGGCGACGAAGGTCGCCGACGGCCTCGCAATCGATTGGGGAGTGCTGGGCAAGTCATGAGCGCCACCTTCACCTCGACCCATTCGCGCACGCACACGGCCAAATACGTATCCGACAAGATGCGTAACGTGCTGAAGTATCTGATCTCGTACTACAATCTGAGCCCGGTGGCGCTGCTCGACGCCTGGACCGATTGGGTCGACGCCGGCGCGCGAGATCTGCTGGAGCGGGGCGACCTCGAAAAGATCGTCATCGAGTTCTACAAGCCGGGCAGCGACGCCGCGGCGGGCCGCTGGGATTTTCCGATCCGCTACGACGGCAACGGCGTCGACGAATTGTGGGTCGACCGCGAGTTCCTCGAAGGCTCGTTCGCCAAGACCAGCACGCCGCCGGCCGACTGCATCTACCGGGTTCTGCTGGTGCCGCGTGCCGGCGCGGCGCTGCCCGGCAACCTGTCCTGGACCTCGTTCAAGGCGCTCGGCAGCCTGGTCAGGCGCGAGGCCGGCACGATCGTCTCCACTCCCGACATCATGGCATCGATGGCGTATTACAAATGATCACCGTGGACGAAGCATTCGAGACCTTCCGGCAGCGCCTCGAACTCAGCGAGACCGAGCGGACCGACACGATCCGCAAGCACAACAAGGTGCGCGACTGCATCCGCGGCGGGTTCCACATCGACCGCGACTTCCTCACCGGGTCCTACGACCGGCACACCAAGACGAAGCCGCTGAAGGATGTCGACATCTTCTTCACGCTTGGCTCGAAGGACCAGCATTGGCGCTCGAAGGCACCGAGCGAGGTGCTCGACGCGTTCGTCGATCGCCTGCGCGGCGAGTTCGGCAAGGACGCCGTGCAGCCGGGGCGACGCTGCGCCACGGTCGATTTCGAGAGGAATACGTCCGACAAGGAAGGCAAGGTCCTGTCGATCGACGCCGTGCCCGCCATCGAGCTCTCCGATTGCTACGAGATCCCGGACCGTGATCTCGGAAAGTGGATCAAGACCGATCCTGAGATCCACGCCGAGAAGTCCACGACGAAGAACAAGAACCTGAACGGAAAGTGGGTGCCGCTGGTCAAGATGCTGAAGCGATGGAATCGTTCGGCGGACAAGCCCATCAAGCCGTCGTTTCTGATCGAGGTGATGGCGCAGGATCTGGTCGACGGCCCGTTCACGACCTATCCCGGCGAGGTCCGGAGGTTCTTCGCCGCCGCCCTGGAAGGCATCCGGCAGGAGTGGAAGGATCCTGCCGGCTTGGGGCCGCCGGTTTCGGACCAGATGACGCCGGATCTGATCAAGAAGGCGGAGGCGGCGCTGCGGCGTGCCGAGACCGAAGCGTCCCGGGCGGTCCGCCTGGCGCAGCAGGGCAAGCAGGGCGAAGCCCTGGCGATGTGGGCCTCAATCATGGGTCGCTACTTTCCGAAGAGCTAGAACATGACGCAAGCCGTAGCGGTCAGAAGTCAAGGCGACGATTTCCAGGCCCGGATGTTCTGGTTCTTTGCGGCGCAATTGCTTGTGCCGGAAAAAGGCATCGCGCGCGTGAGTTTCGAGAGTGGACCGCGCGCGTTCGACGACGTGACGGTGGAGTACGTGGCCGGCAAGGGCCCGCAGGACCACTATGGGGACGAAATCCTCCGTGACCATCTTCAATGTAAGTGGCACGCGACGCCCGGGCAGTTCGGCCACCTCGACCTCATCGATCCCGCCTTCTCGAACGCCCAATCCGTGTCGCTTCTCCAGCGGGCTCTTGCGGCACAGCTCCAGCACGCGCCGAACGGCATGGGCGCGCGGTTGCGGCTGGTGACGAACTGGCGGCCACAGGCGGACGACGCGCTGTCCCGCCTGATACGCATGCACACTCATGCGCTTGATCTGGATCGGCTGTTCGACGGCACCACGCCCAGAAGCATGATGGGCAAGGTGCGCGACGCATGGTCGGGGCATCTCGGCATCGATCACGACGCGCTGCGGCTCGTGGCGCGGACCTTGGCCATCTCGCAGCGCCTGGATTCCGGCGCCGACCTGCTCGAACGGCTGAATGACCGCTTCGCGGCGGCCGGCATGCGTCAAGTGCCGCCGTCCGAGACCGGCTTCCTTTACGACGATCTGATCAGGAAGCTCCATGCGCAGGGCCGCAACACGTTCGACCCCGCCTCGTTTCGCGACCTCGTCGAGGACGAAAATCTTCTCGCGCCGTCGTCGCCGAGGCCCAAGACGCTCGGCGTGCGCTCGTTCATGCATCCCATCGACGACATCGAGGCGCGCAGCGACGAATCGGTGAATCTCGTCCCGCATTTCGACGGGCGCTACATCCGGAACCCGGCCGATTGGAAGGCTACGGTGTTCCCCGAACTGCGGCAGTTTCTGATCCAGTCCGCGCGCAACAAGGACCAGCTCCGTCTGATCCTCGACACGCATGTGTCTCTGGCATTCGGCGTGGGCGCGATCCTCAACGTCAAGTCCGGAAAGGCCATCGAGATCGAGCAGCGAGCCGGCGGTCGTCACATCTGGTCGGCGGCGGACAAGCCGCTCGATCTTGCCTGGCCGACGCTTTCCACCGTCGAGGAGGCAGTCCACGCCGACGGGAAGGAACTTGCGGTCGCCGTCTCGTTGACGCACGACGTGGCGCCCGCGGTTCGCCAGTACGTCCAGAAGCTCGCTGCCGTCGGCACGCTGATTACGGCAAGCCCCGTTGACGGCCCATCCTACCAAAGCGTGCGATCGGGCAGCCACGCGGCGGCGATGGCTCTGTCCTTGTTGGGCGCGATACGCGCTTCGGCCAAGGGTGGGCCGCGCCGTGTTCATCTCTTCATCGCGGGGCCGAACGCCTTCGCATTCTTTCTGGGCCAGACCCAAACTGCGATCGGACCCGTTTCGATCTACGAGTGGGATTTCGATGGCTTGCGCGACGGCGACTACAGCGTGGGCCTCGAACTCCCGTAGGTCGCTTCACGACCGTCCCGGCGCCGCCGGCGGCCGCGGGCTGGCGGCGCTAGATTCCGCGGAAGCGACGAGTTTCGGCCCAGGGCAGGGCCGGCGAGGCCCGGGCGACTGGAAAACCACGAACCGTTATTTTTCGGATCTGAGATCGTTCAGGAGGGAAGTAGCGACAGACTCCTCAGGGATCGAGAGGCCGTGCAGTTGCATCGCCGTCGTCAAGCCTTGGTCCCAAGATGCACATAAGGCTTTTCCGGTGAGCTTCTGTCCGAGTTCTGATGCTCCTTCAACCGCTGATACGTAGTCGATGGCATCGAACCGCCAGGAACTGGCCCCATGCTCGCGCATCATGTGATTGCCGATGCGGACACCCGCCCAATCGAAATCGCCATGGTAGTGAAGCCTCGCTCCCGCTTCGGTCAGTTGCGATAACAGGCACCTCTGTGCCGCGGCGGGCATTCCGTCGGTACAAACCAACGGCTCGCAGCCGGCGCCCCAGCGATCGGCGGCGATGGCCACAACGTTAGGGTTCTCGCAGACGTAGACCTTTCGACCCGCTACCCTCCATGCTGGAGGCGTGCGCAAGAGCGACCGCAACGAGGCGTAGACGGGCTCTCCCGCAAATTGTCCGTACCTCTCTGCGCCCTCGACGGGCAAATTCAGGAACAAAGCGGGCCGCGCCAATTCGTTGACCAGGACGCCGGCCTTGGCCCAGACGTCGCGGTCGCGCTCTGCCCGTTCGGCGGACTCGATTTCGGTCTCCCCTTCCGGCTCTTCTTCGCCACCGGCCCGCGCAATCGGCCGCCGCCAGATCGTCAGGATCAGAGTCGCGGCCGGCCTGCCGCCATCGAGAGCATGTGCGTCTCCCACGGCTTCGGCGGCCAATTGCGAGCGCGTGACGGCATTGGCGGGCAGTCGCCGCAGCGTCGCTTCGACCCTACGGCACAGCTCGATTGCCACATCCGGCTGCGACCCTGAGAGCCGCTTGAGCAGACCTAGCCCCTTGGGAGTCCGCAGCAGCTCGACGAGCGCTTGGTGGGTGCATACGTCGAGAACATCCGACCACATCTGTTTCGATGCGCGCCGCGTTTCCGCCAGGTTCGCGATCGGCCCGTCGATGATTTCAAGCGCATCGCGCAGAGACATGGCGATGCCGGAATCGCGGAACGTCGCATCCACCCGGCCGACATCGACCTGCAGCGAGGAGGAATGGCGGACATGGCGGCCGAGCAGCGACGCCAACAGGGCGTGCTCGTCGGAAGTCAGCTTGCCGATCCGGAAGCTTTCGACCTCCTCGCCTTCCGGTGCCCGGGCGAACCGGTCGCGAAGCCGTTTGCGGAGGTTCGCGTATTCGGTCCCTCCGAGCAGGCGCTGCAGCCGTGGTTCGATCAGCGGCCTCATGCAGTCGCAAACCTGCGGTCGGGATCGCTTTCGCGTCTCTTGGCTCTTCCGTCCCAGCTCCAACGGGAGACGAAGACCGCGTCGATTCCTTCGCGCCGCTGTAGCTGGCAGATCGCGACGCCGGGAAGCTCGGCATAGCAGGCCCATTCGCGCTCGCTTGTGATGACGAAATCGAGATCGAACTCGCGAATCAATCCCATGCAATGCGCCCTCGCGGCGTCGTCGATTCCGGCGAACGCCTCGTCGAGTAGCATCAGACGCGGGGCCAGCGGAAAACTTCCCTGGCTGTAGAAGCTCGCTATGGCGGCGAACAACGGCACGGTCAATCCGAGCGCCCGCTCGCCGCTCGAGGCGGGGCCCGAAAGCTTGCGCCAGTGTCCGTCCTGCCAACGCTCGACCCTGAAGCGATGCCAGCGCCTATAGTCCAGGGCACGGGAGAGTTGGTCTATCAATGGTCCGGCCGAATCCCTGCTTGCTCCCGAATCCGCGCGCTCTCGCTCGGCGGTGATGCGCTGTTGCAGCATGGCTCCGACGACCTTTCGGTCTTCGGCCGACCACAGATCCGCGTTGACGTTCAGCAGACGTTTGCGTGCGGCTTCCAGTCCGACCGGAGCGCCTTCTTCTTCCGTCAGAGTCGGCCATATCAGTCGGTAGCGCACGCCCGTCGATGTCGGACGGCTGTGAAGTTCCTTGTTTATCGCGTCCCGCCGGATTTCCGCAGCCTGCAGCAGGCGTTGCACTTCGGAGGCGATCTCCGCCTGCAGGTGATTTTCCAGCACCGTCCGCTCGCTCTCGGTCAGGAGTTCGCTCCGCTGGGCAATCTCCTCGGCGAGACGCGCCGCGAGCATGTCGGGACGCTCCGGCCTGTTCTGGTAAATGACGTGCGCGATCAATCCCCAATCGTTCTGCTCGGCTTGGGCTCGGTGACCGAGCGCGCTGAGCGCGGTCTGCAACTCCGTCAGTTCTTCGCTGATCTGCTTTTGGACGCGCGCCCACGCCTCATCCTTGTCGTCGAGCGTCGACAGCGCCTGCTCGGCGCGTCGGGCGAGCCCCAGGGCCGGATCGATCGTCCAGGGACCACCCATCTCCGGCAATACGACTTGCGGGATAGCGGCGGCCAGTAGACCGGTCGCGGTGAACTGCTGAAACCTCGATATCGCCTCGCTGCGTGCTGCGCTCCTCTGCTCGAAGACGCCGGTCGCGGTCGTGACCTTTTCGTGCGCGACCGCGCGCGCCTCCCCCGCGTTTTTCAGGGTTTCCTCCGCACCGTCCAGAGCGACCTCAGCGGCATCGGATGCCGCGCGGGCTTCGTTCAACTGCCGCCGCAATTCCTCGACCTTCGCACCGATAGCTTTGCGTAGCACGTCGAATCGGACCGCGGCCTCTTCTGCCTCGATTCTTGCGGTCGCGAGCCGGGTTTCATGCGCGGCAGCGGTCTCTCGCGCCTCGCTTTCGCGGACGCGTTGCCGCTCCAGATCGGGCAACGCAAGGCGTACCTCCAAGACGGCTTGCGTAAGCCGCAATTGGCTTTCCTGGTAGCGTCCCAAAGCCGCTTCGACGGCCGCCAATTCGGAAGTTGACGCCGGCAGCCGAAGGTCGGCGGCGTCAGTGGCGCGCCGCCGCCGCACCGAAGCGAGTTCCTCTTCGCTCGCTTGGAATTGCATCGCGGCTTCGGTCAACCGCTGGCGAACGGTTGCCGCCTCGCGAGCGGCGGTCGCGGCGGTGAGATGAGCGTTGCGCAGCCCATCGTCGGTCGGCGCAAGGCGCCATTCGTCGGTCGCTTCGCTCTGATCCCGAGCCAGTCCGTCGAACTCCGCCTGCAGACCGATAGTCTCGCCGGCGATCTCCGCCAGCCGTTCCGAGATTTCCGCCGACCTCCGAGCGCGGGCGGCGGCGCGCGCGGAGTAGCCGATGTGGACCGCTTCCGTCTTCTCCCACGCACCACTCAAGGCCCCAAGCCGAAAGCGGCCATCGGGAGCGATCCAGGACTCTGCCTCCGCTGGCTCGTCGTCCGCGCAGGAGACTCCGCGCAGGATGCTTTCGACGATCGCGGTAGATACGCCGCTGTCGGCCGGCACGTCCGCGCGCAACCAGTCGGCAAGCGACGGCGATTGAGGTCGTCGTTCGAGCATCTGCGCGTCTCGAAAGAGTGTACCTCGATCGGAGGATTGGAGGCGACCGTCGGGCGAAAGCCAGGCATCGAGGAGCCCGGCCCCCTCCAGCGCGGCTTCTAATCCGGCTCGTTGGGGGAGCGTCACCGAGGGGTGAAAGTCCACCAATCTCCATAGAGGGGCTCCTTCGCGCGCCGTACGGGCTTCGGGATCGCGGGTATGCGGTGGGGACGGCTCGGGATCGATCCCGCCTTCCAGGCGGCTACGTTCCTCCTCGAGATTTTTGCGTTCCGTCAGCAGGCCTTGCCGCCGACCTTCGAGCGCGACGCGGGTCGTCGCCAGGCGCTCGCTCGTCTGTTGCTGCGCGTCTTGCAAAAGCCGACGCGCGGGATTGTCGCCTGTCGGCGTGACGACCCACTCGGATAGGGAGGCGAGAGTCGCGAAGCGGTCGTCTGGCGTGACGCGATGTTGCTTCAAGCCTGCGAAGCAACTCTCCCAGGCGTCGATCAGGTTTTGGCCCTCGCGCTCCACGCCTGCATCGGCCGATTCACGTCTCTCCGCGGCGGCGTCGGCGACGTCCTGACATTCGTCTCGGAAATTTCGGCGTTGCGTATTCAGCAACTCCGCCGCCACCACTTCGGCATCTCGCCTCCGCAACGACGCAATTTCCTCGCGCCGGCCCTCTACGAGCGCCCGAAGCTCGGAGCCGGCCTTTTCGAAGGTCTGAGGCGTCAACGCCGCAAGCCGTTCGGCGTCGAGCTTAGCGATCGGATTGTCGGCATGCGCATTGAGGACACCGGCCGTGTCGGCGAAGGCTTCGCATTCCCGGCGCAGATCGGCGAAGCGACGTTCGATCTGCCGAACTCGCTCCGCCGCAGAGTTGGTCTCCTCAACGCTTGACCTCAATCGCCGACTCGCGGAGTCCATTGCGCCTTCGGCGCTGGACAGAGCCCTCTGACGCGCTTCCGCGTCCTTTTCCGCTGATTCCAGGCGGTTCGCGTCCTCCATCCCCGCTCCCGAGCGAAGGGTTTCGAGGCGGGACCGCTCGCGTTTGAATTCGACTTCCGCCGCGTCGCAAGCTTTGCGCGCCTCGGCCTCGGCGGTTGAGGCGGTCTCCAGTCTCGCTTCTGCCTCGCCGCGCGAACGGCTCGCATTGTCGAACTCCGTCTGGGCCTGACGCAGCGTGCGCGCCTGCCTTCGCGTCTGTGTGCCTGCGTAGACTCGGTATCTTTTGTCGAAGCGATCGACGGCCTTGGCGAGTGCCTGGTATTCCTGGAGCTGCTGGCGATCCTCTTCTAGCTGGCCCAGCGCCTCGGCGACGTCGGCCAGCAACTCCGGGGCCAACGGCGGCAATGCTTCCGTCAACGCATTCGACAACGCCGTCTCGTCGGGCTTCTTCGACAATTGCGGCTGACGCAATTGGATCAGCGTATCCATTAGCGCGTCGTAGCGCCTGGCGCCCAGATGAAAAAGCCGCTCGTCGACGGCGCGACGGTAGTTCGCCGCGGTGTCGAACACCTGACCTCGACCTTCGAGAGCCTCGCGCAGACGCTCCTTGGTCAGGACAACTCGCTGCTCGCTCATCAGCCATAGATCCTGATTGATGCGGGTCGGTTTGTCCGCGTCGTCCAGGACGAAGAACCAGCTTTCCACGTTCGGACGCGAGGCGGCGGCGGAGAGCCCAGCGCCGAGCGTGAGATAGTGCGGCGTGCCGTCGTTGCCGAGACGGCCGAACTCGATCCAGGAATAGCCGACCCTGCGATCGTAACTGTTCAACAGGAGATTCCACGACATTCTCTTGCCGTTGTCGCCGTCGGGCTCGATGCGAGATGGCTTTAACTGTCCATCGAACAGAAAGGGAAGCGTCAACGACAGCACCTTCGATTTGCCGGTACCGTTGTTGCCACGTAGCAGCAGGTGACCGTCGCGAAACCAGAACTCTTCGCTGTCGTAATGGAACATCTCCACCAGCCCGAGGCGCAGGGGCTGCCAGCGATCCCGAACCGGAATCGGGAGCGCCGGCCGTTCGGAGGTCGCGGCAAAGGAGGTGGGCCGTTCGTTCACGCCGGACCCATCCCTTCCGCAATCGACGCCCGCCGCGCATCAGGAGGATCTCGAATTTCGGCCTCGCCGAGGCCGAAGCGGGCTATCGCTGGCAACGGTCGGATCCCCTCAGTGCCGCGCACGATCAGTTGAAGCTTTTCCAACCGTTCGATGGCGATGCCGGCGAGCTCGCGCTCAGCCCCGGCTTCGCGGGCGGATTTGCGCCAATATCGACCGTATCTAATCTTGGCATCGCGGAGGAAAGCGACGATCTCGTGCTCGGAGAACTCGATTCGATGCGGATTTGCGTCCGCGTCGAGAACATCGGATCGCTTGATCGCACTCGCGAGATATTCCGCAACGAGCAGGGTGGCGTGGGCATCGGTGCCTTCAGCCGGCATGGCGACGTCGGTAAGCAGGCAAGTCTCGTCCACAAGCGCCAGGCCTTCGGCCCGATGCTCCGCGGTCAGAGCCGAGGCTTCGCAAAGACGTGCGGCCATGGCCCCACGTTGATTGACAAAATATGCCCTAGCCTCGGCATCGAGCGTCTCGACGTAGATCACGGGATCGTCGAGGAGGCGACGCGCGAGTTGGTGCCGAAGCGCGGTGCGACGTCCCTCGTCGCTGTCCGCAACGTGCTCGTCGACCAGCGCGCTCAGGCGTTCCTCGAGGGTCTCGGGGGCATCCTCCGGTCGCCACGTCGAGGGACCGCGCACGGCGGCGAGCAGGCCGGCGAGCGTCCGGCGTTGCACGTCGTAGAGCGCGTCGGCTTGCTCGCCTCGCGTCTGCACGAAGGCCTCTTCGTCGCCGACGACGCGTTGGAGCACTCCGATCTCCAGCAACGTCCGGCAAACCGCCACAAGTTCGCGGCGCTCATGTTGCGTACCGAGCGTGAAGGCGAAGCCAAGCGATGTCAGAACGGGCTCGGCAGCGAGCTGCAACAGCCTTTCGCCCAGCAGACGCAACGTGATCTGCGATTCTGAACGCTCGAGCGCGGCGCATGCGAGACATAGCAGGACGTAGCGGCGCCTGTCGTAGTCGGGCAGTCCGCGCGTGGTCGCGGAGAGTTCGGCGGGTCTCTTGTACAGACGAGCCCCCTCCTGTTCGATATGCAGAGGCCACCCGGTTTCGCGGGAGAACCAGGCACGCAGCACGTCTGCCTGCCGGCGTACCAAGGGAAAGTCGTCGTGGGCCGGCGTCATCAGCGGAGTCATCAGGAGCGCGCGGACCGCCGTCCTGAACTCCTCGCGTTGATGTTTGCGCTGCTCCTGGCCGATCTTGCGGCTTCCTCGCGTATCCTCGGCTCTGGACATCAGCTCAAGTCCTGCGTCGGCGTGATCGTGATGAGGTGGTCGCGCCCCGAAAAGATGCCGTGCGGCGTCGATATCTCTGCCCGGGTTTCCGCCGCCAGAGGCGTGAGGTCGATGTGGAGCAGGCCATCACCCGTCTGCCGGGACACCGAGGCTTCCGGATCCGTCTGTTCCGTCAGCGCTTCGCCGAGTAGTCCGAGAAATAGACCGAAGGCATGTCCGTCGAGTTCCCCCAGGTCCGAAAGTCGGGTGGGATGGCCGTTCGCGAGACGCCGGCGCGCGGCTTCTACCTGCAGAAACTCCTCGGCCAACTCCCGAGCCAGGCGAGCGCGGGCTTCGGCGCGATCCCGGATTCTAGCCATCGGCCCGCGCGGCGTCGCCTCGCCGTATTCGCGCAGTCGAGGGTGGATCTTCAATGGTGGAGCATCGGCCCAGCGGGTGCTTGCCGGCAGATCGGCGTCGGCGTCCGTGTTCAATGCGAAATGTCTGGCAGGATTGAGCGCGAAGGCCGCGCGTGCCAATCGGTGAGCCTCGCCGTCGTTTTGACAGGCGACGAACCAGTTGGCCAGTATTCGGAAATCCGCTGATCGATCGCTGCGCCCGCTGCGGCGTTCGTTGAGTGCGGCGATCGCACCGAGCAGTTGTGGGATCGCGGACCTTGCCCTCGCTCGTAACAGTTCGGCTTGAGAGGGGTCGTGGCCGCTGCGGAAAAACCATCCATGGAGGCCTTTCCAACGTTCGCGCCAAGCGTCCCAATGGGACGTATGTGCTTCGACGCGATCGGTTTCGTTCCCTGGGGCGGCGTCGCGAGCTTCGCGCGCTGCGACTTGCTGCAGCAAGATGTCGATCCGTGAATCGAGGGCGAGGATGTGGCCCGCGATCGTATCGGAGCGGCGTACCAGGTCGCCTATGAAACGCTCGAGATAATCTATCAGTTGCCGCTTGTAAGTCGAGACGGCGCTAGACTCGGCCTGCTGCAGCTCGATGCTGCGGGCGACGCCCGCCATGAAGGCCTGCGCGTTCTCCGCCAGCCCCTCGAATACGCGCACGAGGTCGCGCAGCGTTTCGTGAACTTTCGCGACATCGGGTTCCCGCTCGCCCGCAAGCGTCTGCAGGGCCCGCAAGCGATTTGCGATGTCCTCGAGTGCGACAGTCTGCAGCTCCGCGCGCCGCTGCAGCGTTTGTATGAAGAGCGACAGCGCAGCTTCGACAGCCTCTCCACCCTGCGAGAGACGGTAGAGGAAGCGGGCGCGATAAAAGTCGCTTAGACTTGAAACTCGCGCCGTATCGGGATGAGATTCTAGATTTCCCCATACGGTAAGCTGAGTGAGGGCCCCATTGACTTCTTCTATTCGAGGGGGCGCGCCGCTCCAGTCTGCCTCGGCCAAAACCTCGTCGGGTCTAAGCTGCAAGCGGTATTGCCGTTTGGCAGCCGCAAAGACGTCCATGATACGGCGATAGAATTCCGATTTATCGGCGCTTACGTGCCTGAAGAGGTCGGCCGACTCGCTCACGCTTCGCATGGGGCCTCATCCCAAGGTCCTCCCTAGCGGAGGGTTCGCGCAATACGTTAGTGGATTTGCTACCGGGTTGCACTCGATCCAGAGTCTAATCCGCGATGAAAGGCTTCGCTATACCGATCTTCGAAACCAAAAGAAAAAATACATAGTAATTTCAATCATATATGGGCGCCATTTTGTTCTGAATTGCGCGGGATGACTTCGCCGGGGCCTTCGTCGCCGACTTCGTGAATGGCTGCCTTGGCGTTGATCTCAACGTGAACGCGGCGCGACAGAGGACGTCGTTCAGTGTCGTTAATGCCAGACGAGCGCTCGACGCACCAAATCCAGAAGGGCCTTTCGCGGACGACTTGCAGCGGAAACAACTGCATAAGCGCAGATTTTCTACAGCAGGCTCTGTCGAGCGGCTGTAGGTGTGCGCATACGTTCCAATACACCGACTCCAGCGCCTTTCGACAAATTCGGATGAGACAACGAGGCAGAGGCTAGCCAGAACCGCCGGCGCGCAGGCAATACGCTCTCGATGAAGAATGTTGCAATGAAATCGTATGAATTGGCTGAAACGAAGCCACTGCCACGAGCCGCGGGCTACATCGATTGACCTGACGATCGCGATGGCAACCGCGATTCGACGCGAGCTCTCCAACTCCATTGGTTCCTGGCATGGCGATTGTGCCGATGCTGATCTTGTCGTGACAGATCAGCTAAGCCGTCTTAAGCGCCGGGATCGGAGCGGCGGGCGAGGTGGACGTGGTGAAGCGTGCCCCGGCTGTGCCCCGGACTTTTGGGGGCACATTGTGGGGGAAGCAAGTCTCTAAGTTATTGGAAACAGGGGATTAATGGTGGGCGCACAAGGGATCGAACCTTGGACCTCTCCCGTGTGAAGGGAACGCTCTCCCGCTGAGCTATGCGCCCGGGACCATCATGCAGGCGGCCGGACTTTCGGCCGGCCGGCACATCGGAGCCCGCGATTTAGAAGTGCGGGCCGAAGGTGTCAAGTTTCCAGGCGCCGTGGGGCCGGAAAACCTGCTGCAAGCCACGCAATTCGCTGGTAGGCCGGGTTTTGGCCCAATTACGCGCCCTGTTGGCGGGCGCGGGAGGCGTGGGCCTGGAGCGCGCGGATGCGCTCGGCGAGCGTTCCGCCGCCCTCGGGCAGGGTGCTACCGGCCGCGCCGTTGGTCGCGGCGTCGTTGGCCGGGCGCGGCGCCGGCTTCGGCTGGCCGGCCTCGGCCGCGAGCAATGCCTCGATCGGCGAGTTCGGGCCTTCGAGCTGCATCGCGAGCTTGGCGACCTCGGCGGCGATGTCGTTGATGCGCTCGCGCAACAGCGCGTTCTCCATGCGCTCGGTCGCCCAGGAGCTTTCCGCCTGCTGCTGGATCGTGTTGATGTCGCGCTGGAGTTTGGCGCGCTCGTCGCGCGCGGTGCGGAGCTGCTCCTCCAGCGCGGTCTTTTCCGCGCGCAGCGCTTCGAACGCGGCCGACGACTTGCCGCCGCTCAAGGCGGCGATCTCGACGCGGAGCTCCTTGACGGTGCGTTCGGCACTTTCATTGGCCTGGCGCAGCTGATTGTTTTCATAGTCGCGCTCGGCGAGCAGCTTGCCCTGCGTGGCGAGGCGTCCCTCGAGGTCGCCGACGCGGCCCGACAGCATCTCGGCCTCCTTCACCTGCACGATGAGCTGGCGATCGAGCTCGGTGACGCGCTGGCTCAAATTCTCGACGCGGCCGCGCGCCTCGCCGAGTTCGCGCGAGGCGGTCTCGGATTCGGTCCGCTCCTGCGCCAAGCGCGCCTGCGTCGCGGCAAACTCCTTCTCGGCATCGCCGACGCGGTTCTTCAATTCCTCGATCTGCGCGCGGACGACGACGAGCTCGACCTGGCGGCTCTCCGCCATCATCGAACGGTCGGACAGTTCGGAGTTGATCTTGGCGAGCTCGGCCTGCTTGTCGCTCAGCGCCAGCTCGGCGGCGTGCAGCGCCTCGGTCTTGGCGTTGAACTCCTCCTCGGTGGCGCGGAGCTGCTCCTTCACCGCCTTCTCGCGCGCCTCGAGTGCGAAGATCGTGGCGTTCTTTTCGCCCAGTTCGATCTTCATGCGGTTGATGGCGTCGCTCTTCTTGCCGAGCTCGGCGAGCTGGCTCGTGGTCTTGTTCTTGAGCTGCTCGACGCTCATCTCCAGCCGCCGCGCCGACATGGCGAATTCGGCGCGGAGCTGGTCCTTGTCGGCCTGGATCTCGGCCATCGACAGCGGCGTGGCGGCCTCGAGCCGGCGCGTGGTCAGGCGCACCGCACGGTTATGCACCAGCGGCACGAGGGCAAGCCCGCACAGCATCGAGAGCAGGAAACCGATCGCCAGGTACATGATCGGTTCGACCATGGGCCAGAACTCCCAGAGCTAAGGAAAAATTTACCAACGACAATGCCATGGCGGGCCGGCAAAAAGCCAGCCCCGCTCTGTCGTTAACCTTGATCCGTACCCAGCTGGGAGAAGCGACCTAGAACGGGTTCCAGGTCGCACGCGGCGTGTATTTGAGATAGCCGATATTGGCGCCCAGCCGCAGGCCGAGGCCGGAGCGAATCGGCACCAGCACGATGTTGTTGGCGGTGAGCGCCGTCATGCCGAAGCCGCCGATGATATAGGCCGAGCCGTCGAGGCCGGCGAAGCGCTGGTAGATCGCGTTGGTGGCGGGCAGGTTATAGACCAACGTCATGGTGCGGGCGCCGTCGCCGCCCCAGTCGAAGCCGAGGGAGGGGCCCTGCCAATAGACGCGCAGGTCGCCGGCGTTCTTGGTGTAGAGCGTGCCTTCGCCGTAGCGCAGGCCGGCGACGAAGGCGCCGGAACCTTCCTCACCCAGGATGTAGCCGTTGGGCAGACCCCATTGACTGACCGCCTTCTCGATGATCGAGGCGAGCCCGCGCGAGACGTTGCCGAAGAAGCGATGACCGGCGGTCACCAGCTCGTCCGGCCCATAGGTGTTAGGCGTCGGGGAGCGCTGCGGCGGCGGCAGGTTGGGCGGCGGCGCCTGCTGGGCGGAGGCCGGCACGATCCAGCCGACCATCGCGGCGAGCGCGAGCGCAGCAAGGCGTGATGCGAAAGTCATAAAAGAACCCCTGGTATCGAAACCGATCGCTTCCTTAACCTGACGCCAACAGGCACGGTTCTAGGTTGCGCCGGATGTCCCCTCGACTCGGATGTTATCCGCAGCAACTATGACGGCACAACGGCAGGAAGATAGCCCTTTGCGCCCCGGAATTGCCTTGATCGGCCGCCGCGTTTGCCTCGTCTGCCTGCTGGCGGGCATTTCGATCATCTGCGCGGGGGTACCGGCGGGGGCTGCCACCACCGAGCGGATCGTCGTCAACCGGTTCAGCGGCGTCGCCATCGAAGGCTTCGATCCCGTCGCCTATTTCGTCGATGGCGCGGCCGTGCGAGGGAAGGCGCAGTTCGAGGCGAACCTCTGGGGCGCGGTCTGGCGCTTCCGCAACGAGGGCAACAGGGCCTCCTTCCTGTCCCATCCCGAGATCTACGGGCCGCAGTTCGGCGGCTATGATCCCGCCGATATCGCCCGCGGCGTCGTCATCGCCGGCAATCCCCGCTTCTTCGCGCTCGTGGCGCAGCGGCTCTATCTGTTCAGCCGGGAAGCCAACCGCGACGCCTTCGCCGCCAATCCCGAGCGCTTCCTATATGAAGTGGGCAAGCGCTGGCCGGCGCTCCAGGACCAGCTCGGTCAGTAGCTGTCGACCGCCTGCGGGTCGCCCCAGGCGATGAACTCCGGGATGATGAACCCGCTGCCGCTGCGCTGGCCGAAGCGGAGCTCGCCGCCCTGGCCGTCGGTCACCCTGCCGCCGGCCGCGGTCACGACCGCAGAGCCGGCCCCGACGTCCCATTCCGAGGTCGGTCCGAAGCGGGGATAGATGTCGGCGCTGCCTTCCGCGATCCGGCCGAATTTCACGGCCGAGCCGACCGTCCGCCTGACGGCATTGGGCCGGCCATCGATGAACGCCTCGCTCCTGGGATCGCCGTGCGAGCGGCTCACTGCCGCGATCCAGGGCTTGCCCCGCGCCGGAAGCTTGCGGGTATGGATCGGCTCGGCCGCGCCGATGGTTGCGCCGTCAAAGCTCACGCGCTCGGCGCCGCGGCCGACAATGCCGCGCCAGAGCAGGCCGAGCGCGGGCGCGGAGACGATGCCGAGCAGCGGCACGCCCTCGGTCACCAGGGCGAGGTTGACGGTGAATTCGTCGCGGCCGGCGACGAATTCCTTGGTGCCGTCGAGCGGATCGATCAGGAAGAAGCTCTCGCGAAACGGCGGCGAGGCGAGCTGGGTCCGCTCTTCCGACAGCGTCGGCACGTCGGCCGCAAGCTGCGCGAGGCCCTCGGCGATGATGCGGTCGGCGGCAAGGTCCGCCTCGGTCACCGGCGAGCCGTCCTGCTTGCCGTCGACCCGCATCGCCGCGCGGTTGACGGCGAGGATCGCTTCACCCGCCTTTACTACCAGCGCGGTGAGCGGCTCCATCAGGCCGGATGCGGCCGCGGCGTCGATGATCCGCTTCACCTGGATGCCTCATTCATCGGCAATTTCGTTCCTCCTCGACTGATTCGCCCGGATTGATTCGATTGGGGGCTTATGGCCGCCTTGAAGTGATCGCAAGCTAGCTGCCGCGGGCTTGCGAATGTTAGAACCCGCAGCATCCGTCAAGCATGCGTGATTCGCGGCGTCCAGCGCCGTGCAATTCCAGGAACCCTCCAGGACCCCATTATATGTCTGACGCCTCGTCGCCCGCGACCGTTACTGCTCCCGATATGCTCGAACTCGCTGCGCTCTTGTGCTCGCGGGTCTGCCACGATCTCATCAGCCCCGTCGGCGCCATCGTCAATGGGCTCGAAGTGCTCGACGACGATCCCAAGCCCGAGGACCGCGAGTTCGCGCTCGACCTCATCCGCAAGAGCGCCAAGACCGCCTCGGCCCGGCTCCAGTTCTGTCGTCTTGCCTTCGGCGCTGCCGGCTCCTCGGGCGCGCAGATCGATCTCGGTGATGCCCAGACCATGGCGCGCGGCCACATCGAGGACGGCAAGTGCTCGATCACCTGGAATCTGCCACGGCTGCTGCTGCCGAAGAATCGCGTCAAGCTGCTGCTCAACATGCTGGTGGTTGCCCAGCACACGATCCCGCGCGGCGGCATGCTGACGATCGATCCGATCGGCGAGGGCGAGACGATGAGCTTCCGCATCACCGCGACCGGACATAATGCGCGCCTGCCGCAGAACATCTCCGAGCTCCTGAGCGGCGAGCGCGGGCCTGCCGCGGATGCGCATGCGATCCAGCCATATTATACGCGACTATTGGCGCAGGCCTGCGGGCTCACCGTGAGGCTCGCACCGGAAGGCGAAGCCATCACCGTTACCGCTTCGTAAACGCGCCCTTCGCTCTCGAAGTCTTAATCCAATCTTTACGAGGCGCTTCGGTTTGTCCGGAGCGCCTTATCTCTTTGTTGGTTCCGTTCTTTTGCACTTACTCAACCAATATTAAACGCTTTGCGGTGAAGCTGGCCCCATTCCGAAATGGCGCATCACGCCTCGTGCGCGCCCTTCCTGTATGAAGGCCTGTTTT
>NZ_PSRT01000089.1 GCF_004212635.1 Bradyrhizobium genosp. SA-3 | reverse complement strand
GGCGCCCAGCTCTCGATCTCGGTGTCGGCCGACAGCGCGACGCTGCGCGGCGGCACCTTCAGGCCCGAGGCGCTCGCGGCATAATGGGCAACCGCCTTGGCGAGCAGATCGTCGAACCGGCCACCGTCGGTGCGCTCGGTCGCGGCCTCGTTGATCTCGAACAGCACTTCGGCTTCGGTGCGGCTCACCGGCTGGTCGTTGACGGCGGTGGCGGTCAGGATGCGTACGCACCAGGCGGTGTCATCGGCATCGAGCGAACGGGAGAAATGCACCCTTCCCTTGGTGGTCGGGCCTTCCCCCGTGATCACGCCGTCGCGCACGATGCTCAGCGCATGGGCCGCGGTATCGCGGCAGGACGGTTCGAGGGACGACGACTCGGTAGGCTTAGGCGCAGCGGCAGACATAGTTCACTTCCAGATTTCTTCTGATCGGCCAGCATTTTCATGCCGACGTAAAGGGGTGGTTAACGATTCGATACGGGGATCGCGACTTTTCTAGATGGTTGCCAATTGGTCGCTGTTAGGACCATTCTGGTTCTAGGAAGCGCCGGGCGAGCGTGATGAAATTCATAAAAGGCATTATCGGGGCAATCGCGACCATGTGACCCCGGATGGAGATGTCTCGCCGCAGGCGCCGCTGTAACAGAAAGGTGCTAGGAAATCGGCTCTTCAAAGAAGGAATTCACATTTTACTTGAGCCGGTTCACTTGGCCTCTCCGGCATTCTATACTGACGACGACGGCAAAAGATGAATTATCAAGTAAATTCAATGAGATGAGGTAGAACCATGACACTTCCGATCGGCGCCACCGCACCCGACTTCGAAGCTGAGACCACCGAAGGGAAGATCAAGTTCCACGATTGGATCGGCAACAGCTGGGCGCTACTGTTCTCGCACCCCAAGGACTTCACGCCGGTTTGTACGACCGAGCTCGGCGCTCTCGCCAAGTTGAAGCCGGAATTCGACAAGCGCGGCGTCAAGCTGATGGGCCTCTCGGTCGATCCGGTCGACCGCCATTCCAAATGGTCGGAGGACATCAAGGAGACGCAAGGTGCCGCACCGAACTACCCGATGATCGGCGACACCGATTTCAACGTCTCCAAGCTCTACGAGATGCTGCCGGCCTCGACCTCGGGCGATCCCCTCACCCGCACGCCGGCCGACAATCAGACCGTCCGCAACGTCTTCGTCATCGGGCCGGACAAGAAGATCAAGCTGGTGCTGGTCTACCCGATGACCACGGGGCGAAACTTCCAGGAGATCCTCCGCGCCATCGACTCGCTCCAGCTCACCGCCAAGCATCGCGTCGCGACGCCGGCCGACTGGACCCAGGGCGAGGACGTCATCATCGCGGGTTCGGTCTCCAACGACGAGGCCAAGACGATCTACCCGCAGGGCTGGAAGGAGCCGAAGCCCTACATCCGCATCGTGCCGCAGCCGAAATAACCCAACTGTCATCCCGGGATGGTCCGAACGACCAGACCCGGGATCTCGAGATTCCGGGCTCGGTCCTTTGGACCGCCCCGGAATGACTGCGTTGGATCACGCCGCGTGGACGCGGTCGAGGAAGCCGTCGACCTCGGCCTTGAGATGCAGGCTCTCGCCCGACAGCGCCTGGGCGGAGGCGAACATCCGGCCCGAGGTCTCGCCTGTCTCGCTCGCACCCTTGGCGGCGTGACGGACATTGACCGCGACATCGGCGGTGCCAGTGGCCGCAGCGCGAACGCTGGCCGCGATGTTGTGCGTGGCGCTCCGCTGCTGCTCGACCGCAGCCGAAATCGAGCCCGCGATGCTGCTGATGCGCTCGATGGTCTGACCGATCCCCTTGACGGCGGCAACCGACTCCTCCGTCGCAAGCTGCATGCTGGCGATCTGGTTCGAGATCTCCTCGGTCGCCTTGGCGGTCTGGCCGGCGAGCGTCTTGACCTCCTGAGCCACGACAGCGAAGCCGCGGCCGGCATCGCCGGCGCGCGCGGCCTCGATGGTGGCGTTCAGCGCAAGCAGGTTGGTCTGCTCGGCGATGGAGGTGATCAGCTTGACGACGTCGCCGATGCGCGAGCCCGCCTCGGAGAGCTGCGCGATACGCTGGTCGGTGGCCTCGGCCTGCCGCACCGCCTCGGCGGAGATCTCGTTGGATTCCTGAACCCGGCGGGTGATCTCGGAGATCGATTGGGACAGCTCGTCGGAGGCCGACGCAGCCGAACGCACGTGCTCGGAGGCATTTTCGGAGGCTCCGGCGGACCGCGCCGACAGATCGGCGGTGGAGCGCGCCCCATCGGTGAGCTGCCGCGCCACGCGCTCGAACTCGCCCGACGATGTCAGCACCTTGTCGAGAATACCGCCGACACTGCCGCGGAACTCCTCGACGAAGTTGCGCAGGTCGGATTTGCGCTGCTCGGCAGCCGCAGCTGTGGCCGCCGCCTGCTCGCTGCGCAGGCGCGCTCGCTCCAGCGAATTGCTCTTGAACACCGCGACCGTGCGGGCGATCTCGCCGATCTCGTCGGCGCGGTCCTCGCAGTCGATCGCAACGTCGCTCTGGCCATTGGCAAGCGCCGTGAGCGAACGCGTGACCGAGGTGAGCGGTTTCGTGACCCGTCGGACGATCACCAAGGTGAGGATCAGGACCAGGAGCGCGGCGAGACCCGCGGCGGCGGCCATGCTCTCGATCGCCTGGGACAGCATGCTCTCGAACTGGGCCATCGGGATGCCGACATAGAGAATGCCGGCGACCTTGCCGGTCGCGTCCAGAATCGGGAAATAGGCGGTCATGAATGTCTTGCCGAACAGCGTGGCCGGTCCCTTATAGGCCTCGCCACGACGCAGCGGCGCCTGCCCCGGATGATCGGGGGCAAGCTGGGTGCCGACGGCGCGGTCACCATTCTCTTTCTTCACGTTGGTCGAGCGTCGCACGAACTGTCCGCTCGCCTCGTCGAACACGAACAGGGTCGCATTGCCGCCGACATAGGACACCGCGCGATCGACGATGGCGTGATCCCTGAGGTCGGGCATCTTGGGAATCTCGGCGCGCTGGACAGCGCCATCCCGGACCGTGATCTTGACGTCTGGAACGGTCTCGGCAAAGGCCAGCGCCAGCGTGCGCAGATTGACCTCGATGTCGCGGAGCGCGCGATCATTGAAGGCGGACGTCAGCGACCAATAGCCGGCGCCGACCACGAGCGCTGTATTCATGGCGATCAACAGTACCGCGCACAGGACGGCCTTGGTGCCGAGCTTGAACTGCGGCAGGAACTTCGCCGAGAGAAGGTTGGACATGGATGGAATGACCCCCGTAATTCTTGCATATTCGTGCAATCGGCTTACGGCCCCATTAACGACCGTTCGCACCGCGGCCCGCGCCATGCTTTCCAAATCGTAAACGAGGACACCCCTGACCAGCGGCCCGCGCCGGCGCCTGGCGCCCCCTGCCCGCATAGAAGGAGCTGCGTCCTGCGCCGAAGTTCGCAAGCGACGCCATCGAAGCCGAGCGCTGGATGCCGGAGCTGAAGGACCGACCGGCGAAGCTGATCCACCCGCCGTGGCAGGCAACGCCGATCGAGCTTGCGAGCGCGGGCATCGTACCCGCAGCCGATTGTCGATCACGCCAGGGGACGCGAGCGCGCGCTCGCCGCCTGCGCAAAGATCCGCAAAGGTTGAGCGTTGCTTTGACACAATTTTGAAACCCGCTATCGTCATCGCTTCGTTCAAACAATGGGGGACGACATGGACGACGAGAAGCCGATCACAGAGCAGGCGATGGGCACGATCACCACCGCCGTGGAAGTGACCAAGGACGCCGCAGTCACCGCCGTCAAGCAGGTGAAGAAAGCCGCCAAGAAGGTCGCGAAGAAAGTAGCGCCGAAGAAGACTGCCAAGAAGAAGGCCAAGAAGGCTGCGAAGAAAGCTGCAAAGAAATCGTCCAAGAAAGCCGCGAAAAAGGCCACCAAGACGTCTGCGAAGAAGGCCGCCAAGAAAGCCTCCAAGGCGAAGAAGAAGGCCAAGAAGGCCAAGCGCTGATCGCAACGCGCAGAGCAGGTCTCCGGGCGCAGGCGCACCCGGAGACCGCTCCGGCGACAGCCTACCCTCGCCGTTTGGCTGCGCGCCGGCCCGGATGGTGCTTGCCCTTGGGATCGCGGTATTCGCTGCGATGGCCCTTCCGGTCCTCGGCGTTGAAGCGCCGCCGTTTTCCGGTGAGCCGAACTGCTTGATCACCCGTTTGCCGTTGACCTTCTTGATCACGTAGCCGCCCTCGGTCATCGAGAACGGCGCCTCGAGCGACCCCATATGGTCGAACTTGGTGCCGCGGGGATGCTCGAATGGCTCGAACCAGGACGGATAGGCGAAGTTCGACATCGGAAAGCCGTTGACGAGCAACGAGTCCTCCGGTCAACACACGTCAGGGCTGTACGAGCTGGAAACCGCTAAGAGCGTCGATTGACCACAAAGACCGCTGTGGCGCAGAGCGCCATGCCGGCGATGGCAATTGCGTCCAGCTTTTCTCCGAACAGCAGATAGGCCATCAGCGCCGTCACGGCCGGTACCAGGTAGAACAGGCTCGCGACCGAGGTTGCCGCGGCGTGGCGGATCAGCCAGTACAACAGCCCGATCGATCCGATCGAGAGCGCCACGGCCAGCCAGGCCAGCGCAAGCACGAATTCCCGCGTCCAGTGCACCACGCGGTCTTCGAACAGGAAGGCTCCGATCGCGAAGAAAATCGTGACGGACACGTATTGCACGAGATTGCCGGCGCGCCAGTCGATGTGATTGCAGTAGCGGCGCTGGTAAAGCGTGCCGAGCGTGATGCTGACGAGCGAGACCACCGAGGCGAGCCAGCCGAGTCCGGCTTCGCCGCTCATCGGACGGTTGTGCAGGATCAGCACGACGCCGCCGAGGCCGAGCACGAGACCGGCCCATTGCAGCGGCGTCACCTTCTCGCCGAGCCAGCGATTGGCGATGGTCGAGGTCAGGATCGGCTGCAGGCCCGGAATGAGCGCGGAAAGGCCGGCCGGAATCGAATGCGCGATCGCGATCGCGGTGCCGCCGAGATAGAAACCGTGGACCAGAATGCCGGCGACCGCGCTGTGCGCAATGCCGGTGCCATCAGGCCATTTCGGCCGCGCAATCGCCGCGATGATCGCCATCAGGCCGACCACAATCGCCATGCGGATGGCGAGATAGGTCAAGGGATCGGCATTGTTGACGACATATTTCGTGCCGATGAATCCGGTGCTCCAGAGCAGGACGAACAGGATCGGCGCCGCGCGGGCAGTCAGGGCTTCCGGATGATGGTTCATTGCCGCCCTCATTGCCCGATGGGACCCTATGCGGCAATACGAATTTCCGGACGAGCGATGCTGCGCTGCGACGGGCAGCGGGAGCCGCGGCTCAGCCGCTCACCATTCTTCCGGACAGGGATCGATGATTCTCCAGAGCTCGACCCCGTTCTTGATCTTCTTCATGTCGGTGGTGAGCCCGCCATTGCGGCGGATCCAGTCCTTCACCTTGTCGGGATAGTAGGACATGAGGTCAGAGGTGCCCTCCGCGCTGGTGACCTTGATGCCGAAGGTGAAGGCCTTATCGTAGTAGGCCTGGTGGAAGCCGAGGCTGGCGCGCGGCGTCACGCAGATCTTGTTCATCGGCACGATGCCGAGCACCAGTGTGCAGGCCGAATTGCAGATGCCGTCGATGATGACGCGCTCACCCTTCTCGCGCACGCGCTTGTACTTGGCCTTGTACTCCTCGACATAGCCGCCGTGGTCGCGGGTGATGTGCAGCTCCGCGCGCGCCGGCGTAGCGGCGGCGAGGCAGAGCAACAGCAGGCTCAGAAGCGTGATGCGCATGGCGGCGTGACGGCTTCAGGAATGGACCGGCCTGGAAGGAGCGCCCCAAAGGCCGGCGGCAGGATTCTTAATCGAATAGTCTTTGGTCATACTTGTGTGGGGAATTCGTTAAGCATCCCGAAAAGGCCAAAAATGGGCAGCTTTCGACCGCATGTCCGGCAATTCTGTCACACCCACCCGGAAATCCGTCGGTTTGGGCCTGATTCCACGCCTCCGGACCGATGTCCTGGCCACCCGGAATTGCTATAAATGGCCGACCTACTCGTGGGTTCCGGAGAATCGAGATGAGCAAATTGAAGCTTGTAGCCGCAGTTGCTGCCCTGTCGGCTGCAATCCTAGCCCCGGGCCTCGCGGAGGCGCGGGGACATCACCGGTACCACCGCTCCTACGCCAACCCGCTGCCCTACCCGATCAGCTATCTGCACAATTACGGACCCGGCATCACCCCCGGCACCTTCGCCTATTACGACGGCCCGTCGACCAACCACTGCTACCGGGGCGCGGCCGCCTATATCGGCCAGGACGGCCGCCGGCACCCCTGCTACTGAGGCGCCGCGCGTCCTTCCCCGCGGGCGCCCCTATCTAGCGGCGCCCGACTGCAGCAATTGCTTCTCGATCTCGTAGACCGGCAGCTTGACGAGGTCCTTGCCGACCTCGCCCTGAAGCGCCTTGCGCACGACATCGGAATAATCGGCGCGGATCATGCCCAGCGCACGCGGTGAGGCCACCATGGTCAGGGCCGAGGTCTCTCCCGCACTGACGGCGGCATCGAGACGGCCGGCCAAGCTCCGCAGGAAGGCGCGCTCGGCCTCATCGTGCCAATCGGTTTGTTCGACGGAGCTGCGCGCCCCGCCGGCCGCCCCATGCAATCGACCCGGCGCATCGGTCCCTTGCGCGCCGGTCGAGGGGTTGGGCTGCTCATGCACTTCCCTGGTGTGAAGGTTCGGAAACATCTCATCGCCGAGATTTTCCAGGATGAGCGCCTTGCGCCCGTCGCACACGACCAGCCAGTCACCCTTGTCCAGTCTCATCTTGTCCATTGCACAGCTCCAAGCAACCCGTGGGCCTGCCCTTCGAATTGCTCGAAAGGCTGGCCGTGCGGCAAGACTAGGGACGAAGCCGCGCCGGCGAATTGCGCAGGATCAAGGATGGCGGCATGTCGTGCGGGCACCTGCTGGCGCAAGCACAACATTGGTCCGGCGCTCGAACCTGGAATAATCTGGCGTCGTCAAGGTCACGCCTGCGGCGGGCTCGCTGAAGATTTGTTCATCAGCATTACATTTCGGTTCCGCCACAATTTGATCAGAACATCATCGATATCCTGCGTCGCGTCAGCGGAGGAAGACATTATGAAGTTCAAGATTGGCCTCGTCGCCGCATCCCTGTTCGGTGCCCTCGCGGTATCGCCGGCGGCGTCCGCCATGCCCATCGCGCCCGCACCTGCAACGCCAGCGGTCTCCGACGTCGAGCAGGTCCGCATGGTCTGCAACGCCTGGGGACGCTGCTGGTGGCGTCCGAACTATTATGGGTATTACGGACCGCGGCCGTACTACGGCCCCCGGTATTATGCGCCGCGCTACTACGGCCCACGCTATTATGGCTACGGGTATCGCCGCTGGTAATATCGAAGGGGCCCTCGGGGCCCCTTCGCTTTTGCGAGACCGTGGACCGCTTGCCCTGACCACCTGCGCGGCCGGCCTGGAGCAATTCCAAAACTGATCTAGATCAAAGATGAAATCCGTCACTCCGTCATTGTACGGGGATGGCCGATTTGATCGTTTTCCGATGTCCCCAGACGGGCATGAATGTGCAGACGCATTTGGAGAAGGGGCAAAGACAGGAGGGTCGGAGCTTTGCGTCCTTTGCCTGTCCCGCGTGCACGCGCCTGCATTTCATCGACCTCGCCTCCGGCCAACCGATAAGCAGAGAAGGTTGACGGTGACGTTGATCTGCCGTGCCTCATGGCATGAGGTCCGCAATACTACGGCACGAAATCCGATTTACTGAAGCATGATGTTTCGCCATTGATGGCGATACACCGACATCCATTTGATTGTCACATTGCAGCACCGCCCAGACGCATGTTGTTCGACGCCCTCGTCCCGTCCTCCGCGCTCCAGCTGATCGGCTTTGCCGACGTCGATGCGTTTCGGCCGATCGAGTCGATGGAGGACGCGAGGAGCATTCCGCTCGACGTTGCGAACTTCGCGGCGGCCCGCGCCGTCGTCTCCCTGCCGGCATGCCGCATCGTCGTGATGAGATCGTTCGCGCGCATCCTCGACACCGCCTATCGGATGCCGGGCGGGATGGTAATCCTGGCGATGACCGACGACCTTCAGGCCAATTTCAGGGGTGTGGATCTCGACGCCCGCTTCTTCGTTGCACTGCGCGGCAACGATGAATGTCACTACGTCGAACCCCAGACCAATCATCACGCGATGATCATCCTCTCGCCTACCCTGCGAGACCGGGGCTGGTTCGATCGTGCCGACGATTTGCGGGCCCATGTCGCGAACCGGCCGGCCCTGCTCCACGCACGGCAGCTCCTGCTCGACATTCTGCGAACCGCATCAGTGCAGCCGCTCCTGTTCGAGACCACCGAGGTCGCCGCCCATCTCCAGGAAGGCCTGCTGCTCGCGCTCGATGATCTATTTCGGATCGACCCGCTCTCGGATCAGAGCGCCTCGGTCCAAGGTGAACGCTCGATCAAGCTCGTGCAGCGGATCGACGAATATGTCGCAGCCCATCCCACCGCTCCGATCTATACGGCCGATCTCGCCGGCGAGTTTGGCGTCTCGATCCGGACGCTCGGCGGGGCGGTCAGCAAGGTGCGCGGCATGAGCCTGCACCAGTACATTCGCCTCAAAAGACTGTGGGCGACCCGCGCCCGCCTGCTCAAAGGCGGCGGCGCCACCGTCGCCACATGCGCGCGCGCCCAGGGTTTCCATCATCTCGGTGAGTTCGCCGCAGCTTACCGCGCGACCTTCCACGAGGCGCCCTCGGACACGCTGGCCCGTGGCCGGCAAATCCGAGCGCCGATAGGCTGACGCCGCAGGCCCTTGCGACGGGGACCGGCATCAGTGCTGATACAGAACAGATCTAGAACGCAGGGCAGGCGTGGCGCGCTCGGAAGGATTCGAACCTCCGACCCTCGGAATCGAAATCCGATGCTCTATCCAGCTGAGCTACGAGCGCCCTGGCCCAGCATTGGGCCGCAACCGAGACGCGCCTGACCGCTGCTGGCGAGCCCGCACAGCGGACGGCGTTCGGATGGGTTCGAATTAGCAGAGAGGCCGACCAATAAAAAGCCCCACCCGCCTCGTTCGAGACGAGTCGAAGGTGCTCTCACCAGGTCGTGTTGAAGAGGCCGAAATGCGGCTGCTGGGCCACCATCATCGGCCGTCCCTGTTGCGGCGCCCGATGCGTCCTGACGACCTTGCGCTTGGGCTGAGCCTGGGCCGGAGAAGCCGCGGCAGCCTGAACCTGCGCTTCGGTCTTCCGGGCTGCGGCGGCGGTATCTGCCTTCGGGCCCGGCGTGAACTGGGCGAACGTCTCGCGGACCCGCACCTTGGCCGACATCTCGGCTAATGCGGGCGACATGCCAGCCTGCACTGGCGGCTGAGGCGCAACGACGGCGGCGGTCTTCATCGCAGGCGCGGCGATCGTCGGCTGGCTGGTGTCGAGCACGACACGTTCAGGCAAATGGCGATCGGACCGGATTCGGATCAGCGGCTGGTCGTTGCTCGCGGTCGCAACAGCTTGCGCCACGGGTGCTGCCGGCAGCAGGAAATCCGCCGCAAACAACAGTGTGAGCAAAGCTCCACCGACAAAGATGAAATACCGAAAGATGGGCATTGGCCGCGCTCCGCCCCCCGCATCCCCGCGTGGGCTCTTCGCCTTAACAGGCGATTCTCTAGTTGGTTCCTGGCCCAGCCCGTTCGGTTCAAATGGCAACGCCAAGTATTTTGGCCAAGACCTGCGGATGGTAACTTTTCCGCTATCCGGAAAAATGCCGCCTTTAGGCGCGGCGTGCTGCAACCAGCGAACACTTCGCCTGGTCGGCATTCACATTGACGAAGCCGACGGGAATATGCGCATAGGTCTTGCGGCTCTTCATGCTGACAGGCTCCACCAGCACACGACTGCGATCGGTGAGATGACTGCCGTCACGCCGCGCGAACGCGCAGACGATCTCGACGTCCTTTACGGCATAGTCATTGTCGTTTCGCAGCGTGAACGTCACCAGCGCCTTCGAGCCGAGGCCGCCGCGGCGCCAGGTCTGCGATGAAATCCTGAGACGACCGAGTTCTGCCATTGCCGGCGCCTGAGCTTCGGAAGCCGGCGAGCCCGCGGCTGCCGCATCGCCTGAAGGAGCCGTCTCGACGGCTGCCAGGCCGGTCGTCACCGGTTGCGCGCTATTGCCTTTGGAGAGAGGCAGCAGCATCCAAATTCCGCAACCGACAATGATCGCTGCCAGCAGCCATAGCAGGCTTCGGCCAAACGAGACGCTCGCAACCGTCACGGCCCGCGCCAATCGCTCGCCAATCCCGGCGCAACGCCTCAACCCGAACCGGTCAAGCCTAACGTTCATGGTTTTCATCACCGACAGCGGCTGAAGCACGTCCTACGACGGACTAGGCCACTGTTTCCCTTAATCGGGAACACGAACTAAGGTTCCCGCGCCATTGCGAATCGGCAAAGACGGTGGCGATCACCGGCTGGGGCCGTTAAACATGCGGCGCAACATCGAAAGACCGCGTTGGGAGAAAATGAAATGCCAGTCGTCACTTGGGATCACGTCCATCTGCGCAGCCCCGATCCGGAGGCTACGGCAGCCTGGCTGCGGGACATCCTCGGTGGCGAGATCGTGCACGCGCCCGGACGGATCGACGTGAACCTTGGCGGCGCCAAAATCTTCATCGCGCCGCTCGAGGGCGACGCCGCCGTCGGCCCGCCGCCCCCGCATCCGCATCAGGGCCTCGATCATTTTGGTCTGACGGTAAAAGACATCGACGCCGTCGCTGCCGAGATCAAGGCCAAGGGCGTCACCTTTACGCGCGAGCCGACGACGATCAGGCCCGGCGTACGCATCTGTTTCATTCGTGGCCCCGAAGGCATCTCCATCGAGTTGCTCGAGCGCGACAAGAAGTATACCTGACGCGACGCGAGCGGCATCAGGCATCGGCCTTCCGGGCGAAGCGCTGCCCGGTGGGCCTACGTCATGCTGCCGGGCATAAAGCAGCGGATGGTGACGCCCATGTAGCCGTAGATCGGCCAGACCATGGTCCGTCCGACCCGGTTCGGCTCCGAGATCACGGCTTCCTCGGGCACGTCCACCCAGACGAGTTCCTGCGGCTGGCCGTCGATGGCGGAGCCATAGCGCGGGACGCGGACACGATAGTGCCCGTCCTTGCTGTCCCAGTCGGAGTCCGAGAGCGCCGAGCCGTCGGCGTCGGAGCAGCAAGGCCCCTTGCCGCTACGCAAGCCGTCGAACCAGGCCTTCAAATCCGCATTGGTGTTGACGAACTGGCCACGGTCACGCGCGTGCCCGAAGGGGGCCGCGAGTGCAATCAGGCCCAAGGCGCACGCCAGTCTTGTCACGCCTCGCCAGCGTGTCGCGCTGCCGATCCGCCGTCGTTCGCATTTGCGATTCGTGGGACGCGCACTGTACAGACGCGGCTCATCGCCGCTGGAATCGATCCAGTTGCTCACGTTCGTCTTGCTCCAGCACTCCGCGGCCAGTGCGACAATGGTTATGCATTTCGCGGGCCAACTCCGATTCGCAATCATCAGACCGTCACGACGGCGTCACGCACAAGCCGGGACAACTACGGCTCGCGACGGCAGGCTCCCGCCACCCGGCAAAAGTGACGCGTTGCGCCGGCGGACGCGCTTTGGCATAAATGCTCTACCGGTTACGCCATTGGGCGATGGCGGCCGACCTGCGGGACGTTATGAAGAACGGCCTCTATTCGATTCACGTGACCCTGC
Organism: Bradyrhizobium genosp. SA-3; assembly: GCF_004212635.1. Taxonomy (GTDB): domain Bacteria; phylum Pseudomonadota; class Alphaproteobacteria; order Rhizobiales; family Xanthobacteraceae; genus Bradyrhizobium. Next base: position 22,477 of record NZ_PSRT01000089.1, on the reverse strand, counting down.
TCGACGGTCGAGTCGGCAAGGGCAGTGGCGTCATCCTTTTCCGCGACGGCAAGATTCTTGGCGGCGATGCCTACCTCTATTACACCGGCAGCTACACGGTGAAGGACAACAACACCTTCAAAGGCGAGGTCCTGGTGCAGCGCCACACCTCGCCGCGCGGCGACGACAATCCGCTGTTCGGCGGCCCCGCCCCGGTCGGCATCGGCGTCAGCGGCACCTTCACGGAGACGCGCGGGGAAATGACCGGCACGGCGCTGGTCGGCAAGGCCAGCCAGATCTTCGGCGCGACGCTGCACAGGCTCGCCGACGTCGATTAGGGCGTGCCGCCATGAGTCACGACGCGCGGTCCAAATTCGTCCGCAGCAGCCTCCTGACATCCTGAGCAATAGATCGTATGCAGTGAGGATGCCTGGATCGTGGACATATCGCCCATGGGCACGTGACGGGGCGATCGAGCTCGGCCAACTCGCGGCGGCACAGGCGGTCGCGCTCGCCTGTCACGTACATCCGGATGTCCAGGTTGCCGCCGTCAGCGAAGGATGGCGCATGTACGCGACCACGGTCGGAGAGTTCCGCGCCATCGCGGGCGATATCGTCGTCATCCCTGCAGGCGTACCGCACGCCTCGCACGGCGGCGCCGGCTCGATCGTCAGCCATCTCTATCTACCGAGCGATCATGCGGCGGTGAGAGGGATCTCGGGGCCCCTCTGCATCCGCAACTCGCGGGCAACCTTGCCGGACGAGATGCTCGACGCGATCGGCTCGCACGATCCGTGCCCGAGACGTCTCACGCGGCCGGCCCGATGTGCCGCGCTGACGGAGATGGTTTCGTGCGACGATCTCGCCATCCGCACGATCGCGGCACGGCAGGGTCGATCGACAGATGGCTTCATTCGGCTGTTCAAGCGCGAGGTTGGAATGACCCCCGCCGCCTATCGTCTTGCGCTGCGACTGGCATCGGCACGCTCGCGTTTGAAGCGCGGCGACACTGTCGCTGACGTGGCTTATGCCGGCTCGTTCTCCGACCAGAGCCACCTGGGTCGCCTGTTTCGACGCGCTTACGGCGCAACGCCTGCCGCCTACCGTTCAGCGTTCGCGGATTGAGACGGTCGATTTCGTTCCAGACGTGAATTGGCCCCGGGCGCTAAGCTGGCCCCACCTCTCCATGCCACTGCGAGCCGCGCATGAACCTCCTGGCACCTTTCGTGGTCCTGTCCGCAGGCCTGAGCCTCGCGTTTCAGCAGTGCTGAACGCCAGTCTTGGCAACGCCATGCAATCCGCGAGGTGGGCGGCGTTCGTGAGTGATCTTGGCGGGACAATCGCGTTGCTGCTGGTTCTGGTCGCCGTGCGCGAGCCGATACCCGCTGCCGCCCTGGCCGGACGAGCTCCTTTGATCGCATGGACCGGGGGAATTTTCGGCGCGATCTTCATCGCGACCAGCATCCTCATGGTGCCGCGCCTCGGCGTGGCGACGGTGTTGACGTTGATCGTCGTGGGTCAGTTGCTCGGTTCGTTGGCGTTCGACCACATCGGCATGTTCAGCCTGCCGCATCATCCGATCACGTTGACACGCATTTTGGGCGCCGGGTGTCTCATCCTGGGCGCGGCTCTCGTTCGCGGGTAACGATCGCCGAAGCGCTGCGCGCTAATGAAGCCAGGACGTTGTCATTCCGCCGCCTGTTCGAGCGGCGCTATGCGCGGCAGGATCATCTGGACGCGCGTGCCGCCGCCCGGCTCGGAATCGAGATCGAGCCGGCCGCCGAGCCGGTTGGTGACGATGCTGTAGACGATGTGCAGGCCGAGGCCGGTGCCGCCCTGGTCGCGCCGCGTCGTGAAGAACGGATCGAAGGCGCGGCGGCGGACGTCGAGCGACATGCCGCAGCCATTGTCGGAGAAGATGATTTCGACATTGTCCTTGCCGGACTCGCGCACCTGGATGTCGATGGTCCCCGGCCGGCCGTCCGGGAACGCATGCGCCACCGAATTGAGAAAAAGGTTGGTCAGCACCTGGCCGTACGGGCCGGGATAGCTGTTCATGGTGAGGTCCGGCTGACACTCGACGTTGAGCGTCAGATTGTGCTTGCGCAGGCCGGGTCGCAGGCTCAGCACCACCTGCTCGGTGAGGTCGCCGAGGTCGAAGCTGCGCTGGTCCGAATAGTTGCGGTCGGCCGCGACCTGCTTGAAGGACTGGATCAGCTCGGCGGCGCGGTTGAGGTTGGAGACCAGCTGCGAGGAGGCGTCCCGGCTGGTGTTGAGGAAGTCGTTGAGCGTGGAGCGGCGGAGCTCGCCGCGCTCGACCTCGGCCGTGAACATCGCGGTCTTGCGCTCCAGCGCGGAAGCGACCGTGAGGCTGATACCGACCGGGTTGTTGACCTCGTGCGCGACGCCAGCGACCAGGCGCCCGAGCGCGGCGAGCTTCTCCGCCTCGATCAGCGAGGCCTGGGTCTCGCGCAGATTGCGCAGCGCGGTCTCGGCGGCTTCCTTGGCTTTCCGCATCTCCTGCTCGCCGCGCTTGCGCTCGCCGATGTCGAGCGCGACGGTGACGATGCGCTCGATCTCGCCTTCGGCGTCGAGCAGCGGCAGCTTGTTGACCAGCCATTGCCGCATGTTGCCGGAGGCGTCCTTGTACTCCTCCTCGTAGAAGCCGAGTCCCTTGCGGAGCTTGAGCACGCGCTTGTCGCTCTCGTCGGACTTGGCCGCGCCGTAGCGTGACATCAGGTCGGCGGTGGTGCGGCCGAGCGCGTCGCCCGGCTCGATGCCGAAGATGCCGGCCATGTAGCGGTTCATCAGTACGTAGCGCAGGTCGCGGTCCTTGACATTGATCACCGCGGGCACGGTGTCGATGACTTGCTGGAGCAGGCGCCGGCCTTCGGCGATGGCGTCTTCCGCCCGCTTCTGGTCGGTGATATCGCGCAGCGTGCCCTCGTAGCGGACGATGTTGCCCTGCTCGTCCCGCACGCCGGTGGCGCTGTCGGAGAGCCACAGGATATTGCCGCTGCGCTGGCGCACCTGATATTCGAACTCGCGCACCATGCCGTCGCGCGCCATCAGCCGCTGATATTCGGCACGCGCCTCGGGGTGGACGTAGATCGTGTGGGCGATGTCATTGATGCTGTCGATAAGGTGCTGCGGGCTGTCATAGCCCATCATCCGCGCCAGCGCCGGATTGGCGTTGAGGAGATCGCCGGCCGGTGTCGTCACGTAGATGCCATCGACCGAGCCTTCGAACAGTTTGCGATAGCTCTCCTCGGCGAGGCGCTGCTCGGTGAGCGCGCGCACCGCCGCTTCGCGCGCGGTGTCGGCCTCCTCGAGCGCGCGGCGGAACACCTCGGCCGCCCGTGCGATGTCACCGATCTCGTTGTCGACGTCGGCGGACGGGATCGACGTGTCTTTCTGGCCCGCCGCAAGCGCGCGAATGGAGCGCGCGATCTGGGCGAGCGGACGGACGGTCCTGCGCACCACGAACAGCGCGGCGCCGATGCCGATCAGCACGCCGACCGTGCCGAGCACGATGCTCTGCCAGCGCGCCTCGGTCAGCGTGCGGGCAAAATCACGCGACAGCACGTGGCCGCGCCGGGCGCTGACCTCGCGCAGCAATTCGGTGACGCGGCCGATCAGCCGGCCCTCGGTGCCCAGCACCTCGCGGTCGATGTCGGCGATCTGCCGCTCGCGGACGGCGACCGCCATAATCGCCTCGGCGTAATCGTTGACGGCCGACCTCAGCTTGCCATCGGCGATGTCCATCGCCCGCATTCCCTCCGCGGCCTGCTCGGCCGCGGACGGGTTGCGCGCCAGCAGTCCGAGCGCGATGCGGCTCTGCGCCTCGGACAGGCGGGAGGCCAGCTCGCGGTCCGCAGTGCCGGCGACGGCCGCGTCGAACCGGTCGCGCAGCGGCGGCAGGCCGGCAAGCAATTGGGCGCGGCGGTCGATCAGGGTCGAGATCCGCTCCAACCCGGTTCGGTAGGTCGCCAGCCGCTCGGTGACCCCGTCGATCATGTCCTGCTGCTCGGGCGCGAGCTCGATGCGGGTCTTCTTCAGGATGTCACTTAAGGCGGAGGCCGCCTCGCCCACCTGCTGGAACTGGATGCCGGCGCCGGGATCGGTGACGAAGTCGCGCGCGGCGAGGCGCAATTCGTTCATGCGGCGGTCGATGTCCTCGGCGAGATCGCCAACGCTCTGGAGCCGTTGCAGCTCGGCGAAGGTGGTGTCGATATGCCGGATCGCGATTACGCTCGCGGTCGATGTGACGATGATCACCGCCAGCACCAACAGGAAGCTGCCGAAGGTGAGCTGGCCGATGGAGAGCGAGAACGTTCGCTTTTTCTCAGGGGTCGGCGTCAATTCGGCGGACATTGGTGTTTGGGGGACCGGGCTGTTGGAGGTCCAATATACGACGTATTGCGCCCCCGGGGGAACATGCCTCTGGCCGCCGAATATCCTTAATATCGGGGGCCTGCCGCCCCTCCTCCGTTTCGAACTAAGAGCTTTTGACGCTTGTCCGCCGCCGGGCCGGGATCGTCATGGCGGCAACGCCGAGGACGACGCAGGCCAGCCCGATCCAGGCGGTCCGGCTCAAGGTCTCACCGAGGAAGGCGACGCTGATGGCAACCCCGATGGGGACGCGCAGATAGGCCTGCGCGGTGGTCCCGACCGAGCCCAATGTCTGGATCAGGCGGAAATAGATCGCAAACGCTGCTGCGGTCGAGAACACCGCGAGCGCCAGCAGTGCCAATATGGACGCCAGCGAGGGCGACAGCGTCCAGGGTTGCTCGATGACGAGCGAGGCCGGGATCAGCACCGCCGCGCCCGCCAGCAGCGAGCCGGCGGCGGGCGCCATGGGATCGAGCCCCTTAAAACTGCGGCCGAAGATCGCGGCGCAGGCATAGCAGATCGTTGCGGCCACGATCGCCGCCTCCGCCAGCAGGCCGCTGCCGATGTCATGGAAGGCATCGACGCCGACGATCAGCAAGATGCCGGCCATGCCGGCGACTACGCCGAACAGCTTGCGCGGTGTCGTCGCCTCGTGGCGGGTGACGGCCGCCGTGAGCACGAAGGTGAAGATTGGCCCGGCCGAGTTGAGGATGATCGCGAGCGCGGCATCGACATGGCGCTCGCCCCAGGCAATCAGCGTCCAGGGAATGACGCTGTTGAGCACGGCCTGGAACGCGAAGCGCTGCCAGGTCGCGGCATCCGTCGGCATCCTGATGCCCCGCAACCACATGACGGCCAGCAGCAGGAGGCCTGCAATCGCGGTGCGCGCCGCAATCAGCGTGATCGGCGGGATGGTGGCGACGCCGAGCTTGATAAAGGTGTAGGAGCCGCCCCAGAGCGCTGCGAGCACGACCAGCAGCGCCAGCTCGGCGGCGATGTTGGTACCCTGCCGGTTGTCCATGCGTTGCGTCCCGTCCATTCGCAATGAACGGAACCTAGCGCGTCCGCAGCCGCCGATACTTCGCTTGGTGTCGAACTATCCTAGCCGACCGCCCCGACCTCGAACACCTCGCCGTCGTAGCCGGCCTCGCGGGGAATGCGGAGCTGGCGGCCGGTTTCGGTCTTGGTCATCACAGGCATGACCGTGACGATCGACATCCCGCGGGCGTGCTCCAGTGCGGCACTCACGCTGCCCTGCTTGGCAAGCCGGATCAGATTGCGCGTGGTCGGGAATGGCAGCTTGAAGCGGCCGCTCTCGCCGCCCTCCACCGCCTCGCGCGGCGAGACCCAGATCGAATCCGTGGACTCGCGACCATCATGGGCGCCGAGCTGGTCCGGCGGTGCGGCGGCGAGGAAGAACCAGGTGTCGAAGCGCTTCGGCATGCCCTCCGGCGTGATCCAGTGCGCATAGGGTACGAGCGTGTCGAGCGCGAGCTGGAGGCCGTTATCGGCCAAAATGCTCATGAAGCTGACCTTGTGCTCGTTGAGCGCGACGCGATGCGCGTCCGCGATCTCGCCGGCACGCTTGGCGTCGACCGGCGCGCCCGAATCCTTCGATCGCGCCAGCAGGATGCCGCTCTCCTCAAAAGTCTCGCGGATCGCGGCGATCCGAAAACCGCGGTCCGCTTCGCTGAGGCCCTCGCCGCCCGAGTAAAGGTTGGAGCGGGCGACGATCTCCTTGTCGCCGGCATCGACGCTGCCGCCGGGAAACACCAGCGCGCCCGAGTTGAACTCGATCTGATGATGGCGGACCATCATGAAGACTTCGATCTCGTCGCGGGCCTTGCCGTCGACACCCATGCCGTCGCGCAGCAGGAGAATGGTCGAGGCAGGGCGTGATGCGGCAGCTTCAGCCATGCGACTAACCTGCGGCGCTGGATTGCGGGCCGAGATTGGCGCGCTTGTCGACCCGGGCGACGCGCGACAGCAGGTATTCGACCTCGGCCTTCGCCGCCGGCGTGATGGTCGCGCCGGGCTTGCGCTGCGCGCTGGAGGCGATGATGCCGCGCTTCTGCAGCACGTATTTGCGCACGGCAAGGCCGGCGCCGGGCTGCTGCTCGTAGCGGATCAGCGGCAGATGCGCGTCGAACAAATCATGCGCGGCGTCGCGCTTGCCCTCCTTCGAGAGGCGCACGACGTCGATCAGAAGCTCAGGGAAGGCATAGCCAGTCATGGCGCCATCAGCGCCGCGCTCCATCTCGAAATCCAAAAAGAGCCCGCCATTGCCGCAGAGGATCGAGAGCGGACGGAGCGATCCGTCCTTCTGGAAATTGCGCAGGGTCGAGATCTTTTCCAGCCCCGGCCAGTCCTCGTGCTTGAGCATCACGCAATTCGCATTGTCCGTGACGATCTTGCGGATCACTGCAGGCGTGAACACCACCGAGAGGGTCAGCGGATAGTCCTGAAGCACCCACGGCACATCCGGTCCGATCGCCTCGGCGGCCTGCTTGAAATAGCCGACGATCTGGTCGTCGGTACGGAGCGAGGGCGGCGGCGCGATCATGACGCCGGCCGCGCCCGCATCCATCGAGGCCTTCGCCAGCGAGCGCATGGTGGCAAAACCCGGCGCGGAGACGCCAACGATCACCTGCATCTTCTTGGCGCGCTTGACGAAACGCACCGCGACCTGCTCGGCCTCGGTGGCATCGAGCTTCGGCGCCTCGCCGAGAATGCCCAGCACCGTGACGCCGTCGCAGCCGACCTCCTCGTAGAAATCGGTCAGGCGGTCGATCGAGCGCTCGTCGATCCGGCCGTCGTCGTGGAATGGCGTCGGCGCGATTGCGAAGGTGCCCTTGGCGTCGGCGGTGAGTTTCATCGTCTTCCTTGTTTCTCTCTGTCGATGGCTAAAACCGCCGCGCCCCCATCTTGATCTGCTCCTCGGAGAAGAAGATCTCCTTGGCGTGATCGACGATGTCCTGGGCCTTCCAGCCCGAGTGTGGCGGTTTCCAGCCTTCCATTTCCATCATCCGCATTTCGCGCACGCCGCGGGGCCCGGACACGCCCAGCACCTTGCCGGTCTGGTCGCCCGACAAATCGCTGACCATGTATAGCACGGCCGGTGCGATGCCGTCCGGCCCCAGCGCCGCCGAGGGGTTCTCCTTATAGCGGGGCAGGTCTGCGGTCATGCGGGTCAGCGCGCCCGGGGCCAGCGTCCAGATCCGGATGTTGTACTTGCGGCCTTCGATCGCCAGCACGTTGGACAAGCCCCAAATGCCGCCCTTGGCCGCGCCGTAATTGGTCTGGCCGAAATTGCCGATCAGGCCCGAGGTCGAGGAGGTGTTGACGATGACGCCGCCGCCGTTTTCCCGCATCCAGCGAAACACCGGCAGGGTGCAACAGAAGGTGCCCTTCAGGTGCACCTTGATGACCTTGTCCCAGTCGGCCTCGGAGGCTTTTGCGAAAGTCTGGTCGCGCAGGATGCCGGCATTGTTCACCAGGATGTCGGCGCGGCCAAAGTGCTTGATGGCGTCGTCGAACACCGACTGGCCGCCTTCCATGGTGGAGATGTCGGCGCCGTTGGCGACGGCCTTGCCGCCCTCCGCCTTGATCGCGTCGACCACCTGCTGCGCCATGGACTTGTCGGCACCGGAGCCATCGCGGGGCCCGCCGAGGTCGTTGACGACGACCGACGCTCCTTCCCGCGCGAACAGCTTTGCATAGGCCTCACCGAGCCCCCCGCCGGCGCCGGTGATCAGCGCAACCTTGCCGTCGAGTAATCCCATGGTGGCGTCTCCCTGTTTGTTTTCTTGTGTCCCGGACGCGATGCAGCGTGAAACGCTGCGTCGCAGAGCCGGGACCCAGTTCTTTGCGGCGTTCTCTGGGCCCCGGCTCTGCAGCGCATCACTACGCGCTGCGCTGCGTCCGGGGCACGAGACCGCGCTAACCCAACACCGTCTTGCCGTTCTTGATCACTGTGACGCCGCGCGACTTCACCTTGGCTTCGAACGAGATCACGTTGCCGTCCTTCCAAAGGTCCATGGTCACGGTCTCGCCGGGATAGACCGGGGAAGAGAACCGCGCGACGTGCTGGCGGAAAGCGCTCGCGTCGTAGTCGGCATAGGTCTGCAGCACGCCGCGGCAGGTGATGCCGTAGGTGCACATGCCGTGCAGGATCGGGCGCGGGAAGCCGGCCTTTTTGGCAAACTCGGGATCCGAGTGCAGCGGGTTACGGTCGCCGCAGAGACGATACACCAGCGCCTGGTCGGGGCGCGTCGTGATGTCGATGGTCTTGTCGGGGCTGCGCGACGGAATCCTGTGCGGATCGGGCTGCGTCAGGTTCGGCCCGGCAAAGCCGCCGTCGCCGCGGGCGAAGCGCGAGGCGACCAGCGTTGCCAGCTTCTCGCCCTTCTCGTTCTTCAGCACCGTCTGGTGGCTGATGACGACGCCCTTGTCCTTGCCCTTGTCGTAGACCTCGAGCACGGACGAGTCGGCGGTGATGTTCGCGGCCACCGGCAGCGGCTGGTGGAAGGTGATGTCGCGCTCGCCGTCAACCACCATCACGCGGTTCAGATTCATCTCGCCGGGACCCGAACCCCACGCCGCGACAGAGGCGAAGGTCGGCACCACCTTCAACGGCCGCGGCGTCAGCGTGCCCTCGTTGACGAAGGCGAGCTCCTTCTCATCCATGGGATCGGCGCCGAGCCCGATGCCGTAAGCGTAGAGCATCACCTCGCGGTCGGTGTAGGCGTATTTCTGGCCGATGTTTTTCAGGCCTTTGAGTTCTTCGTATCTGGCGGACATTTTCTGGTTTCCTCTGGTTCACATCCTCATGATGAGGAGGCGCTCTTGCGCCGTCTCGAACCATGAGGATGCCCGCACTGTCTTCTTCGTGGCCATCCTTCGAGACGCTTGCTTCGCAAGCTCCTCAGGATGAGGACCGCACTACACCGGCGTGAAGAACGGCAGCGGTGCGCCGTCGGTCGGCTTGAACACCACCTTCACCTTCTGGCCGATCTTCAGCTTCTCGAGATCGCAGTCGACGAAATTGGTCTGCACCGACGGCCCCTCTTTCAGCGTGACGTAGCCGATCGCATAGGGACCGGTCGGCGACTTCCGCATCAGGCTGTAAGTGTAGATCGTGCCCTCACCCGAAGCCTCCTCCCACACCGTCTTGTCGGAATAGCAGAACGGACAGATCGAGCGCGGGAAGTAGTGCGCTTCGCCGCAGGCGGTGCAGCGCTTGATCATGAACCTGCCCCCTTTCGCTGCGTCCCAGAACGCCGCAGTCTCGGGGTTGGTCACCGGCGCCGGATACTTCTTCACTTCGCTCATCACACGCGCTCCAGAATGGCGGTCGAGGCGGCGTGGCGAACACCCAAGAGGCCGCCGGTGCCGTGGGCGATGGCCAGATCGCAATTCTTGACCTGCACCTTCGGATGCGCCTCGCCGCGCAGCTGCCGCACGGCCTCGAGGATCTTGGTCATGCCGCCGCGGTTGACGGGATGGTTGCTGCAGAGGCCGCCGCCATCGGTGTTGAACGGCAGCTTGCCGACGCCGGAGATCAAATTGCCGTCGGCGACGAAGTTGCCGCCCTCGCCCTTCTTGCAAAAGCCGAGGTCTTCGAGCTGCATCAAGACGGTGATGGTGAAGCTGTCATAGATCGAGGCGTATTTGATGTCCTTCGGCGTGATGCCGGCTTCGTCGAACGCACGCGGGCCGGACCAGACGCCGGCGGAGTACGTGAGGTCGAGATCCTTGCCGCCGCGCGGGCCCTTCATGGCTTCGCCATGGCCGATCAGGCGCACGAGAGGCTTCTTCAGGCTCTTGGCGATCTCGGGCGTCGTCACGATCAGCGCGCCGCCGCCATCGGAGACCACGCAGCAATCCAAGCGGTGCAGGGGATCGGAGATCATCGGCGAGTTCAGGACGTCCTCGACGGTAACGACGTCCTTGAGCATCGCATGCGGATTGTATTGCGCGTGATGGGAGGCCGCGACCTTGATCCAGGCCAGCTGCTCGCTCGTGGTGCCATAGTCGTGCATGTGGCGCATGGCACACATGCCATAGGCATTGTGCGTGGTCGCGCCGTAAGCGGACTCGAAATCGACCTCGGCGCCAGCGGCGCGCGGCGGCATCACGCCGGTGCGCGGCTTGCCGGCCAGCGTGATCAGCGCGATCGAGCACTTGCCCGCGGCGATCGCCTCAGCCGCATGGCCGAGATGGATGATGTAGGAACAGCCGCCGGTCTCGGTGGAATCGACGTGACGAAGCTTCTTGGTGTTCAGGCCGAGATAGTCGACCATCGGCCAGGCGCCGCCGGGCGCATCACCCGCGCAGAAATAGCCGTCGACATCGTCCTTGGAGAGCCCGGCATCCTCGATCGCGCCCTTGGCGACCTCGGCATGGAGCTGGGCGGTGGATTTGTCCGGCGCATGCCGGGTCGGGTGTTCAAAAATCCCGGCAATGTAGGCCTTGCCCTTGATGGTCAAACTTCAGGTCTCCGCTCGCGTTTCTTCTTGGCTCTTTTTTCTGAACCGCGGGGGCCTGATTGGCAAGCGCGGAAATATTCCGTCGGGCGAGAGGGCAGCGGGTCGGCGCAACTGCCTATCCCGTCATCCTGAGGCGCGAGTGGTGCGATGCAAGGCATCGCACCGGGAGCCTCGAAGGATGCACGGCCGAGCTGCCTCCGCGCGGCTACAGCCGGGCCGTCGTCCTTCGAGGCTCGCCGAAGAGGCTCGCACCTCAGGATGACGGTCATGCATTGCTCGCTCGCTGCCCCCCGTCGTCATTGCGAGGAGCCCTTGCGACGAAGCAATCCAGAGTCCCTCCGCGGAAGGATTCTGGATTGCTTCGCGGAGCCTGTCATCGGGCCGCGCTTCGCGCGGACCCGGTGGCTCGCAATGACGGAGTTCGTGAGCACTGACAGCGCTCTTTCAACTCAAAACGCGTTCCCAGACACACCTCCGCATCCTCGCGGCGCGTTTCGCCCGAGCTTTGCTTTCCGTCTTGCTCCCTCTGGGAACAGAGGGCGCAGGGAAGACCGGGTGCCGGCTGGGCACCCACGCTCCGCTGTGCGCGAAATGCGCGAAGAACAGATGCACAGCGGCATACAGGTGAAGCCAAACATCCGGCCTTCCCTGCGCAGTGGCTTTACGGCTTATGTCGCGCTCTCCCCGGGGAGCGATGCACTATTGCCCCCGTCGCCTTGCGAGTGATCGCAAGACTTGACGCACAGACCCCGGGCGTCAGGACCACACGATTTTGCCGTACGCGAGACCGCGCCCGTCGTACACGCGAGACAATCCGCTCGCGCGACGCAGCCCGCGTCCACCGCCGCTCACCCCGCGTTTCGTGACGATCGCGATACGCCCCTCTGACTGGGATGAGGTGAGCGATAGCTACGACAATTCCGAATTTCGGTAAAGTGGAATATTTTTCCGCTAGCGGATTGACCCATGGCATGAGTGTTTTGCCCGACGGGCAACGCAAGGGGTGGTGCCGTAGGGTGGGCAAAGGCGCAACGCGCCGTGCCCACCATCTCGCCGAGATCAATCCTGAAGACGTGGGCACGCTTCGCTTTGCCCACCCTACAGGACTACCTACTCCGCCGCGATCTGCCTTGGTGCCGGCGGCGGGTTCGCCAAATCCGCGGCGAGCTGGGCGTAGCGGGCCTTGGCGTCGTTCACCGCCTTCTCCTTCACCGGGCCGTAGCCGCGGATGCGGTCCGGCAGTGACAGGAGCTCGACGGCGGTGTCGTGCGTGACCGGCGACAGCAGGCCGAGCACGGTTGAGACGTCCTTCTCGTAGCCCGCGATCAGGTCGCGCTCGAGCTTGCGGTCGGCGCTGCGGCCGAAGATGTCGAACGGGGTGCCGCGCAGGAATTTGAATTTTGCCAGCACGCGGAAGGCGTTCAGCATCCACGGGCCGAAGGCGCGCTTCTTCGGACGACCCAGTGCGTCGACGCCGCTGCTGAGGATCGGCGGGGCCAGATTGAAGGTGAACTTGAAGTCGCCCTCGAACTGGTCGCGGAGCTGCTGCTCGAAGGCGCCGTCGGTGTAGAGGCGCGCGACTTCATATTCGTCCTTGTAGGCCAGGAGCTTGGCGTAGTTCACCGCGACCGCGCGCGGCAGTGCATCGCCATAGCCGCCCTTCACCGCGGCATCGCGAACCTGGTCGACCAGCTTGCGATAACGCTTGGCGAGACGGTTGTTCTGGTAGGCGGTGAGGTGCTTGGCGCGATGCTCGATGACCTCGTCCAGCGTCATCGCCTCCAGGGTCTTGGGCGCGACGACCTCGTTCGTCCCCTTCAGCATGTCGGCAAGGCGCTTGGGGTCGGCGACCGCGAGGCGTCCGAGGCGGAAGGCCTCCTTGTTCATCTTGATCGAGACGCCGTTGACTTCGATGGCCTGCTCGATCGCTTCAGCCGACAGCGGGAACAGCCCCTTCTGATAGGCATAGCCCATCATCATCATGTTGGTGGCGATGGCATCGCCGAGCAGCTGCTCGGCCGGTCTGGTGAAATCGAAGAATACGGAGTCCTTGTGCAAGGCCGTCTCCAGCACCGCGTTCAGCTTGCGGGTCTGGAAGTTGAAGTCGCGGTTGAGGATGAAGTCGGCGGTGGGGATGACGTGGCTGTTGATGATGCCGTGCGTGCGGCTGGAGTCGCAGAGCGAGATCGTGTCCTTGGCTACAGCGACCACTTCATCCGCGGCGAGCACGAGATCGGCCGTTCCGGTGACGATGCGCGAGCAGGTCACCTCGGCCGGATGATCTGATAGCCGCACATGGCTGAGCACCGCCCCGCCCTTTTGCGCCAAGCCCGACATGTCGAGGATCATCGAGGCCTTGCCCTCGATATGAGCGGCCATGCCGAGCAGCGCGCCGATGGTGAGCACACCGGTGCCGCCGACGCCGCCGACCGCGATGTTGTAGGGCTTGTCGAGGGTCGGGCGCGAGGCCGGCTCCGGCAGCGCCCCGATCTCGCTGAGCTCCGCCGGCGCGCCTTGGCGCGGCGCACCGCCGTCGATCGTGACGAAGGACGGGCAGAAGCCCTTGAGGCAGGAATAGTCCTTGTTGCAGGAGGACTGGTTGATGGCGCGCTTGCGGCCGAACTCGGTCTCGAGCGGCTCGACCGAGATGCAGTTCGACTGCACCGAGCAGTCGCCGCAGCCTTCGCAGACGGCCGGGTTGATCATCACCCGGCGCGCCGGATCTTCCATCAGGCCGCGCTTGCGGCGGCGACGCTTCTCGGCCGCGCAGGTCTGCACGAACACGATCGCAGACGTGCCCTTGTATTCGCGGCACATCTTCATGACGTTGTCGAGCTCGTCGCGGTGATACTTCTTCACGCCGGGCGCGATGGTGTCGGCCGGGTAAACGTCAGGGTTTTCCGAGACCAGATAGAGCTCGCGGATGCCTTCGGCGTGGAGCTGCCGGGTGATCTGCTGCGGCGAGAGATCGCCGTCATGGCGCTGACCGCCGGTCATGGCAACAGCGTCGTTGTAGAGGATCTTGTAGGTGATGTTGGCCTTGGAGGCGATCGCCTGGCGGATGGCGAGAATGCCCGAATGGAAATAGGTGCCGTCACCGAGATTCGCGAAGATGTGGTTCTCGTTGGTGAAGGGCGCGATGCCGACCCAGGGCACGCCCTCACCCCCCATATGCGTGAACGTCTCGGTCGAACGATCCATCCACAGCGCCATGAAGTGACAGCCGATGCCGGCAAGCGCGCGGCTGCCTTCGGGGACTTTCGTCGAGGTGTTGTGGGGACAGCCGGAGCAGAAATAGGGGGTGCGGGAAACCGGCGCGACCGCCTGCATCTGCGTGGCCTGGCGGCCGTTGAACCAGTCGGCCTTGACGCGGAGCATTTCCGCAATTTCAGGGTTGAGATTAAGTCGAAGCAGCCGCTCTGTGAGCGAGGTCGCAAGCGAGGCGACGCTGAGCTCGGCGGCGAAGGTCAGAAAGCGCTTGTCGTGCTCGTCCATCTTGCCGACGATGCGCGGACGAACGTCGTCACGCCAGTTGAACAGCTCCTGCTTGACCTGGTTCTCGACGATCTCGCGGCGTTCCTCGACGATAAAGATCTCTTCAAGCCCGATGGCGAACTGGCGCACGCCTTCCGGCTCCAGCGGCCAGGGCATGCCGATCTTGTAGAGGCGCAGGCCGATCTTGGCGGCGACCTCCTCGGTGATGCCGAGCTCGCGCAGCGCCTGCCGTACGTCCTCATAGCTCTTGCCCGACGCCATGATGCCGAAGCGGGCGTTCGGCGAATCCATGGTGATGCGGTTGACCCTGTTGGCGCGCGCAAAGGCGATCGCGGCAAAGCCCTTGTAGTCCTGCAGGCGGCGGTCCTGCTCGAAACGGTCGTCGGGCCAACGCAGATTGAGGCCGCCGGGCGGCAGCTCGAAATCGGAGGGGATGATGAAGGGCTTCATCTCGTCGGTGAGGTCGATCTCGGCGGTGGTCTCCACCGTCTCCGTGATCACCTTCATGCCGACCCAGCAGCCCGAGTAGCGCGACATCGCGATGCCGAGCAGGCCCATCTCGATCATCTCGTGAATGCTCGACGGGTAGAGATACGGCATCAGCGCCGAGATGAAGGCATGGTCGGACTGATGCGGGACGGTGGAGGATTTTGCGCCGTGGTCGTCGCCGGCGAGACACAAGACGCCGCCGTTCTTGGCCGAGCCGGCGGCATTGCCGTGGCGGAACACGTCACCGCAGCGGTCGACGCCGGGGCCCTTGCCGTACCAGATGCCGACGACGCCATCATATTTGGCGCCGGGCGAGAGGTTGAGCTGCTGCGAGCCCCACACGGCAGTCGCGGCCAGATCCTCGTTCACGCCGGGCTGGAACTTGACGTTGTACTGTTCGAGGTGTTTTCGCGCCGCGAAGAGCTGCTGGTCATAGCCGCCGAGCGGCGAGCCGCGATAGCCGGAGATGAAGCCTGCAGTGTTGAGGCCGTTGGCGCGATCGCGCCGGATCTGGGCCATGGGCAGGCGCACCAGCGCTTGAATGCCGGTGGTGAAGACGTGTCCAGTTTGCTGGGTATATTTCTGATCGAGACTGATCGGACCCTGGTTGATGCCCATGCTGTCCTCTTCCACCCTTCCTGGCGTTTGGCCACTTAAGCCGTTGCCTGCCCGTCGTTTTTAGCTAGGGCGCGCCGACGACCTCCGCCACTTTATGTCGGATATTTAACGCTCCGCATCACAAATCTCGGCCAAACGAAGCGCCGGGTAAAAATCGCAATTTCGTGGCCTGAAACACGCTAGGCATTTTCAATTTGTGTCACCATACCCCCGCCGTCGCGAAATGAATTGATGCCCCGTCATGCCGGATGCGGGCGATTGGTCGCAGGAGAGGCTTTCGATGCGGACGATTCTGGTTGGCTCGGCTCTCGTGGGTTTGGCGTTGTGCAGTGCAGTTGGAAGCGCGGCCCGCGCCGCCGGGCCCTCGCCGGAGCTGATCGCCTACGGCAAGACGCTGGTCGAGGCCGGTGGCTGCGCGGGCTGCCACACCGCCGATCCGGCCAAGCCGTTCGCGGGCGGAAAGCGCATCGATACGCCCTTCGGTGCGATCTATGCGCCGAACCTGACACCTGACCGCGATACCGGGATCGGCGCCTGGACCGATGCCGATTTCACGCGAGCCTTGCGCTATGGCGTCGCGCCTGATGGTTCGAACTATTATCCGGCGTTTCCCTATCCCTATTTCACGCGCATGACGAAGGACGACACGCTGGCGATCCGCGCCTACCTGGGAACGCTGGTGCCCCTAGCTAACCGCAACAAGCCGCCGGAGCTGCGCTGGCCGTTCGGCTATCGCGGCCTGATGCGGGTCTGGAACTATCTGTACTTCAAGCCCGGCCTGTTCGAGCCGGACCAGAGCCAGAGCGCCGCGTGGAACAGAGGCGGCTATCTCGTTACCGGTCTTGGTCATTGCGGCGCCTGCCATACGCCGAAGAACTATTTTGGCGTGGACAAGCAGGCGCAGGCGCTGTCCGGCAGCGAGATCGGCGGCTGGTATGCACCAAGGCTCGACGGCGCCGCCCGCACCGGGCTGAAGTCATGGAGCGCCGACGATATCACCGAATATCTGCAAAGCGGCCGCAACGCCAAAAGCCATGCCGGCGGGCCAATGGCGGAGGTCGTCGTCAACTCGACCTCGAAGATGAGCGATGCCGATGCGCAAGCGATCGCGGTCTACCTGAAGAGCCTGCCGCCGACGCGGCGCGAGACCATCGTGACGCCCCCTGACGATGCCGAGATGAAGGCCGGTCAGGCGGTCTACGCAAAGCTCTGCGTCGCCTGCCATGAGGCCGACGGCACAGGCAGCCCGCGGATCTATCCGCCGCTGCCCGGCAACGCGCTGCTGCAATCGATCAATCCGTCCTCCACCTTGCGCATCATCCTCGACGGCGCCCACACCGTGACGACGCCGCGCGCGCCCAACACCGGCGAGATGCCGGCTTATGCCAAGCAATTGTCCGACGACGAGATCGCCGCGGTGACGAACTACATGCGCAATTCCTGGGGCAATGCGGGTCCGCTGGTGACGCCGTCGCAGGTGGTGAAGGCGAGGAAGCAGGAGGAGTAGATCACCGTTGCCTCCTCACCGTCATTGCGAGGAGTTCTTGCGACGAAGCAATCCAGACTGCCACCGCCGAGGGATTCTGGATTGCTTCGCGGAGCCTGTCATCGGGCCGCGCTTCGCGCGTCGGCCTCTCCCCGCGAGCGGGGCGAGGCGAAGAGAGTGCGCTATTTCTTTTCGTCTCCCGTGAACACGAATTTCGGCATCTCCCATCTGTAGCGCACCGCGAGCAGACGGAAGCTGAGGCCGAGCACGAAGGTCAAGATCGTCCAGAGCTCGGCATTGAGATTGAGACCGAAGGCGGTGGCGTAGAACAGCCCGGTCACGACCGAGACGCTGGCGTAGAGCTCGGATCGGAACAAGAGCGGCACGTCGTTGCAGAGCACGTCGCGCAGCACGCCGCCGGCGCAGCCCGTCACCATGCCCGAGACGATCACGATCGGCAGCGAGGCATCCATCTGCCAGCCGACGTTGCAGCCGATCATGGTGAAGACGACGAGGCCGATGGCATCGAGAACGATGAAGGCGAGATGCAGCCGATGCACCAGCCGCGCGATCAGGATCGTCAGCAGCGCCGCCCCGCCCGGCAGCGCGAGGTAGATCGGGTTGGCGACCCATACCAGCGGATAGTGCCCGAGAAACAGGTCGCGCAGGGTGCCGCCGCCAAGCGCAGTCACACAGGCGAGGAGACAAACGCCGACATAGTCCATGCTGCGCCGACCAGCGGCCAGTGCCGCCGTCATGCCCTCCGCCGTCAAGGCGACGAACGCCAGAAGATGCAGCACGCTGTCGGTCGGCGGCAGGCTCCACACGGATTTGTTCCCCGGTCTCGCCGCGGAACTTAGTCCACGGTTCCCTGGACAGGTTCCTGATTCCCGAGGCGGGAGCAACATGCGACGAAAGCATCAAGCGCCGGGAACGGAATCTCGCATCCACGGGTTGTCCTGCGGCAATAACCGAGGAGACCAATCGATGGCTGACGACCGTTTTCCCAACGATCCGTACCGCCCGAACCTCGCCGACGATGAGTATCTTCGCGCGGCGCGCCGGGATGCCGACCTTCAGGCCGATCCCGAGCTTGGCGAAGGCCCCGCCTCCAGCGGCAAGGTTGCGCTGTTCGCCGTTGCGATTGCGCTGGTGCTGGGTGCCGTGTTCTACGGCCTGAATAATACCAGCACGACCAACCAGGCCACCAATCCGCCGGCCTCGCAGACTGCGCAGACGCAGCCGACCAATCCCGCCGCGCCTCCCGGCATGCGCGACGTCACGCCGCGCAACAACACCGGGCCGGGCGTGACCACGGGTGCGGCACCGAGCAAGCCGGCCCCGGATACGCAGACGCCGTCTGACGGCGCGAAGTAGAGGTAACACGATAGCTGTCGTCGCCCGGCTTGACCGGGCGACCCAGTACTCCGAGACAGTCGTGGCTAAATCGAGAAGCCGCGGCGGACTGGATGCCCCGCCCCCGTGCGCAATTGCGCACGAGGGGCATGACACCGAGAGGATGCGAGAGCGGCGGGACCTCAGATCCCGCCGCTTTTCGTTTGGGTCAGCTGAACATCTTGTTGAGCTCGCCGCCGGAATAGCCGTTGCCGAGCTCGGTGAAGGTCCCCTGCTCCGCCATCTCCTTCGCCGCGCGCATGAAACCGCCCCAGGCGGCGCGGGCGAGCGAGCCGCCGACGCTGATGCGGCGCACGCCGAGATCGGCGGCCTCCTGCAACGACAGGCCGGCGCCGCCGATCAGGAGATTGAACGGCTTTGGATGCACCGCCTTCACCACCGCCGCAATGTCCTCGCGGCTCTTCAGGCCCGGCGCATAAAGGCAATCGGCGCCGGCGTCCGCATAAGCGGTGAGCCGGTCGATGACCAGCTTGAGGTCGCTCACACCCCACAAATACGCCTCGCAGCGGCCGACCAGCAGCGTGCCGCTGTCGCCGATGGCCTTGCGCGAGGCCTTGATCCGCTCGACCGCGAGCGCGCGGTCGTAGAGCGGCTTGGCCTTGTCGCCGGTGGAATCCTCGATCGAGAGGCCGGCAACGCCGGTACGCACGCAGCGCTCGACATTGTCGGCGACCTTGTCCGGCTCGACGGCAAAGCCGCCCTCGAAATCCGCGTTCACGGGGATGTCGACGGCGGAGCTCAATGCTGCCAGATGCTGACAGACGTCCTCGACACTGACGTGGTTGTCGGCTTTGCCGATGGTCCAGGCAAAGCCCGCGCTCGATGACGCAATCGCCTTGAAGCCGAGATGCTGCAATGCCTTGGCGCTGCCGACGTCGACCGGATTGGGCAGGATGAAGCAGCCGCTCTCGTGCATCTTCTTGAAGGTCGCGCGCTTGTCAGCGGTTGTCACGTGCATGTTTCTCTCCCTTATTGGCCGCGAAGACATAGGCGCGCATTCAGGGCAGCGCTAGTAGCGCGCCCGTCAGCATTAGTGCGCGTCGTGCACCGCGCGGCTGTCCTTCGGCGCCTGATCCCGATCGTTCATGCCATAGTCACGGATGACGCTGGCAATGCGCAAATGATAGTCGGCGAATATCTTCGCCCTGCCCTTGGCCTGGGTGCGGCGATGCTCCATCGTGTTGCGCCAGGCCTCGACGGCCGCCTCATCCCGCCAGAACGACACCGACAGGATCTTGCCCTTCTCGGTCAGGCTCTCGAAACGCTCGACCGAGATGAAACCGTCGATGGTTTGCAGGAGCGGCTTCAGGTCGGCCGCGAGGTCGAAATAGTCCTGGCGGTGTTCCGGCTTCGGCCAGACTTCGAAGATCACGGCGATCATGGGCGTCTCCTGCTAACGATGTCGTGGCCTACAATACCACTTTACGCAGGAAGGTGCGCTCTTCCGCGAGGATGAACTTGTTCTCCTCGGCGAAATGGAAATTCGCCATGCCTTCGGCGTCCTGCCGCAGCCGCGCACGATAGGCCTCATAGGCGGCCAGGCTCTCGAAGGTGATCAACGCGAAGGCGATGTTGTTGGTCCCCTCATGCGGCATGAAATAGCCGATCAACTCGCCACCGCACTTCGGGATAATGGTGAGCCAGCGTTTCGAGTATTCCTCGAATTGCGCGCGCTTGAACGGATCGAGCTGGTAGCGGATGAAGACGGTGACGGACATGATGGCTCTCCTGTTTCCACATCGTCATTGCGAGCGCAGCGAAGCAATCCAGGAATCCCCCCGCGGAAACATCTCTGGATTGCTTCGCTGCGCTCGCAATGACGACGCGGTGAGAGACTACGCCCTTGCCCTACCACAATGCTTCGGCTACCATCGAAGCATGAAATCAGGTCCTGACATCGCCATGGTCGCTTCGCTGGTCGGCGATCCCGCCCGCGCCAACATGCTGACCGCGCTTATGAACGGCCGCGCGCTGACCGCGAGCGAGTTGGCGCAGGAGGCCGGCATCACGCCGCAGACCGCGAGCTCGCACCTGTCGAAGCTCGAGGCCGGCGGCCTCGTCGAGCCGGAGAAGCAGGGCCGGCACCGCTACTACCGCCTCACCGACGACGACGTCGCCGGCGTGCTCGAGGGCCTCGCGGGGCTTGCCGCGCGGACCGGCCACATGCGCATGCGCACCGGGCCGAAGGATCCGGCGTTGCGGCGCGCGCGGATCTGCTATGATCATCTCGCCGGCGATCTAGGCGTGCAGATGCTCGACACCATGCGCGCGCGACAGCTGGTCAGGCAGAAGAAGCAGGAGATCGAGCTGACGGCCGAGGGCGAGCGATTCCTCGCCAAGCATTTGCAGATCTCGCCCGACATGCTCACTCATCCGCGCCGCCCGGTGTGCAAGGCCTGTCTCGACTGGAGCGAGCGGCGGCATCATCTCGCCGGCACGCTGGGGGCCGCCATGATGCAGCGCTTCGCCGAACTCAAATGGGCCGCGCGCGACGCCACGCCCGGCAGCCGCGTCGTGAATTTCACCCGCACCGGCGAGAAACAATTCGCCGCGCTGTTCGGCAACGGGAAGGACTGATCACGCAAGCTGCGTGACGGCACACAATCCCGTGTGAACTCCCCCTCTCGTCATGACCGGGCTTGACCCGGAAAGCCACGTCTTTATTGCGGCTGGCACGTGGATGCCCGGGACAAGTTCGCGAAGACGCGCTTCGCACTTTTGCCCGGGCACACCGGAGACCTCAATGAACCGCATCTTCTCGGCCGCACTCGCCGCCGCCCTCTTCAGCATCCCGCTTGCATCCCGCGCCGCCGACACCGCGCCGCGCGAGCCCTATGGCGTCGCACTCGAAGGCTTTGCCTATCCCTATCCCGTGCACCTCTTGCCGCTCGTCAATGACGGCGAGCAGCTCAGCATGGCCTATATGGACGTGGCGCCCGCACAGCCGAACGGCCGCACCGTCGTGCTGCTGCACGGGCGCAATTTCCCGTCGAGCTACTGGGGCCCCGTAATCAAGATGCTGAGCGAGGCCGGCTTTCGCGTCGTGGTGCCGGACCAGATCGGCTTCGGCAAATCATCCAAGCCGGTCGGCGAGCTTCACTTCGACACGCTGGCGCGCAACACGATTGCGCTGCTCGATCATCTCAAGATCGACAAGGCCGACATCGTCGCCCACTCGCTCGGCGGCATGCTGGGCGTGCGCACCGCCCGCGCCTATCCGGACCGTGTCGCCCATCTGGTGCTGACCGCGCCGATCGGACTCGAGGACTACCGCCTCTACGTGCCGCCGACGCCGACGGAAAAGATGATCGAGACCGAGGACAAGCTCACCGCGGAGGGCTATCGCAAGCAGCTGCAGACCAATTATGCGATCAAGCTGCCGCCGGAGGCGATCACGCCGTTCATCGATGCCCGTTTCAACATCAAGGGCAGCCCCGACTATCCGCGCTGGCTGCGCGCCTTCGTCAGCTCCGGCCAGATGATCTATCGCGAGCCAGTGGCGCACGAGATCCCGCTCATCACGCTGCCCACGCTGTTCGTGATGGGCGCCGACGATCACAACGCCCCGGGACGGCTGAACGCGCCGGAGGCGCTGCGCGCCAACATGGGGCAGAACGCCGAACTCGCCAAAGCGCTCGCCGTGAAGATGCCGAATGCGCGGGCCGAGGTGATTCCGGACACCGGCCATCTCGTCTTCCTGGAGGCGCCGGAGAAGTATCGGGAGTTGGTGCTGGACTTTCTTGGCCGCTAGCGCGTTTTCGAGCGAAGTGGACACCGGTTCGCGTAAAGAAAGCGCGTCAAACAAAGAGTCTAGCGCCATCGCTGTCGCCTGAAGCCGTATGCGGAGGAAACGTTCATGCCGCATTCAGGTCATGATTGGCAGGATTGCATCGCGACGTGTCGGCACGCCCAGATTTAAGTATCGAATCGTGTCTTTTGATTCATTGTGCGCCGCAAGCGCCATCCCCCTAAGCCTGCCCCAAGGACCAGAAGGAAGATCAAATGAAATATCTGTTTGCCGCCGTCATGCTCGCCAGCGCAGTCGTTGGTTTCAGCGAGGCGGCCAGCGCCGCCGGCGGCTGCGGCCCGGGCTGGTACCGCGGCCCCTATGGCG
>NZ_PSRT01000088.1 GCF_004212635.1 Bradyrhizobium genosp. SA-3 | reverse complement strand
GGAGAACGGGTTGGAGAACTGGCTGAGACTCTGCTGCACACCCGCACAGGCCGACAGCAAGGGCGCGCCGAGCAGAAGGCCGAGCGCACTCCGCCGGGTCGCCGCCGACGATCGGGGCCTGGGAGCGGAAGACTCCTCCGAAGAGGAAGATCTGGGATGACGCGGGCCCACCATGGCAACTTCTCTTCCGAACCGGCCGTCGGCAGCCGGTCACTCCTTCCACGACACAAGCCGCGGATTCAGGCATATTGTCGACGAATAGTTAACCAAAACAAAAGGATAATAGCCACTTAACGCGGCTGCCGTCCCCTCCTGGCCAGCTGTTCGCCGTTACTCACGCAGCATCAAGGCGGCGTTTCGGTCGCGAATATGGCGCGAGGGCCCTCACTCCCTCGCAACGCGATCCTGGATCGATCACATTCCCGTCCGCCCTCACCTCGGCACGATCTTTTTCGAAGAGCCGGTTCCCAGCCCTGCGGATCGTGCCTAAGTTGACTTCATTATGCGCGCAAAGCCGGCCCCGATAAATACGCCTGAAGCTCAAGATACCGCCTCGCGCGGCTTCTCCATCGACGCCCATCGGCTTACGGCGCCGAAGGCGGCGCCGGGCCTTCATCTGGTGGCGACGCCCATCGGCAATCTCGGCGACATCACCCTGCGGGCGCTTCAGACGCTCGCCGGCGTCGACGTCATCGCCTGCGAGGACACCCGCATCACCCGCCGCCTGACCGAGCGCTATGCGATCGCAGCAACGCTCAAGCCCTATCACGAGCACAATGCGGAAGCGGCACGCCCGAAGATTCTGGAGGCACTGGGGCAAGGCGGCTCGGTCGCGCTGGTGTCGGACGCCGGCACGCCATTGATCTCCGACCCCGGCTTCAAGCTGGTGCGCGAGGTCTGCGCTGCGGGCCATCCGGTATATGCGCTGCCCGGCCCGTCCTCGGTGCTGGCAGCGCTGTCGGTCGCCGCGCTGCCGACCGACCGCTTCTTCTTCGAGGGTTTTTTGCCGGCGAAATCGGCGGCGCGCCGCGCACGCCTGGCCGAGCTTGCGCGCATCGACGCGACGCTGGTGATGTTCGAATCGGGCAATCGCATGCAGGCCACATTGACCGATCTCGCCGAGATCATGGGTGAACGAGAGGCCGCGGTTTGCCGCGAGCTGACGAAGTTGCACGAGGAGGTCAGGCGTGCGCCCCTCGCCGAGTTCGCGCGGCAAGCCGACGCGCCGGAGACGCGCGGTGAATTCGTTCTGGTGATCGGTCCGCCTGCAGCAAACGCCGACGTGCTGGCATCGGATGCGCTCGACGGTCTCTTGCGCGAGCAGCTGGCCGCGCACAGCGTCAAGGATGCCGTGGCACATGCGGTCGCACTTTCGGGCCGGCCGCGCCGCGAGGTTTACGCCCGCGCGCTCGAGCTCGCCAAAGACGTGCACAAGGATTTGCGGGGCGGCGATGGCGAAGACTGAGGTCCCGGCGGAACCGAAAGTCGCCTCGCCTGAGCGCATCGCCGCGTTCCGCACCGGCATCTCGGCCGAGAGCCGCGCCGCCGCCTTTCTCATGGCCAAGGGCTACCGCATCCTCGCCAAGCGTTATCGCACCCCGCATGGCGAGATCGACATCGTGGCGCGCCGCCGCAATCTGATCGCCTTCGTCGAGGTCAAGGCGCGGGCGACGCTGGATGACGCCGCCTTCGCGGTGACGCCGCGCCAGCAGCAGCGCATCATCGATGCCGCACAAGGCTGGCTCGTGGCGCATCCCGAGCATGCCGAATTCGAACTGCGATTCGACGCCATGCTGATTGCGCCGCGATCACTTCCGCGCCATGTGTTGGCGGCATTCGACGCCTCGACCTGAAAGGCAGACCATGAAACTGAACGTCGCCGTCCAGATGGACCCCATCGCCCGCATCAACATCAAGGGCGATTCCACCTTTGCGCTGCTTCTGGAGGCGCAGAAGCGCGGCCACGGCCTGTCCTATTACACGCCGGACAAGCTCTCGATGGTCGGCGACGAGCTCGTCGCTCCGGTTCAGCTCCTCACCGTGCGCGACGAGCCCGGCGACCATTTCACCCTCGGGGAGCCGAAGCGGGAGGCGCTCAACGGCTTTGATGTGGTGCTGCTCCGCCAGGACCCGCCGTTCGACCTCGCCTACATCACCTCGACGCATTTCCTGGAGCGAATCCATCCGAAGACGCTGGTCGTCAACGATCCCGCCTCGGTGCGCAACGCGCCGGAAAAGCTGTTCGTGATGAACTTTCCGCAGCTGATGCCGCCGACCCTGATCTCGCGCGACCTCGACGAGATCAACGCCTTTCGCGACAAACATGGCGCCGTCGTCATGAAGCCGCTGCACGGCCATGGCGGCGCCGCGGTGTTCCGTGTGATGCCGCAGGATATGAATTTCGGCTCGCTGTTCGACATGTTCTCGGTGACGTTCAAAGAGCCCTGGGTGATCCAGCAGTTCATCCCCGAGGTGAAGCACGGCGACAAGCGCATCATCCTGGTCAACGGCGAGTTCGCCGGTGCGGTGAACCGCGTGCCGGCCGCGGACGACCTCCGCTCCAACATGGTGCGCGGCGGCGCGGCGCAGGAGACCGAGCTGACCCCGCGCGAGCGCGAGATCTGCGCCACCGTCGGTCCGGCGCTGCGCGAGTGCGGCCTGCTGTTCGTCGGCCTCGACGTCATCAACGGCAACCTCACCGAGATCAACGTGACTTCGCCGACCGGCATCCGCGCCATCACGCGGCTCGGCGGCCCAGATGTGGCGGCGAAGATCTGGGACGCGATCGAGCAGAAGCGGGCGAAGTAGCATTCTGAAATGATTTGGCTGGGGAGTGCGCGATCTCTCCTCAACGTCGTCCCGGCCTAGTGCGCAATTGCGCACGGGGGCCGGGACCCATAACCACAGGGAGCGGTTTGGCTAAGACTCGCGCTCAGTACTTCTGCGTCCCATCATCGAGAGATCACGCGGTATGGGTCCCGGCCTTCGCCGGGACGACAATGATAATGTTGCGCATTGTTTCCGTCTCGCTAGCATATCCCCGATGCGTCGCCCATCACTAACCACCCATTCACCATGACGCCCCCGCGCTGCATCTGCACGCGGCTCACGCGCTACGTGAATCTACGGGGCCGCTGGCCGACCGAATAACGCTGCGTTCACCATCTGCCGAAAACCCGCAGCGTGATCGGCCATCACATTCAACCTCGCAACACCCCTTACACTTTTACTCCCTACTCATCGACGCGGGGGAACCCGCCACGTGCGGTTCGAGTGCCCCGCGTAAGAGTAGAAGCGTATGAATACCGCACGCATTGTCGTTCTCGTCATCGCACTGGGCGCCGGCGGCGTCGCTGCGTATCTGGCGAGCAGCTATCAGAGTGCGCCCGCGCCCGTTCTGCCCGTCGCCGAGAAGCTGCCGACGGTCGAGGTTCTGGTCGCGAAGAACGACATCCAGCTCGGGCAGGCCGTGAAGCCCGAAGACCTGCAATGGCAGGCCTGGCCGGCGGCGACCGCCAGCAACGTCTTCATTCGCCGCGACAGCAGGCCCGAGGCGCAGACCCAGATCGCCGGCTCGATCGCACGCGTGCCGTTGATGCAAGGCGAGCCGATCCGCGAGCAGAAGCTGGTCAGGGCCGAAGGCTCCGGCTTCATGGCTGCGATCCTGCCCTCCGGCATGCGGGCCGTCTCCACCGAAATTTCAGCCGAGACCGGCGCCGGCGGCTTCATCCTGCCGAACGACCGCGTCGACATCGTGCTGACCCGCCGCCTGAAGAATCCCGACGCCAACGGACCGACCGGCGGCAATGACCTGATCGTGTCCGAGGTCATCCTGACCAACATCCGCGTGCTCGCGATCGACCAGGCGCCGAAGGAAAAGGACGGCCAGACCGCCGTGATCGGCAAGACCGTCACACTCGAGCTCAAGCCGGACCAGGTCGCCACGCTGTCGGCCGCGCGCCAGGGCGGCACGCTCCAGCTCGCGCTGCGGAGCATCGTCGATGCCAACGCAGTCGACGGCACGCCCGAGGACCAGGCGGTCAAGCGTCCCGCCGGCGTGAATGTAATCCGTTACGGCGTGCAGGCGCGGCAACTGACGTCACAGAAGTGATGATGGGGATAGCATGAACTACGGGGATGATCGGACGGGCGTGCGCATTCGGGGGAAGCGCGCGCGCTCGTTCTTGGCGGCGACGATGCTGATGCTGGGGCTGCTCGCAGCCCCCGACCGGCTCAGTGCCGCGGACGCGCCGGTCGGCGACCAGACACCGATGCAAGCGCCTGATCTCGGTGTGTCGCCGGTCGCGACGATCGCGCCGGCACGGACGCGCTTCCTGTCGCTGGGCGTCGGCAAGTCCGTCGTCATCGACCTGCCGCGTGAGGTCAAGGACGTGCTGGTGGCCGATCCCAAGATCGCCAACGCGGTGATCCGCTCGGCGCAGCGCGCCTATATCATCGGCGGCCAGGTCGGCCAGACCAACGTGGTGTTCTTCACCGCCGACGGCCAGCAGGTCGCCTCCTACGACATCGCGGTGAAGCGTGACCTCAACGGCATGCGCGCCGCGCTGCGCCAGTCGCTGCCGGGCGTGCAGATCGAAGGCGTCGGCGACAGCGTGATGCTGACCGGCTCGGTCTCGAGCCCGGTCGAGGCCCAGCAGGCCGGCGACGTCGCCGCCAAGCTGGTCGGCGGCAGCGACAAGGTCGTCAACAACATCGTCGTGCGCGGCCGCGACCAGGTGATGCTCAAGGTCGTCGTCGGCGAAGTCCGCCGCGATATCGTCAAGCAGCTGGGTGTCGATCTCAGCGCCAGCCTGAACGCCGGCACCGCAGTCGTGAATTTCAACAACTCCAACCCGTTCTCGGTCTCCGGCGGCCCGCTCGTCAGCAGCAACGGGCTCGGTGTCACCGGACTCGCAAAAGGCGTGGCCACGGTCAACGCCACGATGCGCGCGATGGAAAGCGCCGGCGTGATGCGGACGCTGGCCGAGCCGAGCCTGACGGCGATCTCCGGCGAGTCCGCCACTTTCATCGCCGGCGGCGAATTCCCGATCCCTGCGGGCTATTCCTGCGATCCGGTCACCCACGTCTGTACCACCCAGATCACCTACAAGAAGTTCGGCATCTCCCTGAACTTCACGCCGGTCGTGCTCAGCGAGGGACGTATCAGCCTGCGCGTGATGACCGAAGTCTCGGAGCTGTCGAATCAGAACGCCATCTCCGTGACGCAGGCGGTGTCTGCGGGCCAGACCAGCTCGATCACCATCCCGTCGATCCAGACCCGCCGCGCCGAGACCACGCTGGAAATTCCCTCGGGCGGCTCGATGGCAATGGCCGGCCTGATCCAGCAGCAGACCAAGCAGGCGATCAACGGCCTGCCCGGTGTCGACCAGGTGCCGATCATCGGCGCGCTGTTCCGCAGCCAGGATTTCGTCAACAACGAGACCGAACTGATGGTGATCGTGACGCCCTATGTGGTGCGCGCGGTCGCCCAGAAGGAATTGTCGCGGCCGGACGACGGCTTCGCGCCGGCCTCGGACGCGCAGACGGCGCTGCTCGGCCGCATGAACCGGCTC
Source organism: Bradyrhizobium genosp. SA-3 (assembly GCF_004212635.1). Classification (GTDB taxonomy): domain Bacteria; phylum Pseudomonadota; class Alphaproteobacteria; order Rhizobiales; family Xanthobacteraceae; genus Bradyrhizobium. The sequence goes on along the minus strand of NZ_PSRT01000088.1, from coordinate 28,912 downwards.
TACGGCATCGCGCGGCGCGTCGACCCGGTCAACGGCACGCCCGGCGATTTCGGCTTCATCATCGACTGACGACAAGCGGACGGCCCGGGGGAACGGGACAGGAAACGGGGCAAGAGGGGATCAAGCGATGACGAACACGACAGCCGATCGACGTCGCGGCTTAAGTATCGCGCTGGCGCTGACGGGGCTCTCCGTCCTGCTCGGCGCCTGCAACACCACCGGCGAGATCGTCACCCAGACGGTGCCGACCGACTACCGCCAGCGCCACCCGATCGCGGTGCAGGAAGGCAAGAAGTCGATCGTGATCTTCGTCGGCAAGGCCCGCGGCGGCCTCTCGGCTGCGCAACACGCGGATGTCGTCGGCATTGCCCGGGACTGGGTGCGCGAAGGCACCGGCTCCGTCGTCGTCGACGTGCCCACCGACACCGCGAATTCGCGCGCGGCGGCGGCGACCTATCAGGAAATCCGCTCCGTGCTCGCATCCGGCGGCGTGCCCTCGCGCGCCATCGTCCAGCATCCCTATCGGCCCGAGGATCCCGGCCTGCTGCCCACCATCCGCCTCAGCTATTCCAGGATCGCCGCGGTCGCGGGCCCCTGCGGGCTGTGGCCGGAGGACGTCGGGCCGTCCATCCTCGACCCCGGCTACAACGAGAACCACCCGTACTTCAATCTGGGCTGCGCCAGTCAGCGCAACCTCGCGGCGATGATCGACAATCCCGCCGACCTCGAGCAGCCGCGTTCGGAAACACCGGTTTACACCGCGCGGCGCGACATCGCCTTCGAGCGCTATCGCAAGGGCACGCCGATCGCGAGCCCCAATCCCGACGCCGACAAGGCCAAACTCAGCGACACCGGCAAATGATTGGCATCCACGACGAAGACGCGGACGATCCGCGGCACCCCGACGAACACATTGCGCCGGTTCCCCGCATCTCGGTGCAGGCCTTTTGCGAGACCGAGCAGACTCTCGCCGCGGTGACCGCGGCGGGGGAGGACCGCCGGCTCGCCAAGGCGCATCTCACTGCCAGGGACGGTGGGCTCGCTGCGGCGATCGAAGTCTATGAATCGATGCCGACGCCGAATGTGATCGTGATCGAATCCGACGGCACGCGCGACATCCTGGAGGGGCTCGACGACCTCGCCGGCGTCTGCGATCCCGGCACCCGCGTCGTGGTGATCGGCAATCCCAACGACACCGCACCCTATCGCGAGCTGGTCCGCCGCGGCGTCAACGATTACGTGGTCGGACCGGTCGAAACCCTCGACGTGGTCCGCTCGATCTGCAGCCTGTTCTCGGCGTCGGAAGCCATCATCACCGGCCGTGTCATCGCGGTGGTCGGCGCCAAGGGCGGCGTCGGCGCGTCCACCGTCGCGCACAATGTGGCCTGGACCATCGCCCGCGATCTCGCGCTCGATTCCGTCGTGATCGATCTCGACCTCGCCTTCGGTACCGCGAGCCTCGACTACAATCAGGACCCGGTGCAGGGCATCGCCAACGCGGTGCTGTCGCAGGACCGGCCGGACACGGCGCTGATGGAGCGCCTGCTCGCCAAATGCACCGAGCGTCTCAGCCTGCTGGCCGCGCCCGCGACGCTCGACCGCGTCTACGATTTCGGCGCCGAAGCCTTCGACGCGGTGTTCGACACGCTGCGGATGACCACGCCCTGCATCGTGCTCGACGTTCCCCACCAATGGTCGGGCTGGACCCGGCGCGCGCTGGTCAACGCCGACGACATCGTGATTGTGGCCGAGCCCGATCTCGCCAATCTGCGCAACACCAAGAACATGCTGAGCGTGCTCAAGGCGGCGCGGCCGAACGACCGGCCGCCGCTGTACTGCCTCAACCAGGTCGGCATGCACAAGCGCGCGGAGATCGAGGTCAAAGCCTTCGCCAAGACCATGGAGAGCCAGCCGCTCGCGGTGATCCCGTTCGATTCGAAGCTGTTCTCGACCGCCGCCAACAATGGCCAGATGATCGCGGAGGTCTCCAAGAGCCACCGCACCACTCTTCTGTTCCAGAGCATGGCGAACCGCCTCGCCGGCCGCGGCGAGGTGAAGAAGCCGAAGCGCTCACTTCTCGGACCGCTGCTGAAAAAGCTGAAGGGCAGGTCGGGCCGCGGATCCGCCCCGCATCGCAAGGCGTCGTAAGGCTAGAAGCGTCTTCGAGCGAACTGGCTACCGGTTCGCGTCAAGACAACGCGTCAAAACGAGAATCTACGAAGAGCGCGGGCTATCTGTCCGCCCGCTGCTGCTTCTTCGCCAGCAATTGCCGCAGCGCCGTGACCTTTGCCGCCGCTTGATCCGGCGGCAGATCGGCCTTCACGATGGCCTCGGCCTCGGCCTGTTTTCCTTCCAGCCCCAGCACGAGCGCGAGATTGGCGCGCACGCGGGGGTCAGTGGGATTGCGCTCATGCGCGCGGCGCATCGTTTCCTCCGCCCGCGGCAGATTGTTCTGGAGCATGTAGGACAGGCCGAGATTGGACAAAACCTGCGGCTCGTCGGGCACGATCTTCAAGGCGGTCGCGTAATATTGCTGCGCCTCCTCGTTGCGGCCGAGTTGATCGAGCGCCGCGCCCTGCGCCGACAGGATGCGCCAGTCCGGATCCTCGGGCGTATGCGCACGGCCGAGAACATCGAAGGCCTGCTGGAAATTACCGTTGTCGGCGAGCGCGCGGCCATAGCCGGCGAGCAATGCCTTGTTGCTGGGATGGGCGAGCACGGCCTGCTCCATCACCGCGACGGCCTGCGCCCGCTGGCCGCTCTCGCGCAGCGCCTTGCCGTAGGCGAGCGCAATGCTGGGATCGCCGGGCTTGGCGCGGTAGCGCTCACGCAAGGCGTCCATGTCCGGCTTAGCGTCGGCCTTGACGGCGGCTTCAGATCTGACGCCGAGCGCGCCGGTCACATCCTCGATGCCATTGGTCTGGCAACCGCCGAGGACGAGCACCATGAACGCGGGAAGCAGGAATTTCGCCGAAGGAAAGGCGGCGGACGGACGCTTGGGCATACTCTGATCACTCGGCGACTGATCAGAGATGCTTACCCATTAACGCTAAAGCCCCGTTAAGGAGGCGCAGCCATTAAGGCCTAATCGACGAACTCGGCGCCGAACTCGCAGCCGATGCGCCAGCGCAAGCGGCATTGGCGGGAATAATCGGGCGCGAAGATGATGGTGAATTGCGGCGGTACTTCCAGGAATTCCGCCACCACTTTCACGCCGCCATCCGAGATGTCCGTGATCGTGCAGTCACGCGGCAGCGAGCCCGCGCCAAAATGGATCTTGGCCAGCCGGCTGCACACCCGGCGTTCGCTTCTCCGGCGATTTGCAAGCATTTGAACTCTTCACCCGTTAGATCACGGCCCATCCCGCAAGCGTAGGAGTAGCGGACATTCGTTGGAATGTGCTGAGGAGAGCCGCTCGGATTCGAGGCGTAGTGTCCGCTTCACGTTTACGATCGGTTAGGGTTGGCTCGGCCTCGGACATGTTCCCGTATTGTTCTTGCGAAGGGCGCTAGGTTCTGCTACCCCTAATTGCGCGAGAGGGCAGGCTGGTTCGAGCATGGTTCAGCGGGTTTCTACCGTCGCCTTTGAGGGGATCGAGGCCCGTGCGGTCGACGTGCAGGTACAGGTCGCCCCGGGCCTGCCGGCCTTCGCCATCGTCGGCCTGCCGGACAAGGCGGTGTCGGAGGCGCGCGAGCGGGTCCGTTCGGCCCTGATCGCCTCGGGGCTGGCGCTGCCGGCGCGGCGGATCATCGTCAACCTCGCCCCTGCCGACCTGCCCAAGGAGGGCAGCCATTACGACCTGCCGATCGCGCTCGGGCTGATGGCGGCGATCGGCGCGATCCCGCCGGATGCACTGACGGGGTTCACGGTCCTGGGCGAGCTCGGCCTCGACGGGTCAATCGCGCCGGTCGCAGGTGTCCTGCCCGCCGCGATCGGCGCCAATGCCCGCGAGGAGGGCCTGATCTGCCCCGCCGCCTGCGGCTCGGAGGCGGCCTGGGCGAGCCCGGACATCCAGATCATCGCCGCGCAATCGCTCATTCAGATCGCCAACCATTTCAAGGGCACGCAGGTGCTGTCGCGGCCCTCACCGAAAGTGCATGAAGCCGCCGCCTCATCCCTCGACCTGCGCGATATCAAGGGCCAGGAGAGCGCCAAGCGGGCGCTGGAGATCGCGGCCGCCGGCGGACATCACCTTCTGATGATCGGTGCGCCCGGCGCGGGCAAATCGATGCTGGCGGCGCGCCTGCCCTCGATCCTGCCGCCGCTGTCGCCGGGCGAATTGCTCGAAGTCTCCATGATCGCGTCCGTCGCCGGCGAGATCGAGGGCGGCGCGCTGACCGCGCGGCGGCCGTTCCGCTCGCCGCATCATTCCGCCAGCATGGCCGCGCTCACCGGCGGCGGCATGCGCGCCAAGCCCGGCGAGATCTCGCTGGCGCATCAGGGCGTGCTGTTCCTCGACGAGCTGCCGGAGTTCGATCCGCGCGTGCTGGATTCGCTGCGCCAGCCCTTGGAGAACGGCGAGGTCGCGGTGTCGCGCGCCAATCACCGTGTCACCTACCCTGCCCGCTTCATGCTGGTGGCCGCAATGAATCCCTGCCGTTGCGGCAATGCGTTCGAGCCGGGCTATGCCTGCAAGCGCGGCCGTATCGACCGCTGCACCGGCGACTACCAGGCGCGCATCTCCGGTCCCCTGATGGATCGCATCGATCTGCGCATCGAGGTGCCGGCGGTGACGGCCGCCGATTTGATCCTGCCGCCGCCGGCGGAAGGCTCCGCCGAGGTCGCCGCGCGCGTGGCGGCCGCACGCGACATCCAGCTTGCACGTTATGCCGATGCCGGCCTGCCCCACGTCCGCACCAATGCCGAGGCGCCGGCCTCGGTCCTGGAAGAGATTGCCAGGCCGGATGCGCAAGGCCAGAAGCTATTGCGCGACGCTGCCGAGACCATGCGGCTGTCGGCGCGCGGCTATCACCGCGTGCTGCGGGTCGCGCGCACGCTCGCCGACCTCGACAGCGCGGACAAGATCGGCCGGCTGCACCTCGCCGAGGCCCTGTCCTACCGCGCACTCGCGGAGGATGTGCGGCAGTTGGCCTGATCATTCCGCGCATCAACCCGGCGGTAACGAGTTTCCTTTACGCTCTGCAAACCATAAGCCCCATGTGTTTCCAACACGAGTTCCCGAGGGGCCCGGGCGAGTAGAGTGTCATGTTGCGTTTCAAGATCCTGGCCTCGGTTGTCCCCCTGTTGGCAGCGGCGGTGTTCGCCCGCGCCGAGATCGGATCGGTCTCGCATCCCTGCATCGCCCTGGGCGAGACCTCGGTCGAGCTTACATCCCTGTTCTGGACCGCCGGCGTGCATGTCGCCTTCACCGAGGATCCCGCGCAGGCCACGGTGCGGGTCCAGGTCACGGACGATGCGGACGCTGCGGACTTCACTGTGGTGGACGACGGCCTCGGTTCGGAATCGGAATCCTGCCAGGCCACTCCGTCGACACGCCTGGTCTCGATCGCGGCGCAGCCCGTCGACGGCGGCCAGGTGATTTATCTCTCCACCGACGGGCCGGCCGATTACCGCATCTATGTGCGCTCGAAGACGTTCTCGCAGCGCGAGGCGGCGGCGCTGATCGTCGGCGCCCGCGGCGGCCACCGCCAGCTCCAGGCCGCCTCGCTCTAAAGCGCGATGATATCAGGATCGCACTTTAGCCATTTGTTTGAGCATGATCTTTTCGGAAAACCGCTACACACTTTTCCGGATCATACTCTGAGACTTTAACACCTCGTCAACCCTGTTTGGAGGCGGCGCTAAAGCCTCAAACTGTTTGCAAGGTCAAGGCGACATCGTCGCACACGGCGAGCGCGGGGTTTCGGACAAGAGTCGGGGTCGGTGGTGATGGATCGGACGTTCCGGATCAAGGTGCACATGCGCCGCTTCAGGCGACGGCATCCCCGTATCGCTTTCGCGCTCCGCTCCTTCATGATCTTCTCGGCGACGTTCGGCGCCGCCTATGGTTTCGTCTCCGGCAGCCGGTCCGAGAACTCCGGCTACGATCCGAATGCGTTTGCGATCGGCGCGAGCTTCCTGTTCGCGCTCGCCTGCCTAGGCCTTGCGACGCTGAGCATGCGGCTGCGCTTCGTCAACAAGCGGCTGCGTACGCTCGCCGCCCACAACGAGGTGCTGATCGACCGCAATTGGGAGCTGAAGGAAGCCGAAGAGCGCGCGCGCAGCCTGTTCGAACAGCAGGGCGACCTGATCGTGCTGCGCGACACAAACGGCCGCATCACCTTTGCCAATGACGCCTATTGCGCGCTGGCCGGACAGGCGCGGAGCGCGCTGGTCGGCACCCGTTTCGATTTCGACGTGCTGGAGCAGGGCGACAGCGCGCGCGAGAGCAGCGGCACGCGCGTTCACGACCAGAAGATCGCAACCCCGCTCGGCGCGCGCTGGATCGCCTGGCGCGAGGGCTATGTCCGCCGCGATGCCGGGCAGCCCGCCGAATTGCAGAGCGTCGGACGCGACGTCACCGACCGCACCGAGACCGAACGCGCTTTGTCCGACGCGCGCGACCAGGCCGATGCCGCCAACCGCGCGAAATCGCGCTTCCTGGCGATGGCCTCGCACGAAATCCGGACGCCCCTCAACGGCATCATCGGCATGGGCGGCCTCATGCTCGACACCACGCTGACGCCGGAGCAGGCGACCTATGCCAAGGCCGTGAAAACCTCCGGCGAAGCCTTGATGACGCTGATCGAGGAGCTGCTCGATTATTCCAAGATCGAAGCCGGCAAGCTCGATCTCGAGCAACGTCCCTTCGCCTTGTCCACGCTGATCGAGGAGATCACCGAGCTTCTGGCGCCGCGTGCGCAGGCCAAGACTCTCGAGATCGCGTCCTATATCGACGAGCGCCTGCCGCTCGAGGTGGTAGGCGATGCCGCGCGGCTGCGCCAGGTGCTGCTCAATCTCGCCGGCAACGCCATCAAGTTCACCGCGAGCGGAGGCGTCGCGCTGATCGTCGAGCCCGGCATCTGGCCGAACGAGATCAGCTTCCTGGTCCGCGACACCGGCATCGGCATCGCGCCGGAAGCGCAGTCGCGCATCTTTCGTGAATTCGAGCAGGCGGACGAGCGCGTCGCGCGCACTTACGGCGGCACGGGGCTCGGCCTTTCCATCAGCGAGCGCATCGTCAAGCGCATGGGCGGCCGGATCACTCTCACGAGCGAACCAGGCAAGGGCTCGACCTTCGAGGTCGCGGTGCCGCTTGCGCCGTCACAAGCCGGCGCAGGACAAACGGCATTCCCCAGCCCCGATCTCGCCGGCAAGTCGCTACTCCTCGTCGCCGACGGCATCGAGGCCTCGCTGATCGCGCGGCGCCTGGAACGCTGGGGCGGCCAGACCTGCATGGTTGCGGATGCGGCGGTCGCCGAGGCGCTGCTGCCGGAGCGTTCATGGCACGCCATGCTGGTCGATCGCGCGATCGGTCCTGCCGCTGCCGACCATCTCGGCGAAGCGGCGCGGGCGCATGCGATGCAGCGGCTCGTGCTGCTGACGTCGAGCTCGCGCCACGAGAAGTTCTCCCCGGCCTTCACCGGATTCCTGGTGAAGCCGCTGCGGGCGGCCTCGCTCGCCGCACGCCTCGCGCTGACGCCCGAGGTCGCCTCGCCCGATCTCGCGCCGGAGCCGGTGGCAGAATCCACCAGCGCAACGCAGGCGAGGGGCTTCTCGATTCTCGTTGCCGAAGATAACGAGATCAACGCATTGTTGATGCGGTCGCTGCTCACGAAACTCGGCCATCGCGTCGTCATCACCGTCCATGGCGAGGCGGCGCTGGAATCCTGGCTCGCCGCCTCATCGGCCGGCACGCCCTATGACCTCGTACTGATGGACATCCAGATGCCGCAGCTCGACGGCATCGAGACGACAAAACGCATCCGCGCACATGAGGCAGCCACGGGTCGCCAGCACACGCCGATCCTGGCACTCACCGCCAATACGCTGGTCGAGGACCGCTACGCCTGCTTCGAGGCAGGCATGAACGGATTCCTGATCAAGCCGCTCGACCGGGAGAAGCTGGACGAGGCGCTGGCCGGGCTGGCCGCGTCCCGGCACCTGGCAGTCTGATCGCGAATCTCATGGGAACCTGAGCCCGGCCGGCGCCAGCTAGGGAGCGGGGGAGGTCGGAAGCCGACCATGCTTCGTGCCGTCCGGTGGGACGATCGCTTCCTCGACATGAGCAACAAAACGCGGCGCAGCGAGCTTATCAGGCGGCGTTTGGGGGCCTTTGAATATGGTGTCCGTCTTTGCCGCGCGCTTGCAATGTGGGCACACGAAGAGATGCGCGATGATCGGGGTCGGCTCGTCCGCGAGCAGTTCGGAGCGGAACCACTTCATCTCGATATGACAGTCCGGGCAGATCGGCGCTTCAAGCTGCTCCGCAGCGCTTCTGAGACGATCAACCATGCTGCCTCCCAGCCGTTTTTGAAGGCATAGCGGAATACCGATTGCCGGTCAGCAACAAAAGACACTCAGCGCGGACCAGCCAGGGACCCATGTTTCACCGGCGCAATTACAGCCGCCTGAGCGCCACGCTCTCCACCGTGTGGTCGGCGCCCTTTTTCAGGATCAGCGTCGCGCGGGGGCGGGTCGGCAAAATGTTGTCCTCGAGATTGGCGAGGTTGGTGCGTTCCCAGATCGCGATCGCGGTGGCGGTCGCCTCCTCGTCCGACAACAGCGCGTAGCGGTTGAAGTAGGATTTTGGATTGGTGAAGGCGGTGTCGCGCAGCGCCAGGAAGCGCTTGATGTACCATTGCCGCAGCGCCGTCTCGTCGGCATCGATATAGACCGAGAAGTCGAAGAAGTCGGAGACCACAGGCACCGCCTTGCCGTCACGCGGCAGCTTTCCGGTCTGCAGCACGTTGACGCCTTCGACGATCAAAATGTCGGGCCGATCGATCTCGGCCCACTCGTTTGGCACGATGTCGTAGGTCAGATGCGAATAGACCGGCGCGCGGACGTGACGACGGCCGGACTTGATGTCGGAGAGGAAGCTGAGCAGCAGCGGCAGGTCATAGCTCTCCGGAAAACCCTTCTTCTGCATGATGCCCTGCCGCTCGAGCACCGCGTTGGGATACAGAAATCCGTCGGTCGTGATCAGTTCGACCTTCGGCCGCGGCGACCAGCGCGCCAACAGCGCCTGAAGCACGCGGGCCGTGGTGGATTTTCCGACGGCGACCGAGCCGGCGACGCCGATGATGTAGGGCACCTTTCGATCGCGGATATTGAGGAACTGGCGCTCGGCGTAATACAGGCGCTGCATGGCGTCGACATAGATCGACAACAGGCGCGACAGCGGCAGGTAGATGTCCTCGACCTCCTGCAAGTCCAGGCGATCGTGCAGCGAGCGCAGCCGGTCGAACTCGCCCGGCTCCAGCGTCATCGGCGTGTCGTCGCGCAGCCTGGACCACTGCTCGCGCGTATAAACGCGGTACGGATTATACTGCTGCTCGGGTGCGCGGATATCCATGACGCGATCTTTCCACCTCGGCTAGTTGCCGCTCTTGCGCGACGCCTTTTCTTCCAACCCTGACATCGACGTCCGCTCGTCCAGCGCGGCCTCGACTTCCTCCAGCTTTACGCCGCGTGCCTTGAGCAGCACAAGGAAATGGTAGAGCAGGTCGGCGCTTTCGGCGATCAGATGCGCGCGATCGTTTTCGACTGCTGCGATTACGGTTTCGACTGCTTCCTCACCGAACTTCTTGGCGCAATGCTCGGCGCCCTTGTCCAGAAGCTTGCGGGTATAGGAGGCCTCGCCACCGGATGCCGCGCGGGCATCGATGGTCTCGGCCAGATCGTGGATCGTGAAACGCGGCATACAGACTACTCGGAAAACGCGATCCGGCCGAACGAGCCGGTCTCTACCGGCTCGTGTAGCACTTTTGTGAACGGGAGTCGTCAGACATCGAGGCGCATGGGCAGCCCGCGGCGGGCCATGTGCTCCTTGGCTTCGCGGATGGTGAATTCCCCGAAGTGGAAGATCGAGGCGGCCAGCACGGCGGTGGCGTGCCCGTCGCGGATACCGTCGACGAGGTGGTCGAGATTGCCGACACCGCCAGAGGCGATCACCGGGACGGAAACGCTGTCGGCGATCGCCCGGGTCAGCGGAATGTCAAAACCCTGCCGGGTGCCGTCGCGGTCCATCGAGGTGAGCAGGATTTCACCGGCGCCGAGCGAGACCACTTCCTGGGCATATTCGATGGCGTCGATGCCGGTCGAATTGCGCCCGCCATGGGTGAAGATCTCCCAGCGGTCGCCGCCCGGACGCTTGACGCGCTTGGCGTCGATCGCCACCACCACGCACTGCTCGCCGAATTTTTCGGCGGCTTCCTTGACGAACTCGCGTCGCGACACCGCGGCGCTGTTGATCGAAACCTTGTCTGCGCCGGCGCGCAGCAGAGTCTTGATGTCGTTGACCTCACGCACGCCGCCGCCCACGGTGACAGGCATGAAGCAGGCTTCCGCCGTGCGCCGGACCACATCAAGCATGATGCCGCGGTTCTCATGGGTCGCGGTGATGTCGAGGAAGGTGAGCTCGTCGGCCCCGGCGGCATCATAGGCAATCGCGGCTTCGACAGGGTCGCCGGCATCGCGCAAATCGACGAAGTTGACGCCCTTGACGACCCTTCCGTCCTTGACGTCGAGGCAGGGGATCACGCGCACCTTGAACATCGGATGTCTCCTAGTCGCGTGCGTTGCGGATCAGGTGAGGGCAGCCGCGGGATCGAGCCGGCCGTCGTAGAGCGCACGGCCGGCGATCGCGCCGGCGAGTTTCTTGGCGCGCGGCGTCAGCATCGCCTTGACGTCCTCGATCGAGGCGAGGCCGCCGGAGGCGATCACCGGAATCGAAATTGCGTCGGCGAGTGCGATGGTCGCATCTAGATTCAGGCCCTTGAGCAGGCCGTCGCGCGCGATGTCGGTGAAGATGATGGCGGCAACGCCGGCATCCTCGAAGCGCTGCGCGATTTCCAGCACTGTGACCTGCGAGGTCTCGGCCCAGCCTTCGACGGCGACCTTGCCGTCGCGGGCATCGAGACCGACCGCGACGCGGCCGGGAAATTTCTTCGCCGCCGCCTTCACCAACTGGGGATCGCGCACCGCGGCGGTGCCGATGATGACGCGGGTGATGCCCTTTTCGAGCCAGGCTTCGACGGTCGCGAGATCGCGAATGCCGCCGCCGAGCTGCACCGGAATCCTGATCGTCTTCAGCATCGCCTCGACGGCCTGTGCATTCACCGGCTTGCCGGCAAAGGCACCGTCGAGGTCGACGACGTGGAGATACTCAAAACCCTGCTCGGCAAAGCTCTGCGCTTGCGCCGCGGGATCGAGGTTGAACACGGTCGCGCGCGCCATGTCGCCTTGCTCGAGGCGCACGCATTGGCCATTCTTGAGATCAACAGCGGGAAAGAGGATCACGGCTTCCATCGCAAAAAGTTCGAGATCAGGGCCAGGCCGAAACGCTGGCTCTTCTCGGGGTGAAATTGCGTGCCGATCGCGGTGTCCTTCGCGACGATCGCGGTGACAGGCCCGCCGTAATCGGCGCACGCCAGCACATCCGCCTCGTTGGCGGGGTTGAGGTGATAGGAGTGCACGAAATAGGCGTGCTGGCCCTTAGGGCCAAGCGGCAGCTTGTTCAGCACCGGATGCTCGCGCAACACCTCCAGCGTATTCCAGCCCATGTGCGGAATCTTCAGGTTCTCGTCGCGCGGCGTGATCTTCTCGACATCGCCGCCGATCCAATTCAGGCCGTCCGTCGTGACATGCTCCTTGCCGCGGCTCGCCATCAACTGCATGCCGACGCAGATGCCGAAGAAGGGCCGCGCCTTGACGCGCACCGCTTCCGTGATCGCCTCGACCATGCCGTTGACGGCATCAAGTCCGCGCCGGCAATCGGCGAAGGCGCCGACGCCCGGCAGCACCAGACGGTCGGCGCTGTAGGCTTGGTCCGGATCGCTGGTAACGAACACCTTTTGCGGATTGTCCAGGCTGCGCGCGGCGCGCTCGAAGGCTTTCGCGGCGGAATGCAGATTGCCGGAACCGTAATCGATGATGGCGACGCTCATCTTGACCCTCCCGGTTCTGGAAACAACCCAATGATGCCGCCCGCCGGCAATGGCGGCGGGTTCGAGAATTGCTGACCCGGCACGCCGCGGGTCGGCGGCGGGCCGCCGCGATCGACGGCCCACTGATCGTTGACGATGCCGTGCTGTTTCTGGCTCCAGCGCTCGAAGAAACGGCGCTCGGCGGTGTCCTCGTTGTCGGCAATCACGACATCGAGCTGACGCCACTTGCCGCGCGACAAGGTCCAGCGGCGAAGGCTCGAGGCCTCAAAGCCCATCAGCAGGGCGACAATGAGATCCGTGTAGAAGATCGAGGAGCGCCCGAGACCGAGGCTGGACAGTCCCGCATTGAACGCGGCCACAAAGATCACCCAGCCGATCAGCGCCAGCCACAGCCGATTCCACAGCAGCCAGATCGGGCCGAAGATCATCGCCCAGAAGTGGAAGCCGTCGCGCACGAAGACGAACTTGTCGGTGGCGCGCAGATCGGCTCCGGCAGGAGAGGGAGCATGAACCGTATAGACAGGCATGGTGATGCCCCGTTCTCTAAATTCAGTGATACCGGAGGCGGCGCCCGCCGCCGGACCGAGACGTCAGCCGCCGAGCGAGCCCTTGGTGGACGGGATTTCGCCCACAGCCTTCGGATCGATCGCGACCGCAGTGCGCAGCGCCCGCGCCAGACCCTTGAAGCAGGACTCGGCGATATGGTGGCTGTTATCGCCATATAGGGTCTCGACGTGGAGAGTCACGCCGGCGTTGATGGCGAAGGCCTGGAACCACTCGCGCACCAGCTCGGTGTCGAACTCGCCGATCTTGTCGCGGGGGAAGTCGGCCTTGAACACCAGGAACGGGCGGCCCGAGATGTCGATGACGACGCGCGACAGCGTCTCGTCCATGGGCATGTGCACGCCGGCGTAGCGGGTGATGCCCGCCATGTTGCCGAGCGCCTGCTTGACCGCCTGGCCGAGCGCGATGCCGGTGTCTTCGGTGGTATGGTGATGATCAATGTGCAGATCGCCCACCGCCTTGACCGTGAGGTCGATGCGGGAATGGCGGGCCAGGAGATCGAGCATGTGGTCGAAAAAGCCGATGCCGGTCGCGATATCGGCCACGCCGGTGCCATCGAGGTTCACGGTGACCTCGATGTCGGTCTCCTTGGTCTTGCGCTTGATCGTCGCGGTGCGCATCAAAACTAGCTTTCATCCTAGTTCGGGGCCGAAAACGCCGGTCTTTTAACAGCCAAATGACGCCTTCGCTACTGCGGGAACGGCTGGTCCGGCCTCTACTTCTGCCTATGGTGAGCGAATTAGGCCCGGAGCGGCCCCGTTGTGCGCCGGTTGTCCGCCTGTTGTCCCCTTGGCCCCGACCGCCTAAATCAGGCCCGACAACGAGGATCATTCATGCAGGTTTCCCAGAACAGCTCGCCGGGCTGGCACGGCACCACGATTTTGACGGTCCGCAAGGGCGGCAAGGTGGTGGTCGGCGGCGACGGACAGGTCTCGATCGGCCAGACCGTGATCAAGTCCAACGCCAAGAAGGTCCGCAAGCTCGGCAAGGGCGACGTCATCGGCGGCTTTGCCGGCGCCACCGCCGACGCCTTCACGCTCTTCGAGCGGCTGGAGAGCAAGCTCGAGCAATATCCGGGGCAGCTGACCCGCGCTGCGGTCGAACTGGCCAAGGACTGGCGCACCGACCGCTATCTGCGGCGGCTGGAGGCCATGATGATCGTGGCCGACAAGGACGTCTCCCTGGTGCTGACCGGCACCGGGGACGTGCTCGAGCCCGAGGCCGGCGTGATGGCGATCGGCTCTGGCGGCAATTATGCGCTCGCCGCGGCCCGCGCCCTGCTCGATACCGACAAGGATGCCGAGACCATCGTCCGCCGCTCCCTCGACATCGCCGCCGACATCTGCGTCTACACCAACCGGAATGTGACGATCGAGAGCCTGGCGACAGGGTAGGGCCTGAAACAGCAGCTCCGAACTCGGTGCAACCTCTCCCGCCTGCCTGCGGGGGAGGTCGGCGCGAAGCGCCGGGTGGGGGCTCTCTCCTCTTGGGGGCTGTCCCATTGCGGAGACACCTCTCCCCAGCCCTCTCCCGCAAGCGGGAGAGGGAGTGGAGCACCATCGTAGCCGCGACATGAACGCCACCTACATCTTCCGCCCGATGACCGCGGCCGATTTGCCGCTGATCCGGCGGTGGCTGGACGAGGCACATGTGCGGGAATGGTGGGGCGATCCGGACGAGCAGCTTGCGCTGGTCAGCGGCGACCTCACTGAACCCGCAATGGACCAGTTGATCGTGTTGGCCGGCAACAGCCGCTTCGGCTATCTTCAGTGTTATCGCCTGACCGCCTGGAATACGGGCTTCGGGCCGCAACCGGAGGGCACGCGTGGGATCGACCAGTTCATCGGCGAAAGCGACATGATCGCGTGTGGCCATGGCTCGGCGCTCATTCGCCAATTCGTCGAGGCGCTGCTGCGGAACGGCGTGCCGCGGATCGTCACCGATCCTGATCCGCTCAACGCGCGCGCGATACTCGCCTATGAGAAGGCTGGGTTCGTCCGCGACCGCATGGTCGAGACGCCGGACGGACCGGCGCTGTTGATGGTGCGTGAAACGTGACGCTGACGAGCACGCAGCAGAGCAGGATCGCGGTACCGCCGCTCGCCTGGGTCGGTATCGCGCTGTTGCTGCTGGCGCTGCAAGCCTCGATCCTGTTCGCGGTGGGACGCGTGCCGATCTGCACCTGCGGCTATGTGAAGCTGTGGCATGGCGTGGTGAACAGCTCGGAGAATTCCCAGCAGATCGCCGACTGGTACAGTTTCTCCCACGTCCTGCACGGCTTCCTGTTCTACGGTTTGACCTGGCTGCTGTTCGCGCGACTGCCCTCGCTGCCGTTGTCATGGCCGGCGCGGCTGATCATCGCCATGCTGATCGAAGGCGCCTGGGAGATCGTCGAGAACTCGCCGTTCATCATCGAACGCTACCGCGCCGGCACGATCTCTCTGGACTATTACGGCGACAGCATCGTCAACTCGGTCTCGGACACGGTCTTCATGGTGCTGGGGTTCCTCGTTGCCCGTGCGCTGCCGGTGTCCGTAACCATTCTGGTCGGGCTCGCCTTCGAAATCATGCTGGCGCTCCACATTCGCGACAATCTGACACTCAATATCCTGATGCTGATCCATCCGCTCGACGCCGTGAAGCAATGGCAATCCGGTCCACCGATCATCTGATGGCCGAAAAAAGCGGCTTGTCCCAGCCCGCATCTGACCCTAGCTAAGGTGCCATGACAGACTTCTCCCCCCGTGAAATCGTATCCGAACTCGATCGTTTCATCGTCGGCCAGGCCGACGCCAAGCGCGCCGTCTCGATCGCGCTGCGCAACCGCTGGCGGCGGCAGCAGCTCGAAGGCTCCTTGCGCGAGGAGGTGCTGCCGAAGAACATCCTGATGATTGGCCCCACCGGCGTCGGCAAGACCGAGATCGCGCGACGGCTCGCCAAGCTCGCAAATGCGCCGTTCCTGAAGGTGGAAGCGACCAAGTTCACCGAGGTCGGCTATGTCGGCCGCGACGTCGAGCAGATCGTGCGCGATCTCGTCGAGGTCGCGATCGCCCAGGTGCGTGAACGCAAGCGCAAGGACGTGCAGGCGCGGGCGCAGCTCGCGGCCGAGGAGCGCGTGCTCGATGCGCTGGTCGGCGCCAATGCCTCTTCCGCGACCCGCGAATCCTTCCGCAAGAAGTTGCGCGCCGGCGAGCTCAACGACAAAGAAATCGAGATCGAGACGCAGTCGTCCGGCGGCGGCCTGCCGATGTTCGAGATCCCCGGCATGCCGGGCGCGCAGATGGGCGCGATCTCGATCGGCGACATCTTCGGCAAGCTGGGCGGCCGCAGCAAGACGCGACGGCTGACCGTCGAAGGCTCGCACGAGATTCTCGTCAACGA
Source organism: Bradyrhizobium genosp. SA-3 (assembly GCF_004212635.1). GTDB lineage: Bacteria > Pseudomonadota > Alphaproteobacteria > Rhizobiales > Xanthobacteraceae > Bradyrhizobium. Next base: position 12,857 of record NZ_PSRT01000088.1, on the reverse strand, counting down.
GGAATCCGACAAGCTCTTGGACACCGAACAGCTCACGCTGGAAGCGATCAGCGCCGTCGAGAACAACGGCATCGTGTTCCTGGACGAGATCGACAAGATCTGCGCCCGCGACGGCCGCGTCGGCGGCGATGTCTCGCGCGAGGGCGTGCAGCGCGATCTCTTGCCGCTGATCGAGGGCACCTCGGTCTCGACCAAGCACGGCACGGTCAAGACCGACCACATCCTGTTCATCGCCTCCGGCGCCTTCCACGTCGCAAAGCCATCGGACCTGTTGCCGGAATTGCAAGGCCGCCTGCCGATCCGCGTTGAATTGCAGGCGCTGACCCGCGACGACATGCGCCGCATCCTGACCGAGCCCGAAGCCTCGCTGATCAAGCAATATGTCGCCTTGATGCAGACTGAGGGCGTGACGCTCGACATCACCGATGGCGCGGTCGATGCGCTGGCCGACGTCGCAGTGGCCGTTAATTCCGCCGTCGAGAACATCGGCGCGCGGCGGCTCCAGACCGTGATGGAGCGGGTGCTGGACGAGATCTCCTTCACCGCCCCCGATCGCAATGGTGAGACCGTCCGGGTCGATGCCGACTACGTGCAGAAGCACGTCGGAGATTTGGCCAAGAATGCCGATCTGAGCCGGTTTATTTTGTAATTCGCCAAGCCCGCGCTATTGATTCGGCCGTCGTCCCGGCGAAGGCCGGGACCCATAACCACCAGCATTCCTTGTTGGCAAAGACAGCGGCTCCAGCGTTGGCTCAAGACATACATTCGTGGTTATGGGTCCCGGCCTTCGCCGGGACGACAACGGAGTTTTATGCGCGGCAAGTACCAAATGCCCGCTAGCCTCTGGCAAAACCCCTGGCGTCTGCTGCTCGCGATCAACGCCGCCGTCCTCGTCGGCGTGTTCGTTCACAAGATCCAGCTGCCGCCTTACGTCCCCTACATCCACCTCCTCGTCGACTACCATTTCGGCTTCATCAAGCGCGCGCTGATCGGGGCGATCGTCGCGCTGTTCACGGCGAAGGTGCCGGTATGGCTGGTGTTCGCGCTCGGCGGCGTGACGTGGCTGGCGACGCTGGGGCTGTACGCAAGGCTGTTCCAGAAGACGTTCGGCTTCACCGCGAAGACGCTGCCGCTGTTCGTCTTCACCGTGGGCTCGCCGTTCTTCCTCAAGAACTTCATGCATACGCTCGGCCATTTCGACATCTATGGCTGCGCGCTGGCGATCGTCCTCTTGCTGATGCCGGCGGGCTCGCTGCTCTTCGTGGCGACGGCTGCGCTGTTCTCGATCGTGCTCGTGTTGATCCATCACATTCATCTCCTGATGTATGTGCCGACGATCATCACCATCGTCGTGATCAGGCATTATCTGGCTTGCGGCTGCAATCGCACCAACATTGCGTTCGGTGTCGCCGCTTTTGCCATCGTCTCCGCGCTGTTCTTCGCGGCGCAGTTTCTGGGAACGATGCCGATCCCGGAAGCGGATTTCGCCGCATATCTCAAGAGCCGGATGGCCGATCCATCCCGCACTGATCTGCTGCAGTTCAGCTACATCTGGTATCAGCCGCTGGCGAAGGAGGTTGCCGACACCTGGGGCCGGCTGCCGCACAATATTCTCGGCGTGCCCGTGTTTGCGCTACTGATCTGGCTGCACTCGCCGTTGTGGCGCTATCTTGCGAGCCTGATCGACGCGCTCGCGAAGGATATGCACCGGCGCCTCGTCCTCGCGGCGGTGATCGGCGTCAGCCTCGCCTATCTCGTCATGTTCGCGATGGTGTTCGACTATTCGCGCTGGATCTCGAACTGGGCGGTCTGCATGTTCCTGATTCTGCACGCGGTGAAGATGCTTCCCGCCGCGCGCGAGACGCCGCCGATTCCGGCCGAGGATCGAAAGACGAACATCCCCGGCCTGATCCTCACGCTGATCCCGCGCGTCGGAATCGTCCGACCGTTCTGAGACGACTCCGCCCAACTCCGGAGACGGTGCGCTCCCTCTCCCGCTTGCGGGAGAGGGTACACCTAGCGTGCCGCTGCTAAAACTTCCTAACCTCTCGCCCGGCGAATCCGCACATACAGCGCACCCTCGCCGCCGTGCCCGATATGGGCCTCCTCGAAGCCGACGACGAAGGCACGGAATTCCGGCAGGCTGAGCCATTCCGGCACCTGGCGGCGGAGCACGCCGCTTTCGCCGCCGCTGCGGCCCTTGCCGGTGATGACGAGGACGAAGGTCAGGCCGTCGTGATGGGCGCGGTGCAGGAAGCCGGTCAGCGCACGATGGGCACGCGTCTGGGTCATGCCATGCAGGTCGAGCCGCGCTTCGATCTCGCGGCGCCCACGCGACAGCTTTGCGCGCTCGCGCTTGCCGAGCGGCGCCAAGGGCGGCACGGACGGCTTTGCGACGCGCGGCACCGGCGCAGTGGCAACCGACCTTGCGGGCGCCGTGGGTCTTGCGGACGGCAACGTCGGTGATGGCTCACTGCGCGGTGCGGCCGGCGCCTTCGCCACGCGAGACTTCCTCAGCGGCTTGACCTGTTTTGCAACATTGTCCCACAGCGCGCGCTCCTCCTCGCTCAGCGCGCGGCGACGCGGCGAGGGGCGAGGCTCCAGCACGGGCGGACGGGACGATCGCTTCATTGCTGCGGGTGGGAACGACGATAAACGCGCTTGCGCTGTTCGCGGTCGGGCTTGATGTTGGGACGCGGCTCCGGCAGCGGCACCGGGCTCGCCACCGCAACGGTGGCGTCCTTGGCTTGTGGCACGGCCGGCGAAGCCGCGCCAGCCTTCACCGATTCAGGCTTGCCGGACTCAGCAGCTTTCGCCGCAGCCGTCGCGTTGTTCGGATCCTTGGCCGGATCGGTCTGCGGAAACAGCTTTGCGATCTTCTCCGAGGGGCGCGGGTCAGGCACCGGCAATCGCGCGCCGCGCATGCTGGGATCGAGGCTCTTCGGCACCAGCATCACGAAATGCATGGGATGGCGCAGCCGCCCGGAAACGCGGCCGGCCTCCGTGCCAGCGCCGAAATAAAGATCGGCGCGCGCAGGTCCGATGATGGCAGAGCCGGTGTCCTGCGCGATCATCAGCCGATGGAACGGCGTCTTGGCGCGTTCGGAATCGATCGGCAGCTCGCCCTCGATGAAGAATGGCGTGCCGTAGACATGCAGTGACTTGTCGACCGCGATCGAGCGACCGGCGGTCAGCGGAATGCCCTGCGCGCCCACCGCCTCCTCCTTGTCGGAGAGATTGACCTCGCGGAAGAAGATGTAGGCGCGGTTCTGGCGGCGCAGCTCCTTGGCTCCGTCAGGATTCTGCGTCATCCATTCCCTGATCTTCTGCATCGACATCTCTTCCTTCGGAATGATGCCGCGCTCGATCAGGATGCGGCCGACCGCCGTGTAGGGATAGCCGTTATAGGCGTCGTAATTGAGCCGGACCGTGCCGCCGTCGTCGAATTTGATCCGCGCCGAGCCCTGGATCTGCGCGAACAGGAGATCGGTGGGGTCCTTGAGCCAAGCGATCTCCAGCCCGCGGCCGGCGATCTTGCCGTCCTCGATCTCGCCGCGGTCGTAATACGGCACCAGCTTGCGGCGACCGATCTTGCGATAGACCGGGCCCTTGTTGGGCAGGCTGACCGAGTCCTGCTTGTAGCCGCGCACGAACAGGTTGGACGGCCGGCGATACACCGGAACGTTGTAGACGTCGGTCTGCGTGCGTGATCCCTCCAGCACGGGCTCGTAATAGCCGGTGACGAAGCCGTCGGGCTCGCCGAGGCGCGAGATGCGCAACGGCGCAAAATTCTCCTCGAAGAAGGTCTTGGCTTTGGCGTCATCGGTGAGCGCGAGCGATCTGGCGGCCCGGCAGGGCTCGCTCAGCGAGGCGCCAAGTGCTTTGGATTCGGCTTTGGATTCGGCTTTCGGCTCGGATGCGCCGGTCTGCGCGTTGATCGACCGGCAGCTCGCACGGAACGTCTTGTAGGCGGCGAGATGATTGTCGTCGCTCCAGCCCTTCACGTCCGTCCAGGCCAGCGGCAGATATTGCGCGCCGGAAATCTCGAACGGCAGGGGAAGCTGCGGATAGGGCAAGGCCCGCGGCGGGGCGGCAGGCAGTGTCGGGAGATGATGGTGGTGGCTGCGGTAGTGGCGCCGCGCCGCCTCAGCGCCGAGCGAAAACGACGACAGCACGACGACACCTGCGCAAAGCGCCGTCGCGCTGTTCTTCAGAAATATCTTAGTTCGCGCTTCCGGTGCCAACCAGCTTCCAGTTCGGATCGCGAGAGGAGGTGTCGCGGGCGAAAGTCCAGATGTCGGTGATGTCGGCGACCGTGTCGGCGCTGCCGTCGACGATGTTGCCGGCCTTGTCGCGGGTGGCCGAGATCATCTGCGAGACGAAGCGTATGGCGAGCTGCGCGGTGCGGTCGCGCAGCTCGGCGCCGACGAGCTCGGCCTTGTCGATCGAGACGAAACGCGTCTCGGTCTTCTGCTCGTTCTTCTCGCGCTCCTTGATCGCGGCGTCGAAGCTCTCATAGACCTCCGTCGACAACAGGTCGCGCAACGCGCGGCGGTCGCCATTGGCAAAGGCCAGCACGATCATCTCATAGGCGCCGCGGGCACCCGAGATGAAATGGCGCGGGTCGAAAGTGGAATCCTTGTCGACGATGGCGTCGAGACCCTGCGCGAGCGGGGTGCCCGGCTCGGCCAGGCCCTTCCAGCGGTCGGCGGGCGGAGTCGGCTCGGCCGTCGGCGCCAGCGGGGCCTGGTCGATCACCTTGCCCGGCATGGTCACGACGTTCTTGTCCTGGGCACCCTGGAGCGCATTGCGGTCGAACGGCGGCCGTTCGCTGCCGGTGCGCTGCCCCAGCACGCTGCGCAGCCGCAGAAAGATAAAGACCGCCAGCGCCAGGAAAATGATAGTGTAGATGTCCACGTCGTATTCGCTTTCTGGTCTTTGCTTTGGGTCTTCGCTTTGGGGTCGTCGCCGGGAAAATCAATCCGGCCAGTAGACCGTTCCATACGGAAACGGCAAGTCTACATCACCATTTTAGGTCCGCCCGTCTGGTCCCCGGGATGTAGGCACGAAATCTTGCCCGGCCAATGGCGCCTTTTGGCACAGCGCTGAGTGTAGCGCGTTTTATGCTTAAGGGGAAACCCGATCCTGCCTGGAAATCGCGCTTCTTCAATCGTTTAGGGCGCAATTTCGCGCAAAAGACCGGGGTGGACGGCACAGTTGCGGCCGCGGCTCCGATATCTCACCCGGGGTCGTTCGTCCTTGTAGAATGAGGCGACCCTATGTTAGCCAACCGCCGCGAAATTCAGCCCAAATCGGGTAAGGAGAGACTTTCATGACCAACGGTAACGGCACCCCTCCCGAGGCGGCCCAGGCTCCCCAGCTCAACGTGCTGGCGCAATATACCAAGGACCTCTCGTTCGAAAATCCGAACGCGCCGAGCTCGCTCCAGCAGCAGAGCCAGCCGCCCCAGATCAACATCCAGATCAACGTCAGCGCCAACAACCTCAGCGAACAGGAGTTCGAGGTGACGTTGTCGGTCGAGGGCAAGGCCGAGGCGGCGAGCAAGATGATGTTCTCGTTCGAGCTCGCCTATGCCGGCGTGTTCCGGATCGCCAATGTGCCGAAGGAGAATTTGCATCCGCTGGTCATGATCGAGTGCCCGCGTCTGCTGTTCCCGTTCGCGCGCGAGATCATCGCGACCGCCGTCCGCGACGGCGGGTTCCCGCCGCTGATGCTGGATCCGGTCGACTTCGTCGGTCTCTATCGTCAGAACATGGAGCGGCAAATGGCTGCTCAGGGCCAAGCCGGTCAGGCCTAACCGGCCGCCATGGCAGCTGGAGCGGGCAGGTACTCGCTCCAGATCGCCTTGTCGCCGAGCGTTGCGATGAAGGCCCGATGGGCCTCGCGTTCGGCATCGGAAACCCGCGGCGCAAGCGGCACCAGGCGCTGTCGCCGCGGCGCTTCGCCGGTCGCACTGACGCGAATCTCCTCGGTTTCCGAGGCCAGCAGCAGCTGCGACTGCCGCGCCCCGACCAGATCGACATAGACCTCGGCCAGGAGCTCGGCGTCGAGCAACGCACCGTGCTTGGTGCGGTGTGAATTGTCGATCGCGTAGCGCGAGCAGAGATCGTCGAGCCGGTTCGACACGCCGGGGTGCTTGCGCCGCGCCAGCAGCAGCGTATCGACCAGCCGCTCGCGCGGGATCGCCGCGCGCTTGATCCGGTCAAGCTCGGCATTGATGAAGCTGATGTCGAACGAGGCGTTGTGGATCACCAGCGGCGCATCGCCGATGAATTCCAGAAACTCGTCGACGACCTCGTGGAACAGCGGCTTGGTCGAGAGGAATTCGGCCGACAGCCCGTGCACTGCGAAGGCCTCCGCCGGCATGTCCCTTTCAGGGTTCATGTAGCGGTGGAAGGTCTGTCCGGTCGGCATGCGGTTGAAGATCTCGACACAGCCGATTTCGACCAGGCGATCGCCGCGGAGCGGATCGAGGCCGGTGGTTTCGGTATCGAGAACGATTTCGCGCATGATTGAGATGGCCGTAAAAAATCGGCGAATCAGGCTCGCCGCTGCGGCATCTTAACGACCTCGGCCAGGATGTGCTTGATTTGCGCCCGCACCGGCTCAAGTCCGTGTGAGGTATCCACCACGAAATCGGCGCGCTTGCGCTTTTCGGCGTCGGGCATCTGCTTGGCGATGATGGCGTCGAGCTTCGCCTCGTCCATCGTGCCGCGCGCCAGCACCCGCTCGCGCTGAAGTTCCGGCGAGGTCGAGACCACGACCACGGCGTCGACCCGTTTCTCACCGCCGGTTTCGAACAGGAGGGGAATGTCCAGCACCACGACGGGGACGTTGGCCGCTTCGGCCTCGGCGAAGAATTTTTTGCGGGACTCGCCCAGCATTGGATGGACGATCTGCTCGAGCTGCTTGATCGCGGCGGGATCGTGCACCACGCGCGCGGACAGCTTGGACCGATCGACCTTGCCGTTGATGGTCGTGCCGGGGAAGGCAGCCTCGATCGCGGGAGCCGCTTCGCCCTCATACAAGTGATGAACTGCGGCATCGGCGTCGTAGACGGGAACACCAGCCTCCGCGAACAATTTCGCGGTGGTGGATTTGCCCATCCCGATCGAGCCGGTCAGTCCGAGGATCCGCATCAAGGCCCAGCCATGTCTGTCGTTCACACCGCAACTAGCCGTTCGCGGCGCAGGAACGCAAGCAGTGGCAGCAGCGGCAGGCCGAGAATGGTGAAATGGTCGCCCTCGATGCGCTCGAACAGATGGATACCCAGCCCTTCGAGCTGATAGGCACCGACACTGGTCGTGACGGCGTCACCGGCGGCATCGAGATAGGCTGAAAGCTGGGCCTCGGTCATATGCCGCATGGTCATGCGGGCTACCGACACATCCTCGAAAACAATCTTTCCGTCATGCGCCACCGCCACCGCTGAATTCAGCTCGTGGCTGCTGCCGGCGAGATCGCGCAATTGCCCCATCGCCTGGGGACGACCGGCGGGCTTGTTGAAGAGGCGCTCGCCAAGAGCCAGGGTCTGATCGGCGCCGATCACATAGCTTCCGGGATGAAGAGCCGAGACTGCCTTGGCTTTCTCACATGCCAGCAGCAGAGCAATTTCGCGCGGGTTTGAAAGCTTCGAGGCCGCCTGAATGCCGCGCTCGTCGATGTCAGCCGTCACGCTCTCGAATTCGAAGCCAGCATTCGCCAGCAGCATTTTCCGCGCGCTGCTCTGCGAGGCCAGGATCAACGGAGATGTGCCGCGCCATAGACCCATTGCGAAAACTATTCCGAGGGCCGGTTGCGCTGGCGATCGGTGTAGAGCTTCATGATCGCCGCGGCGGTTTCCTCGATCGAGCGTCTGGTGACATCGAGCAGCGGCCAATCGTGCTTGGCGCTGAGCTTGCGCGCGAACGCGACCTCCTCGGTGACCGATTGCTTGTCGGTATAGGTGTCGCTCCCAGACTCGGCTCCCATAGACAGCAGGCGATTCTGACGGATCTGGATCAGCCGTTCCGGCGTCGCATGCAGGCTGACGACCAGCGGACGCGTCAGCGTCTCCAACTGCGAGGGCACCGGAATGCCCGGAACCAGTGGCACGTTGGCGGTGCGGATGCCGCGATTGGCGAGATAGATCGACGTCGGCGTCTTCGAGGTGCGGGACACACCCACCAGCACCACGTCGGCCTCGTCGAGACCTTCGACATGCTGGCCGTCGTCGTGGATCATGGTGTAGTTCAGCGCATCGATGCGCTTGAAATATTCCGCATTGAGCACGTGCTGAGCGCCGACGCGACCCGTGGTTGCAGCGCCGAGATACGCTTCAAACAGCTGCATCACCGGGCCGATGATCGACAGGCTCGGAACGTTGATCTCCTTGCACTTGTTCTCGAGCCTGAAGACCAGATCCTTCTCCAGCAGCGTGAACAGCACGATTCCCGGCGCCTCCTCGATCTCGTCGAGCACGCGATCGAGCTGCTTCTGGCTGCGCACCAGCGGATAGACGTGCTCGACCGGCGTCACGTTGGCGTATTGAGCCGCGACCGCGCGCGCCACCGTGATGAGCGTCTCGCCCGTCGAGTCGGAGACCAGGTGCAGATGGAAATAGTTGTTCGAGGTCGGCACAAAAACTCTTTGAATTTTGGTGGGGCAGTTTGTGGATTTCTGTGGAGCTTAACCTCTCGGAAAGGGATGTGCGACACTAGGGACGGGACAACGGCCAATTTTCTTCACACCACTGCCCGTCAGAACAAGTTTGCTGGCCGTCCGAGACGGAAACGGGATTGCGCGGACAAGCCTCTTGATAAGCTGCCGACAGGCGGGCGCAAGCCCCTGAGACCGGGTCACTTATTCCGACCGGCCAGACCGGCGCAGCATATGTTGATGGATGTGAACAAGCGCGCGTGAAGTGGCGGACGGAATTGCGTGAGTCCAATCCACGGTCACAAAGACTCAAACCTTAAGATTCTAAAATTTTTAGGTTTAGAAGAGCCGAGCACGCGGATATGTGTGTGCGCCCAAATCTATGAATGAATTCTTACCGGACACCTTCCATCCACTGTTCGGTGAGCAGAAAGCGGTTTCGAGCAGAATCGATCGCGGTTCGCGCCGGCAAAGCGGGCCGAAAACAAGAATGGGAGGCTGCCGGCATGTATGAGTGGATCAAAGCGCTGCACGTGATCGCCGTCATCTCCTGGATGGCGGGCATGCTCTATCTGCCGCGGCTGTTCGTCTATCACTCCGAGGCCGAAATCGGCTCGAAGCAGTCGGAAACGTTCAAGATCATGGAGCGCCGGCTGCTCAAGGCGATCATCAATCCCGCCATGATGGTCACCTGGCTCGCCGGGCTCTATCTCGCCTGGTCCGGCCATTGGTTCACCTCCGGTTGGCTGCACGTAAAACTGGCACTGGTCCTGGCAATGTCCGCGGTCCACGGCTTTTTTTCCCGCTGGCTGAAGGATTTCGCCGCCGACCGGCGCCCGCGGACCCAGAAATTCTATCGAATTATCAATGAGGTGCCGACCGTCCTGATGATTTTCATCGTGATCATGGTGATCGTGAAGCCGTTCTAGGCAAGGCGCGCGACGAATCGCTCAGCGCTTCGGCTTGCGGAGCAGGGAGCGATTTTCTATATTATCGATATCCCACCCAACGCAGGCGGATGTGGTTGTGTCCGAGCTTTCCAGAGGCCGGACACCGCATCAGGTTTGAAGCCTCATCGGCACTCTCCTTGCCAGACCTGCGGACCTTACCTGCACTGCTCGCGTCCGCATTTCAGAGCCACCTCGCACCCCCCTTCCAGGTTACCCCACAGGACCACCCCAATGCGGGAAATTAAACTCCAGGACCTCAAGTCGAAAACCCCGGCCGAGCTGGTCTCGTTCGCGGAAGAGAACGGGGTCGAGAATGCCAGCACCATGCGCAAGCAGGAGCTGCTGTTCGCCATCCTCAAGCAGCTCTCGCTGGCCGAGACCGATATCGTCGGCGAGGGCGTCGTCGAGGTGCTCTCCGACGGCTTCGGCTTTCTTCGCTCGCCCGATGCGAATTATCTGCCCGGCCCGGACGACATCTACGTGTCGCCCTCGCAGATCCGCCGTTTCGGCCTGCGCACCGGCGACACCATCGAGGGCCATATCCGCAGCCCGAAAGAGGGCGAGCGCTATTTCGCGCTGCTGAAGGTCAACACGCTCAATTTCGAGGATCCGGAAAAGGCCAAACACAAGGTCAATTTCGACAACCTCACGCCGCTGTTTCCGAATCAGCGCTTCCGCATGGAGATCGACGATCCCACGCGCAAGGATCTCTCCGCACGCGTGATCGACATCGTCGCGCCCATCGGCAAGGGCCAGCGCGCGCTGATCGTCGCGCCGCCGCGCACCGGTAAGACCGTGCTGATGCAGAACATCGCGCACTCGATCACCGCGAATCACCCGGACTGCTATCTGATCGTGCTCTTGATCGACGAACGTCCGGAAGAAGTCACGGACATGCAGCGTTCGGTGAAGGGCGAGGTGGTGTCCTCGACCTTCGACGAGCCGGCGGTGCGCCACGTCCAGGTCGCCGAGATGGTGATCGAGAAGGCCAAGCGCCTGGTCGAGCACGGCCGCGACGTCGTGATCCTGCTCGATTCGATCACCCGCCTGGGCCGCGCCTACAACACCGTGGTGCCGTCATCCGGCAAGGTGCTGACCGGCGGTGTCGATGCCAACGCGCTGCAGCGCCCGAAGCGCTTCTTCGGTGCCGCGCGTAACATCGAGGAGGGCGGCTCGCTGACCATCATCGCGACCGCGCTGGTCGATACCGGCAGCCGCATGGACGAAGTCATCTTCGAAGAGTTCAAGGGCACCGGTAACTCGGAGCTGATCCTGGACCGCAAGGTCTCGGACAAGCGCACCTTCCCGGCGATCGACATCTCGCGCTCCGGCACCCGCAAGGAGGAGCTCATCACCGATCCGCAGGTGCTCAAGAAGATGTACGTGCTCCGCCGCATCCTCAACCCGATGGGCACCATGGATGCGATCGACTTCCTGCTCGACAAGCTGCGCTCGACCAAGAGCAATTCGGAGTTCTTCGACTCGATGAACACCTGAGTGCGGTGCAGCGAAAAGTTAGAGGGCGCCTTCGGGCGCCCTTTTTCATTGTGCAGCTTTGCTGCGGCGAACGTGCAGTACGACAGCGGCTTCCCGCTCGATTCCTGATCTTCATTAAGTTATTGATATATAATGCAATAAGACTTGCATTTGCTTGAGCTTGCTAGGCTTGATCGGCTGGATCCTGCAGCAAAATTGCTGCAGCTTTATTGCATCGCAATATCAGCCTTTGTTGCGGGACTTGGCGCAGCAGAACTAGGCACCTGGCGTTCGAAATGGTGGATTTGCCTTTTCTCCCGCAGCCGGACAAATAGGCCATGCATCCGCAAGACCAAACCATCTTTGCGCTGTCGTCCGGCCGTCCGCCGAGCGCGATTGCGATGGTGCGTGTCTCCGGGCCGCAGGCCGGCGTGGTGTTGACGACGCTGGCGGGTACGCTGCCTGCGCCGCGGCAGGCCAGCCGCCGATTGCTCCGTGACGGCGTGGGCCAACCGATCGACGACGGGGTCGTGCTCTGGTTTCCGGGACCGGGTAGTGCGACCGGCGAGGACGTCGCCGAATTCCACGTTCATGGCGGCCGCGCGGTGCTCTCGGCGCTTCTTGCAGCGATTTCTGATATACCGAATACGCGGGCGGCCGAGCCCGGCGAGTTCACGCGGCGCGCGTTCGAGAACGGCAAGCTCGACCTCACTGAGGCCGAGGGCCTCGACGATCTCATCCACGCCGACACCGACCGCCAGCGGCGTCAGGCGCTGCGCCAATTGCAGGGCCTGCTCGGCCATCGCGCGCGCGACTGGCGCGAGCGCATCATCGAGGCTTCGGCCCTGATCGAAGCCGGCATCGATTTCTCGGACGAAGGCGATGTGCCTGCCGAGGTCCTGGCGCCGGCAGTCAAGGCGATCCGAGCGCTGTATGGTGAAATTGCAGAAGTCCTTGCGGCACAGGGCCAAGCTGAACGTCTGCGCGATGGCCTGGTGGTTGCGATCGCAGGCGAGCCGAATGTCGGCAAGTCGACGCTGATGAATCAGCTCGCGCGCCGCGAGGTCGCGATCGTTTCGCCGCACGCCGGCACCACACGCGACGTGATCGAGGTACAGCTCGATCTCGATGGCTACCCCGTCACGGTGATCGACACCGCCGGCATTCGCGAGACCGACGATCCGGTCGAGCAGGAGGGTGTGCGCCGGGCGCGCGCTAGGGCCGAAGACGCGGATCTCGTGCTGTGGCTGGTGGAGGGATCGCAGGCCATCGATCCGGACGCGACGCGGTCGCTGTGGAAGGCCAGCGATGGCGATCGGACCGGTGGCTCGATCTGGATCGTGCGCAACAAGATCGATCTCGGTGGGGTGGGGGAAGCCGGGCCGCGCGGCGAGTTCGAGATCTCGGCGAGCCGGGGCGATGGCATCCCTCAGCTGGTCGACGCGCTGGTGACATTTGCCTCTGAATTCTTCGGGACCAGCGAGGGCGCATTGGTGACCCGGGCCCGCCAACGCGACCTGTTGCGTCAGGCGGCAGACAGCTTGCGCCAGAGCCTGGAGCTAGTAGAAGAGGGCGAGGAACTCGCCGCCGAGGAACTGCGTGCCGCCGCCTATGCCCTGGGTCGGCTGCTGGGCCGGGTGGATGTCGAAGACGTCCTTGGGGCCATTTTCCAAAAATTTTGTATCGGAAAGTAGTGCTAGTTCTTCATTGTAGGATTAGCGCTTGTTCCATTTTTTGCGTTTCACGTGAAACGGTGGAGACCGTTGTTCCACT
>NZ_PSRT01000087.1 GCF_004212635.1 Bradyrhizobium genosp. SA-3 | reverse complement strand
CCGGCAGGCCGAACACGTCGGCGGCGCCGATCGTGGCGGCGGCCACGAGCTCGGCCGAGGCGCCCTGCGCGTAGGTGAGATGGCTCTTGCCGATCTTCTCGCCCACGGTGATGACGATGCGCTTCCAGCCGATCATGGTGCCGAGGCCGAGCGCGATGGCGACCGCGATCTTCACCCAGTTCGGGATGAACTTCGTGGCGGCATCGAGCGAGCCCTTGTAGGTGTTGAGCACCGCGATCTCATCCTTGTTGAGATCGTTCGCCTTGTCCTTCATCAGGAAGCGGATCGCTTCCGAGGTCAGGTACATGTCGTTGCGGGTGTTGCCGACGGCTTCCGCCGGCACCTTGTTCAGCGAACCGTATTTGGCGACCTGATCGCCGACGTCCTTCACCAGCACGGCGAGCGAGGGATAGGTGCCCTCGTTGAGCTCGTGCAGGGCGATGTACTGCGTCACCGCCGGACGGGGATCGCCGATGATGCTGTGGCCGGCGCCTTTCGCCGAGATCACCTTGGAGGCGGCCTCGGAGGTCTTCTGGAACTGGGCGACCTGGGATTCCGGCAGCGCCCGGTTGAGGGCGTAAGCCGTCGGCACGGTGCCGATCAGGATCAGCATGATCAGGCCCATGCCCTTTTGGCCGTCGTTCGAGCCGTGCGCAAAGCTGACGCCGGTGCAGGTTGCGATCAGCAGGCCGCGGATCCACAGCGGCGGCGCCTTGTTGCCTTCGGGCGCGGCATAGAGCGCCGGGTTGCGCACGATGAACTTGAGCAGCAGCAACAGCACGGCGGCGCAGATGAATCCGAACAGCGGCGACAACAGCAGCGCGTAGCCGATCTCGGTCGCCTTGCTCCAATCCACGCCCGAGGTGCCGTCGCGGCCGCGCATGACGGCGTTGGCGACGCCGACGCCGATGATCGAGCCGATCAGCGTGTGCGAGGACGAGGCGGGCAGGCCGAAGAACCAGGTGCCGAGATTCCACAGGATCGCGGCGATCAGAAGTGCGAACACCATGGCGAAGCCGGCGCTGGAGCCGACCTGGAGGATCAGCTCGACCGGCAGCAGCGAGACGATGCCGAACGCAACCGCGCCGGAGGACAAGAGCACGCCGAGGAAGTTGAAGAAGCCCGACCACATCACCGCGACTTCCGCCGGCAGCGAATGGGTGTAGATCACGGTTGCCACCGCATTGGCGGTGTCGTGGAAGCCGTTGACGAATTCGAAGCCGAGCGCAATCAGGAGCGCGACGAACAGAAGGATGTAGGGCAGGTAGGTCGTTACCCGCGTGCCGGTCGCGTTGATGTCGACATAGATGCTGTAGGCGACGAACAGCAGGCCCGCGGCCAGGATGCCGAAGAACAGGATCAACGTCAGCGGATTGAAGCCCTTGTCGAGATTTGGCCGCGAGGCCGGCTGGACGGGCGCGGGATCTGTTACCGCGCGGTCGAATGCAACATCGGTCATGTCTGGACGCCCCTTAACTTTCAAGTAAGGGGATTGTCCGCGATGGATTTGAAGGCCGGATGACAACTAAGGCGTGAAAGCCGTTTTCCTGCCAGTATTAGGCAGCCCGTGCAGCCTTCTTCTGCAAGCCGGCCGCGATCTTCAAATCGTCGACAAAGCGCTGATATTCCAGCACCTTGGTCTCCGGATCGGGCAGCCGCAGCAGATAAGACGGGTGCACCGTCACCAAAGCCTTGCGCCCGTCGGGTAGGTCGATGAGCCGGCCTCGGTTTTTGCCGATAGGGGTGATCTTGCCGAACACGCTTTGCGCGGCAGTGGCGCCCATCGCCACGACGAGATCGGGCTGGATTGCCGAAACTTCCCGCTCATACCATTGCCGGCACGCCCGAATCTCCGGCGTATTCGGCTTCTGGTGCAGGCGGACCTTTCCGCGCGGCACGAATTTGAAGTGCTTGACGGCGTTGGTGACATAGACCTTCTTGCGATCGACGCCGGCTTCCTCCAGCGCGCGGTCGAGCATCTGGCCGGCCGGGCCGACGAAGGGGTGGCCGGCGAGGTCTTCCTTGTCGCCGGGCTGCTCGCCGACCAGCATGATGTTGGCGGACTTCGGGCCTTCGCCGAACACGGTCTGGGTTGCGTCCTTATAGAGATGGCAGGCGCGGCAATGCGCGGCCTCCTCGCGGAGCGCGTCGAGATCATCGGCAGCTAGCTTGCGTTTCATCGGAGCCTCCGGCCGCGGGGGGGATCCACCCGCCGGTCCAGCGTTCGGCATCGGCGAGCAAGGGTTCAAGTATCGAGGCTTTCGACAGGTTCCTGTGACTCTTCTTCGGCGCTTCCGGCGTGATCGGGTGGTCTGGCCGAAAGTGGCGGCGCCAGGTTTCCTCCAACCGGTTTGGGCCGGGCATCTCCGTCTGGCTGATGCCCGGGGTGAATGAGATCGCGTGGCCGTCCCAATGGGCGCAAATGTCGGGCGTGAGGATTGACCAGGGCATGTCGGCGTAGCGGCGCGCGAAGAAGGGGGCGGTGAATTCGACGATGTGATGCTCCGGCACGAACCAGGCCGCGTAATGTGCGTTGTGCTCGCGTCCGATCTCGCGGAAGCGAATGACATCGCGCATCCGCTGCATGTCGCGATGCACGCTGACGGCCATCGCTGTTGCCTGCGCGACGTCCGGATCGGCCCTGGTCTCGAGCAGATCGTGGTCGGTCCGCAACCGCCACAGCAGGCGATAGAGCAGCGCAAAGCGTTCACCATCGCGGTGCAGGGCCGCGATGCGGGCGAGCTCGATGAAATTGGCCGGCACGCTGAAGGTGCCGTCGGTTTCGATCGGCGGAATGCCTGGCGCTTCGCATAGACCGGCCGGCACCGCCTCTTTCGCGCGGCCCTGCACGCTCCAGGTCACGTCGGCCGGTGCGATCTGATGCAGTGCGAGCGCGCGGGCGGTTTTGCGCCAGCTCTCGAAATCGGTCTGGCTGTCGAGAGTGATGAGGTACATGGCACCTGAATCCTCTTGATTCTGCTCATGAATCCGACTGAGCGCCAATTCGATTGACTCTCGGGGCGCCGTTAGCTTTATATTAGAACATATCATGAACAAATGAGCCAGCCGTTGGTTCTTCTTTTGAGGACCACGGCATCAATCTCTGAAGGAGCGGTGAGCATGAGCGGCGCATGCAGAAGCGCGCTTGCGACCTTGCGCAGCCAAATCGAGCGCATCGAGACGGCGGAGGTCGTGCATCATCGCGATCGCGTCGCGCTCGGCCACAGCGAGGCGGATACCGCGCTGAAGGGCGGGCTTGCACGCGCGGCGATCCATGAGGTGTTTTGCGAGGGCCGGCAGGGGACGGTCGCGACGGGATTCGTCATGGGGCTTGCGGGCCGCGTGACGGCACGCAAGCCGCTGCTGTGGGTGCGGCAGGATTTTTCGGAGCTCGAAACCGGCGCGCTGTCGATGAGCGGGCTTGCCGAACTCGGCCTCGACCCGCGCCGCGTGGTGATGGTGCGTGCCGCCGATGTCGAGAGCGCACTGCGCACCTCAGCCGACGCGCTCGCCTGCGATGCGCTGGGGGCCGTGGTGCTCGAGCTCTGGGGCGAGATCAGGCAGTTCGATCTCGTGGCGAGCCGCAAGCTGACGCTGGCCGCGCAATCTTCCGGTGTCACCGGGCTCTTGCTGCGCCTGGCCGCGCAACCGTTGCCCTCGACCGCGGAAACACGATGGATGCTGCGCGCGGCGCATTCACCGCCGGGCCCGGTGTGGAGTGCCTGGGGGGCGCCGCGCTTCGATGCCGAGCTCTTGCGCAATCGTCATGGCCCATGTGGCCGGTGGATCATGGAATGGAAATGTGATGAGTGCCAGTTCAGTGAGCCGTCGACGTGTCCTCAGCCTGTGGCTGCCGCGCCTGCCAATCGACCGGATTCAGCGGTTCTTTGGCAACGTCGGACTGCATAAGAGCAATGATCCAAGCATCGTCGTCATCAAGGACAACAATGCGCTGGTGATCCATGCGCTGGACGAGGTCGCCGAACGTCTCGGCCTGTATATCGGTCAGCCGCTGGCGAATGCGCGGGCGATGTGCCCGGACTTGCGTGTGTTCGACGCCGATATCGTGGCCGATGCGAAGACGCTCAGCGATGTCGCGGACTGGTGCGACCGGTTCACGCCACTGGTGGCGCTCGATCCGCCGCACGGGCTGTTCCTCGACATCACCGGCTGTGCGCATCTGTTCGGCGGTGAAGCCGCGTTGTTGCGGACGTTGGTCCGCGCATTGGCCCGGCAGGGGTTTGCCGTCAGCGCGGCGATCGCCGGCACCTCGGTCTGCGCGCGCACGCTGACGCGGCAGGCCACGGGCACCATCGTGGCCGATGGCGAGGAGGCGGAGGCGATCAGCCGGTTGCCGATATCCGCGCTCGGCGCAGGCGAGATCATCACCATCGGCCTGCGCCGTGCCGGGCTGAAGACCATCGGCGATGTCGCCGCGCGCACGCCGAGCGAGATCACGGCGCGGTTCGGCGCGCGATTCTCCACGCTGCTGGCGCATGCACTGGGGCAGGGCGATGCGCCGATCAACCCGCGCAAGCCGCTGCCCGACTACATCGTGGAAAAGCGCTTTGCCGAGCCGATCGCGACCGACACCATGATTGCGATGACGCTGTCGCGGCTCGCCGACACGTTGATCGCGTCCATGGAGAAGCAAGGCAAGGGCGCGCGGCGCCTGGAAGCCGCCTTTTTCCGCACCGACGGCGTGGTGCGCGCTATCACGGTCGAGACCGGACGTCCCGTGACGCGAAGCGCAGTCATCGATCGGTTGTTTCGCGAGCGTCTCGATGCACTCGCCGATCCGCTCGATCCCGGCTTCGGCTTCGACATGGTGCGGCTGTCGGCGAGTCGCACCGAGATCGTGGTGCAGGAGCAGCGCGATCTCGACGCTCATGTCCACGACAATGACGAGCTCGCCGCACTGATCGACCGCATTGCCGCGCGCATCGGCGGCAAGCGCGTCGTCGTGCACCTGCCGCAGGACACCCATATCCCTGAATGCGCGGTGCTGGCCGCGCCGGCGCAGCATCATCTCGCCGCCGCCATGCAGGCCGAATGGCCGGCGCGTGCTGAGAGCGAGCCGCCGCTGCGCCCCTTGCGGCTGTTCGACAAGCCGGAGCCGATCAAGGTGCCGTTCGCGACCGTGCCAGACGGTCCGCCACATCAGTTCACCTGGCGCCGCGCGCTACATGCGGTGGTGCGGGTGGAGGGACCCGAGCGCATCGCCATGGAATGGTGGCGGCAGGACGGCAAGCAGCTCACGCGGGATTATTTCCGTATCGAGGATGCCGAAGGCCTGCGCTTCTGGATCTTTCGCGACGGTCTTTATGAGGGGGAGTGCTTCGATGACGACGGCAAGCCCGTTCCTCCCAGCTGGTATGTGCACGGTCTCTTCGCATGAACACGCCTGCCTATGCCGAGATTGGCATCACCACCAATTTTTCCTTCCTGCGCGGCGGCTCGGATCCGCGCGCCTATGTGCATCAGGCCAGCATCCTCGGCATCTCCGCGATCGGCATCGCCGATCATAACACGCTCGCCGGCGTGGTGCGCGCCTACAAGGAGCTCGACAATGCCGAGGTGCTGCACAAGCCGAAGCTCCTGATCGGCGCACGCATCGTCTTCATCGACGGTACGCCGGACATCCTCGTCTATCCGCGCGACCGCGCGGCCTATGGCCGGCTGTGCCAGCTTCTCACCAAGGGCAAGCGCGGCGACGACATCACGCGGATCGAGAAGGGGGAATGCCGCCTCACCTTCGCCGATCTCCTCGCGTTTTCGGAAGGCCAGCTCCTGGTCCTGACGCTGCCGCATCGTTTCGAATCCGCGCAGGCGCTGGATGTTCTTGCAAAACTCAAGGACAGCCGCGCCGAGGGCGTCTGGCTGGCGGCGAGCCTGATCTATCGCGGCGACGACCGGCGCCGGCTGGCGCGGCTCGATGATCTCGCGGCAAAGGCAAGAGTGCCGCTGCTCGCGACCAATGAGGTGCTCTATCATCATCCGGCGCGCCGTCCTCTTCAGGACGTGCTGACCTGCATCCGGGAAAAGACCACGATCGAGGCGGTCGGACGGAAGCTAGAAGCCAATGCCGAGCGGTTCTTGAAGGCGCCCAGGGAGATGTCGCGGCTGTTCCGCGATTTCCCCGAGGCGATCGCGGAGACCATGCGCTTTGCAGACGCAATCGACTTCTCGCTCGATCAGCTTAAATACCAATATCCCGACGAGCCGGTGCCGCCGGGCAAGACCGCGCAAGGGCATCTGGAGGACCTGACCTGGGCCGGCGTCGACAAATATTTCGGCGGCATCACCAAAATCGACGAGAAACTGTACGCTACGCTGAAGAAAGAGCTCGCGCTGATCGCCGAGCTGAAATACGCGCATTACTTCCTCACCGTGCACGACATCGTGCGCTACGCGCGCAGCCAGAATATCCTGTGCCAGGGGCGGGGATCGGCGGCGAACTCGGCCGTGTGTTACGTGCTCGGCATCACCTCGGTCGATCCGACCAAGGTCGATCTGTTGTTCGAGCGCTTCATCTCCAAGGAGCGGCTGGAGCCGCCCGATATCGACGTCGATTTCGAGCATTCGCGGCGCGAGGAAGTGATGCAATATGTCTATCGCCGCTATGGCCGCCACCGCGCCGCGATCATCGCTACCGTCATCCATTACCGCCCGCGCAGCGCCATCCGCGACGTCGGCAAGGCGCTGGGCCTGACCGAGGATGTCACCGCCGCGCTCGCCGACACCGTCTGGGGAAGCTGGGGCAAGGGTCTGAACGACATGCAGGTCAGGCAGGCCGGGCTCGATCCCAACAATCCCATGATCAACCTCGCGGTCGAGCTCGCAACCGAGCTGATCGAATTCCCGCGCCACCTCTCCCAGCATGTCGGCGGCTATGTGCTGACGCAGGACCGGCTCGACACTTATGTGCCGATCGGCAATGCCGCGATGGACGACCGTACTTTCATCGAATGGGACAAGGATGACGTCGACGCGCTCAGCATGATGAAGGTCGACGTGCTGGCGCTGGGCATGCTGACCTGCATCCGCAAGTGTTTCGATTTGATCGCGGAGCACAAGGGCGAGCGCTGGGTGCTGGCGAGCGTTCCGCAGGACGATGAAAATGTCTACGACATGTTGTGCCGCGGGGAATCGCTCGGCGTGTTCCAGGTCGAAAGCCGCGCACAGATGAACATGCTGCCGCGCCTGAAGCCGCGGACGTTCTACGATCTCGTCATCGAAGTCGCGATCGTACGTCCGGGGCCGATCCAGGGCGATATGGTGCATCCCTACTTACGGCGGCGGAACGGTCAGGAGGAGGTGCGTTATCCCTCGCCGTCGCCCGAGCATGGTCCTGCGGACGAGCTCTACAAGGTTCTGCATAAGACCAAGGGCGTTCCGCTATTCCAGGAGCAGGCGATGCGGATCGCGATCGAGGCGGCCAAATTCACCTCCGAGGAAGCCAATGGCCTGCGCCGCTCGATGGCGACCTTCCGCAATGTCGGCACCATCGGCAAATACGAGGACAAGCTGATCGGCAACATGGTCGCGCGCGGCTACGATCCCGACTTCGCCCGAAGCTGCTTTGACCAGATCAAGGGCTTTGGCTCCTACGGTTTCCCCGAGAGCCATGCGGCCAGCTTCGCGCAGCTCGTCTATATCTCGTCATGGCTGAAGCATTACCACCCCGACGCCTTCTGCTGCGCCCTCTTGAACTCGCAGCCGATGGGCTTCTATGCCCCGGCGCAGATCGTCGGCGATGCCCGCAAGAACGGCGTCGAGGTGCGCGACATCGACGTGTCCTACAGCTTTGCGCAGAACACGCTGGAGCAGGGGAGAGACAAATATTGCGCCGTGCGCCTCGGTTTCCGCCAGATCGACGGCTTTCACTGGCTGGACGAGGATGAGGAGCGCTTGAAACGCTCCCAGCTGTCATTCCGGGGGGCGCGGCTTGTCCGCCGAAGCTCGGAGAGCGAAGGCGGAAGCGCGAACCCGGAATCCATCGCGCCGCATACGCCTGGAGGAGGAATGGATTCCGGGCTCGCGCCAAGTGGCGCGCCCCGGAATGACGATGGGGAGGCAGCTCAGAACAATACGGAGAAAACCCAGGACTGGGCCGACCGCATCGTCGCCGCCCGCAACCGCCGTCCCTTCACCTCGCTCGAAGATTTCGCTCGCGATACCGGCCTGCCCAAACGCGCGCTGATCCTGCTGGCGGATGCCGACGCGTTCCGCTCGCTCGGGCTCGACCGCCGCGAGGCGCTATGGCAGGTGCGGCGGCTGCCCGACGACGTGCCGCTGCCACTGTTCGAGGCGGCCACCGCGCGCGAGCAGCCGGACGAGCACGCAAAGCCATTGCCGGTGATGCCGCGCGCCGAGCAGGTGGTCGCCGATTATCAGACCATCCGGTTGTCGCTGAAGGGACATCCGATGGAGTTCCTCCGCGAGATGTTCTCGCGCGAGCGCGTCATCGCCTGCAAGGATGTCAGCCATGAGAACGAGCGGCGCCGCGTTCGCTGCGCCGGCGTGGTGCTGGTGCGGCAGCGGCCGGGTAGCGCCAGCGGCGTCGTGTTCATGACGCTGGAGGACGAAACCGGCATCGCCAATGTCGTGGTGTGGCCCAAGATCATGGAGCAATACCGCAAGGAGGTGATGGGCGCGCGCCTCATCCTGGTCGAAGGCTATATCCAGAGCAGCCCCGAAAAGGTGACGCATCTCATCGCCCAGCGCATGATCGACCGCTCGCACGATCTGATCGGTCTCGCCAACGATGCCTTAAGCCGCAAGCATCCGGTGCCATCAAGCGCCGATCTGATCGAGCCCCTCAACGACGACCCCCGCGCTCACGCCGATACCCCCGCGCAAAAAATCCGCCATCCCCGCAACGTCCGCATTCTGCCCCCGTCGCGGGATTTTCATTGAGGTGGTAGCGCGTGCTACCGCCACACCGTCATTGCGAGCGCAGCGAAGCAATCCAGAATCCCTCCGCGGAATAGCCTGGATTGCTTCGCTGCGCTCGCAATGACGAGATTCTCGAGGCGATCTCGCGCCACACTCTCAGTCGTCATACCGCGCGAAGGCGGGGTATCCAGTACGCCGCGGCCTCTCGGTTCAATCACAATCGTCTCTGGAATACTGGGCGGATCGCCCGGTCAAGCCGGGCGATGACAGCGTGCCCTCCTCAAAAATTCACCCGGTTCGAAATCGCGCCGTCCACGACGAGATTGGACCCGGTCGTGAACGATGACACCGGGCTCGCCAAGAACACCGCCGCGCTCGCGATCTGCTGCGGCGTGGCCATGCGGCCGGTCGGATTGCGGCTCATCGCATCCTTGTAGCGCTCGGGCATGTTCTGCTCGATCATGTTCCAGACGCCGCCCTTGAAATAGACGGTGCCGGGCGACACCACGTTGACGCGGATCTTCTTCTTCGCATATTGCCGCGCCAGTCCCTTGGCCATGTGGATCAGCGCCGCCTTGATCGGGCCGTAGGAACTGGCGAGGTCAGCCTGTGCGGCCGAGATCGAGGAGATGATGACGAAGGCCGCATCGCCGCTTCTCTCGCCGCTGGCTTCGAGGAATGGCCGGGCGGCATCGAACGCATGCACGGCGCCGAGCACGTCGAGCCGAAAATTCTGCTCCCAGGACGCGGCATCCTGGCCCTGCGCCATCGCGCCGGCATTGGAGAACAGCAAATCGATACCGCCGAGTTCTTTCGCGACATTCTCGATCCAGGCTTTCAGTGCCGCGCCGTCGGTGATGTCGACCGGACTGCCGGTGGCGCGGATGCCGCTTGCCTTCAGTTCAGTGACGGTGGCCGCAACCTGATCAGCGTTGCGCGCGCATACCGCGACATTGGCGCCTTCACCGGCGAGTGTCGCCGCAATCGCCCGCCCGATGCCGCGCGTGCCGCCGAGCACGACGGCGTTCTTGCTTTTGAGACCGAGATCCATTGTTTGGCTCCTTTTTGTTGAGCGCAGGAAGTGTAACTGTTTCGGGAGATACGCAGAAGCCTCCACATCGTCATTGCGAGGAGCTCTTGCGACGAAGCAATCCAGACCGTCTCCGCGGCAAGATTCTGGATTGCTTCGCTGCGCTCGCAATGACGAGGCGAGACAGCCGTAGGGTGGGCAAAGGCGCGCAAGCGCCGTGCCCACCATCCCCCAACGCGCACGAAGGCGGTGGGCACGCTTCGCTTTGCCCACCCTACGAATTCCGTTCTCATTCCGGCGCCGCCCCCACCGGCGGGCCGCCGGGTGGGCGATGCAGGAAGGTCAGCGAGACGTAGGCGCCGGCCCAGGAGCCGATCGCGGCGAAGGCGACATAGAAGGCGTTCTCGGTGTAGCTGATCACGGCGTAGGAGGAGAGCAGGTACCAGATCGCGCTCCACGTCGCGGCCGGTACGCGCTTGCGCGCGACCACGGCCGAGGTGAACATCACATAGACCGCGTCGGTGGCCGCCGTTGCGACGAACACGGCGCCCGCGGTGAGGGGATCGATGGCGGCCATTGCAATCCTTTCTCTGAACGTGGGATGGTCGCGAAAACTAAAGGGAGAGAAGCGGCCATGCAAAGCTCCGCCGACATTCTCAAGTGCATCTGGACCTCCGTCGGCGGCGATCCGGCTGCGCTCGGCCGCGTGCAGCTGACGGGCGAGGAGCCGCAGATCCCATCCTCGTTTCGCGTCGCCGTCGCCGGCCAGACGACGATCGCTGCCGCCGGCCTCGCCGCTGCCGAAATCTGGCGACTGCGCAGCGGCGCGGCGCAGGACGTCTCCGTCGATTTGCGTCACGCGGTCGTCGAATGCCGATCCGAGCGCTATTTGCGCGTTGACGACAAGCCGCCGCCTCCGGCCTGGGACGTCATCGCCGGCGTCTACGGAACCGGCGATGGCCGCTTCGTGCGCTGCCACAC
Source organism: Bradyrhizobium genosp. SA-3 (assembly GCF_004212635.1). GTDB lineage: Bacteria > Pseudomonadota > Alphaproteobacteria > Rhizobiales > Xanthobacteraceae > Bradyrhizobium. The sequence continues at coordinate 24,040 of NZ_PSRT01000087.1, read as the reverse complement.
CAATTTCCCGCATCACCGCGACGCCGTCTGCAAGGTGCTCGGCTGCGTGCCCGAGCGCGAGAAGGTGCAGGCGGCGCTGATGCAATGGAAAGGCGAGGATTTCGAGACTGCGGCTTACGCTGTGGGCGGCGTCGTCGCCCTGATGCGCAGCTACGACGAATGGTCGGCGCTGCCGCAGGCGCGTGCGCTCGCCGAACTGCCGCTGGCCTCGATCGAGAAGATCGGCGAGGCCCCGGCGAAACCGTGGTCCAAAGGATTGTCGAACAGCGATCGTCCGCTCGCGGGGCTCCGCGTGCTCGATCTCTCCCGCGTCATCTCAGGCCCTGTCGCGGGCCGCACGCTCGCCGCGCACGGCGCGGACGTGCTGCTCGTCTCGGGGCCTGAATTACCCGCCATCCCCTGGCTCACCATCGACACCGGCCGCGGCAAGCTCACCACCTTCATCGAGCTGAAGAGCGAAGCGGGCAGGGCGCAATTGCGTACGCTGTTGAAAGACGCCGATGTCTTCTCGCAAGGCTATCGTCCGCGCGCGCTCGCCGCCCTCGGCTTCGCGCCGGAGGACGCGGCGCAAATTAGTCCCGGCATCGTCTATGTCACGCTGTCGGCCTATGGCCATGCCGGCCCCTGGGCGGAGCGGCGCGGCTTCGATTCACTGGTGCAGACCACGACCGGCTTCAATCAGGCGGAGGGGCAGGCCGCCGGCATCGACGGTCCCAAGGAATTGCCGGCGCAGATGCTCGACCACGCCACCGGTTATCTGATGGCGTTCGGCGCCATGATGGCCAAGGCGCGCCAGGCCCGCGAAGGCGGCAGCTGGCACGTGCGCGTGTCGCTGGCGCAGACCGGACGCTGGCTGTGGAATCTCGGCCGGCTTGACGGCGGACTGGACACCCCGGATCTTACGGGGGACGCTGTACATGCGGCGTTCATCGAAAGCATGCCATCTGGCTTCGGCACGTTGAAGGCGGTGCGTCATTCGGCGGTGCTATCGACAACGCCGGCACAATGGAGCCGTCCGGCGATGCCGCTCGGCAGTCATCCGGCACAGTGGCCGGCGCGAAGCTGACATGAAGCTGACACGTCGCAACATTTTAACGTCAACCGAGAGGCGCCCAGCGTTTTTTAGGTTGTCTGAAATCTGAATTCAGCACTATTAGCGCGACCGATGAGGCAGTCATTTGCCGAGATCGTCGCAGACACGACCGGGCTCAATGGTAGTTGAAAATACCAAGCGATTGCAGGTGCTTACAAAACCACGGGTGATCACCTCCGTAGTTTTACTAGCTCTCGTCGGTGCCGGGGCCTATGGCTTCCTTCAGGCGGGGCCCAAGGAGAAGAAGCACTCCGACATCTCCAGCCAATCGCGCAGGAATGCGCAGACCTTCACGCCGACGCCGTCCGAATGGGCGACGCTGACGATCGAGCCGGTCAAGGCCAAGAGCTTTCGAGCCGAGTATGTCACCGAGGGCAAGGTCGCGGTGGACGAGGATCGCTCGACGCCGGTGTTCTCGCCCTATGCAGGCCGGGTCACCAAGCTGCTCGCCAAGCCGGGCGAGACCCTGAAGCAAGGTCAACCGCTGTTCACGATCGAAGCCGCCGACACCGTGCAGGCTCAGAACGATTTCGTCGCGGCGATGACGTCGCAGAACAAGGCGAGGTCGGCGCTCGAGCTCTCCGACATCCAGTTCAAGCGCGCCAAGGATCTCTATGAGGGTCATGCCATTCCGCTGAAGGACTATCAGCAGGCGGAAGCGACCCAGGTCCAGGCGCAGAACGACATGCGCTCCTCGGGGACGGCGCTGGAAGCCGCGCGCAACAAGCTGCGCATCCTCGGCTTCACCGACGAGACCATCAAGGCGTTCCAGGAGAAGGGCGCGATCAATCCGGAAATCACGATCTATTCGCCGATCGCGGGCACCGTCGTGCAGCGCAAGATCGGCCCCGGCCAGTACGTCAGTTCCGGTGCCAGCGATCCGGTCTTCGTGATCGGCGACCTCTCCATGGTCTGGCTCACCGCGTTCGTGCGCGAGAGCGATGCGGCCGCGGTGTGCATCGGTCAGGACATCACCGTCAACGTGATGGCGCTACCGGGTCGGCCGCTGACCGCCAGGATCAACTACGTCGCCGCCGCGATCGATCCCAACACGCGCCGCCTCCTGGTCCGCGCCACCATCGACAACAAGGACGGCCTGCTCAAGCCGGAGATGTTCGCCAACGTCACGATCTACTCGGCCGGCGACCGTGCTGCGCCGGCGGTGCCGAAACAGGCTTTGATCTATGAAGCCGACAAGGTCCGCATCTGGGTCGCGCGCGAGGACAAATCGGTCGAGCTGCGCCAGATCAAGATCGGCCTCATCAACGGTAACCTCGTCGAGGTCACCAGCAATCTGAAACCCGGCGAGCAGATCGTCACCAAGGGCAGCCTGTTCATCGACCGCGCGGCGTCCGGCAGCTGATCGACGACCCAAGAAAACTGAAGACCTGATGGATCGTCTCGTTGCTCTTGCCGTCAACCGGCGCTTCCTAATGGTCGGCATGTTCGTCGCCGTCCTGATCGGCGGCCTGATCGCGTTCAATCAGCTCAACATCGAAGCCTATCCCGATCCGACCCCGCCGATGGTCGACATCGTGACGCAGAGTCCGGGCCTGTCGGCCGAGGAGATCGAGCGCTACATCACGATCCCGATCGAGACCCAGGTCGCCGGTCTGAAGAACCTCACGACCATCCGCACCATCTCGCTCTACGGCCTCTCCGACATCAAACTCCAGTTCTCCTTCGCCTACACCTATGACGAGGCGCTGCAGCAGGTGCTGAACCGCCTGGCGCAGCTCGCGCCGCTGCCCGGCAACGTGCAGCCGCAGATCTCGCCGCTCAGCCCGATCGGCGAAATCTTCAGATATCGTCTGGTGGGTCCGCCGAACTACAGCGTGCTCGACCTCAAGACCATCCAGGACTGGATCCTGCAGCGCCGCTTCCGCGCCGTGCCCGGCGTGATCGACGTCACCGGCTGGGGCGGCAGGAGCAAGACCTACGAGCTCCAGGTCGATTTCAACAAGCTGGTCGCCAACGGCCTGACGCTGCCGCAATTGCTCCAGGCGGTCGGCAATTCCAACGTCAATGTCGGCGGCAACACCGTCAATATCGGCCAGCAATCGGCCGTGGTGCGCGGCGTCGGCCTGATCCGGTCGATCGACGACCTCGCCAACACCATGGTGGCGCAGTCCGGCGGCAATCCGGTGCTGGTCAAGGACGTCGCCACCGTAACCGTCGGTCAGAAGCCCCGTCTCGGCATTGCCGGCCTCGACGAGTCCGACGACATCGTGCAGGGCATCGTCCTGATGCGCCGCGGCGAGCAGAGCTCGCCGACCATCAAGCGCGTCCACCAACTCGTTCAAACCATCAATAACTCCAGCATCCTGCCGCCCGGTGTGCGCATCGAGCGCATCTACGACCGCGGGGACCTGATTGAGCTCACCACCCACACCGTGCTGCACAACATGGTGGTCGGCATTCTGCTCATCGTGCTGTTGCAGTGGATCTTCCTCGGTGATTTGCGCAGCGCGCTGATCGTCGGCGCCACCATTCCGTTCGCGCTGTTCTTCGCCGTTATCATCCTGGTGCTCCGCGGAGAATCGGCGAATCTGCTGTCGGTCGGCGCCATCGATTTTGGTCTAATCGTCGATGCCACCGTCATCATGGTGGAGGCGATCTTCCGCCGCCTGACCCAGACGACACCGATGTCGGAAACCGAGCAAATGTCGAATGAGACGCTGTTCGGCATGAAGAGCCATGCCATCCTCAGCGCCGCGGCGGACGTTTCGCGCTCAATCTTCTTTGCAGCGGCAATCATCATCGCGGCCTTCCTGCCGCTATTCACGCTATCAGGCGTCGAGGGCAACATCTTCGGACCGATGGCGCGGACCTATGCCTATGCGCTGGCTGGCGGGCTGCTTGCGACGTTCACCGTCACGCCGGCGCTATCCGCGATCATCCTGCCCGCCCATGTCGAGGAGACCGAGACGAAGGTGATGCTGATCCTGCACCGGCTGTATTCGCCGCTGCTGCATTGGGCGGTCGCCAATCGAAACATCGTGCTTGGCGGCGCCGTCGGGCTCGTGCTGATGACGGTGGCGCTCGGCCGGCTGCTCGGTCTCGAATTCCTGCCCAAGCTGGAAGAGGGCAATCTCTGGATCCGCGCCACGCTGCCGCCGACCATCTCGCTCCAGGAAGGCAACACCTACGTCAACGAGATGCGCAAGGTCATCCGCGCCCGGCCGGAGGTCGAGTCTGTGGTGTCGCAGCACGGCCGTCCCGACGACGGCACCGACGCGGCCGGCTTCTTCAACGCCGAGTTCTTCGCGCCGCTCAAGCCTACGAGCCAATGGCCCGGCACGCGCGACAAGGAAGAGCTGACCGCCGAGCTGCTCAAGCAGCTCGACGACCGCTTCCCCGGCGTCGAGTTCAACTTCTCGCAATATCTCCAGGACAACGTCTCCGAAGCCGTCTCCGGCGTGAAGGGCGAGAACTCGATCAAGCTGTTCGGCAGCGACCTCCAGGCGCTGACCGACACCGCCAACAAGATCAAATCGGTGCTGGCCACCGTGCAGGGCGTCACCGACCTTGCGGTGTTCACTTCGCTCGGGCAGCCGACCATCCAGATCGACATCGACCGTGCCAAGGCCGCGCGCTATGGCCTCGCCCCCGGCGACATCAACGCCACGATCAAGGTCGCGATCGGCGGCGACACTGCGGGCGATCTCTATGAGCCGGGCAGCGACCGGCACTTCCCGATCATCGTCCGTCTCGCGCCGGAATACCGCAGAAGCGCGGAGGCGATCCAGAATTTGCGGATCGGCGCGCCGGGGCCGAACGGCACCGTCACGCAGATCCCCCTGAGCGAGGTCGCCAACATCAGCCTCGTCTCCGGTGCCGCCTACATCTATCGCGAGCAGCAGGAGCGCTATCTGCCGATCAAGTTCTCGGTGCGCGAGCGTGACCTCGGCAGCGCGATCCGCGAGGCGCAGCAGAAGATCGCCGAGCAGGTGCAGCTGCCGCCCGGCTCGCACATGGACTGGGTCGGCGAGTTCGGCAATCTCCAGGACGCGATCCGGCGGCTGTCGATCGTGGTGCCGATCTCGCTGGCGCTGATCGGTGTCCTGCTCTGGTTCAATTTCGGCTCGATGACCGACACGCTGCTCGCGATGAGCGTGATCCCGATGGCGATCTTCGGCGGGGTGCTGGGCCTCTTGATTTCCGGCACGGCATTCAGCGTCTCCGCGGCGATCGGATTCATCGCGCTGTTCGGCATCGCCGTGATGGACGGCATCATCATCCTGTCGCAGTTCAATCAGCTCATCGAAGAGGGCATGGACCGCATGAGCGCGGTGGTGCGCACCGGCGAATTGCAGCTTCGTCCGGTGCTGATGACCTGCGTCGTCGCGGGCGTCGGCCTGCTGCCGGCGGCGCTATCGGAAGGCATCGGCTCGCAGGTGCAGAAGCCGCTCGCTGTCGTGGTCGTGACCGGCATGATGCTGGCGCCCGTGGTGATCCTGGTGACCTTGCCGGTCCTGATCTCCTTCTTCTCCCGCCGCGCGCGCTGACCGTCAGAATTCGTAGAGCCGCGCCGGATTGTCGACCAGGATCTTCTTGCGCACATCCGCATCGGGCGCCCACACCGGCAGCTGGTTGAGCAGCCGGCCGTCGCCGATCTGATAGAGCGGCGCGATGTCGGTGGGCTTGCGTCCCTCGACGCGGCTGGAATCCGGATGCGGCCAGTCCGTGCCCCAGACGATGCGGTCCGGGTTCGCCGCGATCAGCGCTTTTGCGAACGGCACCATGTCCTGATAGTCGGGTGCGAGAGTTGATGACCGGTAGGCGCCCGAAATCTTCACATAGGCCTTGCCGGATTTCACCAGCGCGACGAGATCGGAGAAGCCCGGCTGCTCCGGGCCCTGCGAGGCTTCAAGGCCGCCAAAATGGTCGAACACGACGGGCACCGGCGCCGTCGCGACGAGGTCCTTGATCGCCGAGATCATGGCAAGCGTGGTGTAGAGTTGCACGTGCCAGCCGCGCGCCTTCATGCGCTCGACTGCGGCAGTGAAGCGCGGTCGGCCGACATTGGGATCATTGACGCCGCCGGTCGCCAGATTGAGGCGGATGCCGCGGAAACCGTCCTGATGCATCGCATCGAGCGCGCTCTCTGGAGTCTTGTCGTCGATCACGGCCACCCCGCGCGCGGTCGCGCCGCGCGCCTTCATACCGAACAGGGTGGAGGAATTGTCGGTGCCGTAGACGCTCGGCGTCACAATCACCACGCGCTCGATATGCAGCGCCTTGTGCAGTGCGGCCATTTCTTCGGGGCTCGCCGGCTCCGGCGTGTAGACGCGTCCCGCGAAGAACGGAAACTTTTCGACGTCGCCATGGATGTGGGTGTGGCAATCACAGGCATGCGCCGGGACATCGAAATTGATCGGCGTCGCGGGCTGCGCCGCACGGGCGTGGGCTTTGCTGGTCATGGCTACTCCGGCGGCAAGGGAGGCAAGCAGGACACTGCGTCGGTTGAGCACGCTTTCTCTCCCTGTTTATTCTTTAGAGGCAAGCTCCGAGAGAATATCACATCAGCCCGGCAACCGCTCCGCTTCGCTGCATACCTGCTCGACAAGATCGGCAAGCGGGCGTGAGCCGTCAACGCGCACGACGGGACAGGACAAGCCCGCGAGCCACGTTTCATGCTTTGCAAGATTGCGGCCTTCGCGATCACCGGCTTCATAATGGGAAGCCCATTCAACGAAGTCTTCGGTCTCATCATGACGCCAGCCGCCGGGCGCGACGGCGTCGGTGCCGAAATGGGCGGCCTCGCGAGCGCGCAATCGCCTCAGGCGGATTTCGCGCGGCGCAGTCACGAAGACGACGAGATCAAAGAATGGAACAAGCTCCTCGCCCCAGCCGGTGACAGATCCGCTCTGCACCCAGTCGAGACGCGGCAGAAACATCTCGCGCATCAGGCGGAGACGTTCGGAGGCGGGGCGCGTCGTCTTGTAGGGCGGCACGGTCGGTAGCCAGAAATAGTCGTCGCTGTCGTGATGCGCCAGCGCAAGCCGGTCGGCGAGCGCACGACCGAGCGTCGTCACGCCGGAACCCGAAGCTCCCATCAGATGGATGCGGCGGCTCTTCATCGGTACTCCGCCAAGAGACTTGAAACTACTGCCCCGACGGCGTGCGCAGGCCGTGCCAGGCGTCGCGGACCTGCTGGTAGTGCACCTCGGGCAGGTAGTCCGGCGTGTTCAGGCTCAAGGTCTTGACGTCGAGATGGCCGACGGCGCTGAGCAGCGTGTAGGAGGCGATGACGCGATCGCGCAATGCGCCGATCAGGCGGGCCTTGGCCTGGATCAGGTCGGCCTGCGAGTTCAGCACGTCGACCGTCGTGCGCTGTCCGCCAGCGGCCTCGCGCTGCACGCCCTGAAGCGCGACGGTCGCAGCCTTCACCTCGGACTCCGAGGCTGAAACCGTGATCTTGGCGCCTTCATTGGCAACCCAGGCGCTGACCGCGGCCGTGCGCGCCTGGTTGCGCACCTGGTCGAGCACGAGCCGGCTCTGCGCCGTGATCTCCTTGGCCTGTCGGGTCTGCGCCGCGGCCTGGCCGCCGTCGTAGATCGGGGCGGTGACGTTGGCGACGATCGAGGCCTGGTCCTCGGCGAGGGTGCCGAGCGTCGGGTCGTTGTTGCGGCTCTTGCTGGCGCTGCCCTGGATGCTGGCACTCGGCAGCAGCGTGCCTTCGGCGATGCGGATGTTGGTGGAGGCGACGTCGACGTCGAAGCTTGCGGCCATCACCGCGGGATGCTGGCGGATCGCCATCGTCATCGCGTCCTCGCGACTCTTCGGCAGATAGCGGTCGACGACCTCGGCGGGCCGAAGCTGCGACGGCGCATTGCCGATCACCTGCGCATAGGTTGCCTGGCTGACGGCGAGCGCGACTTCCGCGGCGTTGAGATCGGCAAGGCCGCGGTTGAGGCGCGCTTCGGCCTGGGCGGTATCGGTCGGCGTGACATCGCCGGCGTTGAGCCGGCGCTGGGTGACGGCGAGTGTTTCGCGCAGGAAGGCGACGTTGGAGCGCTGCGCTTCGACCAGCGACTGGTTGGCGAGCACGTTGGTGTAGGCGGTGACTGCATCGAGCAGCACGCCCTGGCCGACATTGCGCAGCGCCTCGCGGCCCGACTGCACCTGGAGTTCGGCGGCCCGCACGCTGTTGGCGGTGCGGAAGCCGTTGAACAGGGTCTGCGTCACGGTGACGCCGATGATCCAGGGTTTCAGATTGGCGGTCTGGATGGTGTTGTCGGGCAGCAGATTGCGCACCGATTGGAGGCCGGCACTGAGGCTGGCCACGATCTGCGGCCGATAGCCGGCAAGCGCCTGCGGCACGTTCTCGTCGGTCGCGCGCTGCCGCGCGCGCTCGGCATTGAGCTGGGGGTTGGTCTGGTAAGCCTTGGCCAGCGCCTCGGGCAGGGCCTCGGCCGATGCGGCCGAGGGCAGGGCGCAACAGAGCGCCAGCGTGGTCCATGTCGCAAGCACAGGAGCCACGCCCGATCGATGCCGCGTCATCACGCGACCAGCTCTGGCGGCACGCCCAATCATGTAATCCCGCAAAATCCTGGCTGTCCGCCCCCGCCGACGGCGGCCCTCTTAACTGTTTAACCAGCGCAGGTCCCGCAGGCAAACTGCCGCGGGGAAAACCCCCATGAAATGCGTGCTTGTTGCAGCTTCGTCACAGGGGGTTCCTCAGGGGAGCGAGAGAGTCTTACACCAGCCTTGCACCAGCCTTGCCGCGGCTTGGCTTTACCGGTTCTTGTTCACCGGCTTGCGCTTCTCGATGAACGCCGCCATGCCCTCGGAGCGGTCTTCCAGCGCGAAGGTCGCGTGGAATAGGTTGCGCTCGACGCTCATGCCTTCGGCGAGCGTAGTCTCGAACGCGCGGTTCACCGCTTCCTTGGCCATCGCAGCGGCAGGGCGCGACATCGCGGCGATCTTCTCGGCAGCCGCCATCACCTCGTCCATGAGCTTGTCGGCGGGCACGATGCGGCTGACGAGGCCGCTGCGCTCGGCCTCTGCCGCATCCATCATGCGGCCGGTGAGGCAGAGGTCCATCGCCTTCGACTTGCCGATCGCGCGGGTCAGGCGTTGGGTGCCGCCGATGCCCGGAATGGTGCCGAGCGTGATCTCGGGCTGGCCGAACTTTGCGGTGTCGGCGGCGATGATGACGTCGCACATCATGGCGAGTTCGCAGCCGCCGCCGAGGGCGTAACCGGCGACCGCGGCGATGGTCGGCTTGCGGCAGCGTGCGATGCGGTCGCCGCCGATCGCGGCAAAATCCTCGGAGAACATGTCGATGAAGCTTTTCGGCTGCATTTCCTTGATGTCGGCGCCGGCGGCAAAGGCTTTCTCGCTGCCGGTCACGACGATGCAGCCGATGGCCTCATCGGCCTCGAGATCGTCGACGGCGGCCGCAATCTCGCGGAAGACGCCGAAGGAGAGCGCGTTGAGCATCTTCGGCCGATTCAGCTTGATGATGCCGACCGCGCCTTTGCTCTCGACGATGATGTGTTCGAACGTGCTCATGTTCCACCCACGCTTTTGATTGGGCGGGCAATGTGCCCGCTGGCGCGGTGGGCTTCAAGAGGGCCGGACGCAGGACGCGCGGGCCGCGCGTCCTGGCGAAACTGACGGTCAGGCCATGAACATGCGCGCGGCGGAGGCCAGCGTCAGCAGCGTGCCGACGCCGATGAAGATCTTGCCGATCAGGGAGCTCTGGTCCCAGGCCGAGCTTTGCTGGGTGCTTGCCATCACCGGTGAGGGGCGCGGCTGTGCTTCGGTTGCGGCGATCACAGCCTTCTGCGCCGGCGGGCTGTCCTGTTGCAGGGCGCGGTCGATGTCGTTGAGCTGATCGGGGGCCACCACTTGGGTGTCGGCGTTCGGTGCGGTGTTATTGGCGGTATCATCGGCCGCCGCCTGGACGTTGTCGTTGGCACGGCCCGTCATCGCGGAGGCCGCAGCCGCGGTCGGCGTATCGGCGGCGAGCTGCGCATTGGCGTTGGCGACTTCCGGCGGCATCTGGCTCGAGGCCGGCGCGTTATTGTCGGCCTTGGCCTCGGCGGTATTTGCCGCAGCGTCGTTCTTGTCGGCCTTGTCGTCGGATTTCTGGCCCGTCTTGCTGCTGCTGGTGCGGCGAGACTCATGGCGCCGGTGCTTGCTCGGCTTGGCGGCGTCGGCCTGCTTGCCCGCGCTGTCGGAGTTGCTGCTTGCGGCTGAGCTCGGCGCCGCCTGTGCAACTCCCCCAAACAGCAAGAAAAGCCCGGCCAGAACGATCAGGGCCGCGCGCCCGTTGGCTTTGATCATGGTGACGATCTCCCCAATTCCGCCCGTCCCGGGAACGAACAGAGACCCTGGGGCGTGACCACAGCGGGGCAGAAAATGGGAATCTTCTGGCTACACCGGGCAAAAGCGGGGCAAACCACCCCTCGCGGCCGGCGCCGGATGCGGGCCCGACTGATCGGTGTTATGAGCCGTCGCGGGCTCTTACGGCCGCACCGGATACGGAGGCTCGCATCGATCACGAATTCGTGATCGCTGGGTGCAGGGGTAACAAATTGAAAGAGCGGCCGAATTGCATGGTGAGGGGCGCGCGTGCGCGGACGTGAGGATGAATGGACCGGCCTGATGCGGTCGGCCATGGCTGGCGACGATGCGGCGTATCATCGCCTGTTGAAAGCGGTCACGCCGGTGCTGCGCGCTGCTGCGAGGCGTGGGCTGGCGCGGGCCGGCCAGTCTCCCGACCAGGCCGAGGATATCGTGCAGGAGATTTTGTTGGCGGTGCATCTGAAGCGACACACCTGGGACAGCGAAGCCCCCTTCGCGCCCTGGCTGTTCGCGATCGCCCGCAACAAGCTGATCGATACGCTGCGGCGGCGCGGCAGGCGCGTCTTCGTCAACATCGATGATTTCGCCGAGACGCTGCCGGGCGAGGCGCCGCAGGAGACGGCTTCGGCGGGCGAGGTCGCCGCGCAACTGAGCACTCTGCCGCAGCGCCAGCGCGATGTGTTGCAGTCGATCGCGGTCGAGGCCGCCTCGATTAAGGATACGGCGGCAAAGTTTGCGATGAGCGAAGGTGCGGTGCGGGTCGCGCTGCATCGCGGACTTGCTGCGCTGACTGCCAAACTGCGGGACCACTAGGCATGGATACCGATCAACTCATTCGCTCGCTCGCGGCCGACAACGTCCATCGCGCGCCGCGCGTCGGCGCCGTGCTGACCATGGCGCTGCTGGTGGCCGCGCCGCTGTCGATCCTGATCTTCGCGACGTTCCTCGGCGTGCGCCCGGACGTGATGAGCGCGATGCGCAACCCGTTTTTCGACATGAAGTTCGCGGTCACGCTGTCGCTCGCGATCCCCGCGATCATCGTCAGCCTGCATTTGTCGCGCCCCGAAGCCCTGCTGCGCGGCTGGGGCTGGCTCTTGCTGCTTCCCGTCGGACTGCTTGCCGTGGCGATCGGCAGTGAGGCGATGATGGCGCCGGCCATGCCGATGACCATGCGCTTGATGGGCAAGAATTCCAGGGTGTGCCTGCTTGCGATCCCCGCGATGTCGCTGCCGCTGCTTGCGGGGGCGCTGTTCGGCCTGCGCCACGGCGCGCCGTCGCGCCCCGCGCTTGCCGGCGCGCTCGCCGGCCTGGTCTCGGCGGGATTGGCCGCGACGCTCTACGCCTCGCACTGCACCGACGATTCCCCGCTGTTCGTCGCGACCTGGTACACGATCGCGACCGCGGTCGTGACCGCGATCGGCGCGGCGGTGGGCTCCAAAGTCCTGCGGTATTAAGGAGCCAGCTTCACGCCGCCGGCGTCGTGCCCTGCTGCATGCGGTGGAAACGCAGCGCCTGCTGCGCGGTTGATGAGCGCAGGGCTTCGTAGGTGTCGCGCAGCGTCAGCATATCGGTCTGCAACCCCCCGGAAAGCTTTTCGCGCATGGCGATGATGGCGCGCACGCTCGACCATGACATGCCCGCGACCTTGGCGAGGATCATCACGCCCTCGGTGCGGTTCTCGATCATCACGGTCTCGGCGGTCTCGACCGCGACGCCTGCGAGCGCGGCGAGCCCCGCATTGGTCTCGTCGAACTTGCCTTGCTCGGCGAAGTTGCTGACCTGGAATTCGTTGAGGCGGCCGTCCGCGTGCAGCGACTTCACCAGCGCACGCGCCATCTCGGTCTGCCTGGTCGTGGCGGCGGAACGGACCCGCTGAGCCGCTTCCTGGACCACGCTCGATACTTCGTCCGCGAGTTCGGGATGTGCGGCCTCTAACTTCCTGCGCACGCTCAAGGAGGCCTTCGCGACCAGCTTCAAATAATGATGACGCGGCAGGTCGGGCCGCAGGCCGATGCAGGTGGCGAGGTCGTCGTCGCGTTCGGCGCGGGTGACGAGGTCGGCGAGACTTCCCTCGGAGAGGCGCGCGCCCGGATTGCTGACGGTCGACTCCACCACGTCCTCGTTGCCGCGGGTCACGAGCAAGTCGGTCAACGCCTCCGACAGCACCCGCCGCAGCGAGATCGCCTTGAGATGCGCCTGGCCCCTGGTGCGCGCGATCTCGATCAGCGTCGCCTCGTCCAGCCGTTCCGATTTCGACAGCACCGGGCCGGAGACCTCGATCACCTGGTCGAGCGCGAGCGTGCGGATGATCTTCGGCGGCGCGGACGCGATCGGTGCAAGGCGCTCGGCGAGCAGTGCCCTAGCCGAAATCTCGATCTGCTCGATCAGGCACTGGAACACGTCGTCGAACACCCGGACGTGGTCGTCGGAATAATCCACCGCGTTGCCCACGAAGAGATCGGTGACGCGGCGCAGCGTCTCGACCCGGCGCGCAACGGTGCCGTGCGAGAGCGCGGCCTGCAATTCCTCGAGCAGGTTCTCGGATGGTGTTGCGGATTTCGATCTCATTGCCCTGTCCTGGAGCGTTTGGCCCGGCGGCGTCTTCTCACGCGCCGGAAAAATGAATTGGTCAGCCCGTTGCAATGCGGTTGCGCCCTTGCGCCTTGGCGGAATAGAGCGCGTGGTCGGCGCGTGCCAGAAACGTGTCGGCAGTATCGTTGTCGCGCAGCGTCACGACGCCCGCGGAAATGGTCACGCGCAGGCCCGGGGAAAATGCGCTCCAGTCGAGATCGGCGATGATTTGGCGCAAGCGCTCGAGCGTGCGCGATGCCGCCTCGCCATCGGTTCCGGGCAGCAGCAGCAGAAATTCCTCGCCGCCGTAGCGGCCGAAGCAGTCGGCTTGGCGGATGTTGGCGAAAATGGTGATCGCGAAGGTGCGCAGTACCTCGTCGCCGATGGGATGGCCGTGGGCGTCGTTGATGCGCTTGAACCAGTCGAGATCGATCAGCGCGATCGCGCAAGGCGTTGACGCCGGCCGCGACTTGTCGATCGCGGCGTCGAGAAGCCGCATGATGCAGCGGCGATTGTAGGAGCCGGTGAGTTCGTCGAGCTCGGCCAGTTCCTCGATGCGCTGATAGGCGGCCTTCAGCTCGATGCTGCGCCGGTACAGGATCTTGCGCAGCGTGGCGCCGAACAGGCCGAGGAAAGCGCACTGGCCGATCACCAGTACGAAGCACAGCATGGAGGCGGTCCGCTGCAACCGGGTCGTAACCGGCAGGCCGATCGGCAGATCCGAGCCCAGGAAGACAAAGGCGAGCCCGCAGGTGGCAAGACCCCAGGTAAGCATCGCCTGGCTCGACGTCATCCGCAGCGTACCAAATGCGAAGATTAGAAACAGCACGGCGAGGAACGCGACCCCGACCGTCGGCACCGCGAGCAGGAACACCAGTTGCAGCGCCATATGCGCCGAGATCTGGAAGACGGTGAGGTAATGATCTTCGAACCGATCGCCGAAGCCGGCTTCCGACAGCACGGTGAACGTGCCGATGATCAGGAGGCCGCCGAGCCAGAACAGCGACGGCACACCCATGGAGATCGCGCCGCCATAGGCGTACAGCAACAGGACGGAGGCGCCGAGCGAGTAGCTCGCGACCTGGCCAATATACATCTGGCGGCGCTGCCGGGCCCGACGCGCCAGGACTTCCGGAGCCGCGGCCTCGGGCGCGAGGACGAGATCCGCGACCTCAGCGGCATTCCTCTCGGGAAAGGACGTCGCGGCCGTGCTCATGTTCCCGCCAATGGTGGATGTCAGCGCAAAAATCTACGTGGCAAGCCTTTAGGTTTGGTATCCTTCGAAATCGAATCCGAACCGTGCAGCGCGGAACAGGGGAATGTCGGCCCGGCAGCGAAATTTCCCGGCGGTTAAGCATCGGTTTGCGATGCGGTCGAGCCAAAGCAGGGGTTCGTGAGACATACACCGTGCAGGGCTGCTATGGATCCAGACGTGACCGGGCTGCCTGTGCCGGACAGTCCTTCCGCAGGGAAATATTTCAGTATTATGTTACCGATCTGGATCGAGGCGGGTCGCCGCCGGTGGAACGAGAAAAAAGCGCGTATGTGGGGTAGATCACATAGGCCCCCGTATGTGTGCGGTAGCTTGAACAATTTTGCACCCCCCGTCGAACCGTCCGCCGCACCGACCCGACCAACTTTGCGAGACGGCCTTTGAGCGTGACACAGGCGGCTTCGGACGAGGTCCTGATCGCCAGGATCGCTCAAGGCGACCGGCTCGCCATGCAGGTGCTGTACGGGCGGCACCATGTCAGGGTTTACAGGTTCGGACTCAGGCTCGTGCGGGACGAGCAGGCAGCGGAAGACCTCATCAGCGAGGTGTTCCTCGACGTCTGGCGTCAAGCCGGCAAATTCGAGGGCCGATCCGCCGTTTCCACCTGGCTGCTGGCAATCACCCGATTCAAGGCCCTGTCTGCGCTTCGGCGCAGGAAGGATTTCGAGTTGGACGAAGAGGCCGCCAACGCGATCGAGGATACGTCCGACGATCCGGAAACGGTGGTGCAGAAGAAGGATACCAGTGAGGCGTTGCGGGAGTGTCTGACGGGCCTCTCGCCGGAACACCGGGAAATCGTCGATCTCGTCTACTACCACGAGAAGTCCGTGGAAGAAGTGGCCGAAATCGTCGGGATACCGGAGAACACTGTGAAGACGCGCTTGTTCTATGCGCGCAAGAAACTGGCCGAACTGCTGAAGGCAGCCGGCGTTGAGCGAGGCTGGCCATGATGGCTTTGAGCAAGAAGATGCTGGAGCAAGAGCCCAGTGAAATTGAACTGCTGCTGCCGTGGCACGCCGCCGGCACGCTGAACGCGCGCGATGCCCGCCGCGTCGAGGAAGCGCTGGCGCGCGATCCGGAGCTTGCGAAGCAATATGCCGCGATCCGCGGCGAGTACGAAGAGACTATTCATCTGAACGAGAGCCTGGGGGCTCCGTCGGCGCGCGCGATGCAGAAGCTGTTCGCCGCGATCGACGCCGAGCCGGCGCGGGCGACCGGTTCGCTGCCGCTGTCGGCGCGCATCGCGACCTTCTTCGCGAGCCTGTCGCCGCGGACGCTGGCCTGGTCGGCGAGCCTCGGCGCCGTCGCGCTCGTGCTGCAAGCCGGAATCATCGGCGCCGTGCTGATGAAGAACCAGCCGGCGACCTTCCAGACGGCTTCGCTCTCGACCAGTGCGCCGATCACGCGCGAACTTGGTAGCACCGCCGCGCCGGCGCGTGCGCTGGTGCGCTTCACCCCCGAGGCGCGCATCGCCGACATCACCGCGCTGCTCGACAGCTACCAGGCGTCGATCATCGACGGAGCCAAGGGCGGCATGTTCCGCCTCCAATTCAACAAGGCGATGAGCCAGGACGAGCTCGCCTCGCTGCTCGGCAAGATGCAGCGCGAGAAGTTCGTCAATCTGGCCGTCGCGACGCCCTGAACGCGCCGCTGAACCGATGACGCGCAAGTCCGAGAGCAGGGTACGCGCCGGGGCATACGTTTCATCGGTTGGAGCCGCGCTGCTGCTCACAGCCTGTCTCGGCGTCGAGGTTGCGCAGGCGCAGGCGATCATGCGTACGCCCACGATCAGCGTTCCCTCGCGCACGCCGACCATCTCTCCGAGCATTGCCCCGCGTGTCAGCCCCGGTGTTGCCGCACGTGCGGTCAGCGTCGGCCGCGGCCCGCGGACGATCGCGGCCATCCCTCGCACCACGCCGCTGCGCATGCGGACGACGACGGTGCTGCCCTATGCGCGCTATTCGCCGAACCTCTATCCGGCCTGCACCGCACCCTATCGCGATGCCGGCGGCGAATGCCTGGCGCAGCCGACCGCAGGCGGCGAGGGCACTGGAAAATCAGGCAAGAAGAGCGCCGGCAAGGGGCGTGGCAACAGCACGCCGGCCGCGGTGAACCTGCGCAGCTTCGCCAACGAATTCGTCGCCGAGATCGACAGCGCGCTGTCGCCGGCCGAGGCCGATGAGCTTGCGCGCCGTCATGGCCTGACGCGCGTCGCCTCCGAGAATTTCCCGCTGATCGGCGCCACTTTTGGCCTGTTCCGCATCACCGACGGCCGGTCGTACGAGACGGTGCGGCGCGAATTCGCGGCCGACGGCAGTGTGCGCTCGCTTCAGCCGAACTTCCGCTATGTGCTCCAGGACCAGACATCGTCGGGATCGACCGAGGGCGATCCTGCGCAATATGCACTGACAAAGCTCCGCCTGCCGCAGGCGCATACGCTGGCGCACGGCGCCAACGTCACGATTGCCGTAATCGACTCCGGCATCGATGCCAGCCATCCCGAACTCGCCAATTCCATCGCCGACAATTTCGATGCGCTCGGCAGCGCCGAGGGGCCGCACGTTCACGGCACCGGCATCGCCGGCGCCATCGTGGCGCATGCGCGGTTGATGAGCAGCGCGCCCGAGGCGCGCATCATCGCGATCCGCGCCTTCGGCGGCACCGCCGGTGGCGCCGAGAGCTCGTCCTACATCATCCTGCGCTCGCTGAACCATGCCGCCGAGCACGGCGCGCAGATCGTCAACATGAGCTTTGCTGGCCCGAAGGACGCGGTGATCGAGCGGGCCATCGCGGCGACCGCTGCGCGCGGGCTGGTGCTGATTGCGGCCGCCGGCAATGCCGGCGCGAAATCGCCGCCGCTCTATCCTGCCGCCAATCCCAACGTGATCGCGGTCAGCGCCACCGATCAGCAGGACCGGCTGTTCACCGCCTCCAACCGTGGCAACTACATCGCGGTCGCAGCCCCCGGCGTCGACATCTTCCTGCCGGCGCCCGACGGCAAATATCAGATGACGTCGGGCACGTCGTTCTCGGCCGCCTATGTTTCCGGCATCGCGGCGCTGCTGCTCGAGCGCAACCACGCCTTGAAGCCGGAAGCGCTGCGCATGGCGCTGGCGAAGACCGCGCGCGACCTCGGTTCACCCGGCCGTGATGATCTGTTCGGCGACGGCGAGGCCGATGCATTTGCCGCGGTCATGGCCGTTCCCCCCGACAGCGCGACGCCGGTTGCGGCGGCATCCGGTACAACAAAACGTGAAGATGCCGGCAAGCGCCGCGACGAGCCGGGCATCCGCGCGATCGAGCAACCCTCGCTGTCGAGCGCAGACGAGAAATCTGCGATTTCTCAGGCGGATAGGCCGGCGACGCGATAGCCGCTGCGACAAAGATGCGCGTACGCCGAAGGTCAAAAAAGCGAACGCCGCGTTGAACGTTCAGCCAGCTGCCACGACCAAATTATGTGGGAGCGGTCATCCCTCCCCATCAGTCATATCAGGCGCGAGCGCCCATCCACCCCAAGCGCCCATATGGCTCGACCCGTCCGGTTGTCCCCCCGGACGGGTCTTTTCTTTTGGGCATCCGATTTTTTGAAGCCTGGCGCTCGTTCAGCTTCCGGTTGAAGGATCGCCACCCGCATTCGCTGCGTCGTTCGCTCGGCACGCCGGCAAGCCCGTCATGCTTGTGCGAAGCTTGACTCGAAAACCCAGGAAATCTCCGCTCAACTACGGTGTTTGATGACAGATGCGGCGTCGTTGCTGGACAAGTCAAAACTTTTCCACAAAATATTCATGTCGCGTCTAAATTGATTCGTGTGCGTTGCGTCCCCGCGTCCGTGTTTTCTCCTGACGGGCTGGTTCATGACACATCGCAAAGAGGCTATTCGCGACGTGGCTGTTAGCCGCGACATTGCGGCACGCTGGTGCGCTCTCGCCGAGCAGCGGCTGCAACACCTCTCCGAAATGTTCGAGACCGGACGCTGGCGCCGCTACCACTCCGAGATCGCATTCCTCGAAAACATCCAGGAGGCCAAGCGTGCGGTCCAGACCTGGCGCGCGCTCGCAACGGGCGCGGACGTCGCTGCGGCAGCCGCGAGCGTGACGCCCGCCTTCGGCTGGTCGCCGGCGACGATGCCGCGCGTGTTTCCGCGCGAGCAACAGGCGCAGACCCTGCAGCCGAAGGCCGTCCACATCGCGCCCGAGACCGCCGTGCCGGTCAGGCTCGATCCCAAGCCGGACGTTCTCGCCGACATCACCGGGGCCCCGATCGCAACGCTCTCCGCGCCGCCCGCGATGGCATCGCTTACGGCACCTGCCGTGATGGCGCCGCCGACGGCGCCGGCCACGATGGCAACACTTCTGCCGCAGTTCTCCCCGCCCGCCGCCGAAATCGTCGCTGCCCCCGAACGCGTCGTCGAATTCACCTTCAGCCTCGACGGCCTGCAGGCAAAATACCCGCTGCTGCGGAACGCGTTCTAACGCCGCACTGCATTCCCGCCGACCACCACCTGCGCGAACCGCTGCGCACCGTCGGCTGACAGGTCCGACGTCACCGCACGCGCATGATCCAGCCCGACCACGGCGCCGCGCGGGGTCTCGGAGATCATGTTGTTGTTGACGAGCGCAGTGCCGGCTCCCGGCACCACGGAGACGCCGACGCCGGCTAGCGCCTTGCGGATCACGTTCCCCGTGATCGCGACGTCGCGCAGATATTTGCCCCAGCCGGCGACGATGCCGTAGGACGGCGCGTTCTCGATCACGTTTCCGGTCACCGAGGAGTCCGCTTCGATGTAGATGCCGATGCCGGCATCGTCGTCCGGAGCGGTGCCGATCGGACGCTTCGGGATCAAATTGCGGATGATATTGCCCTGGACAACGGCGATGCGGCCGCCCTCGTTGAAATTGCAGACGGAGACACCGACGGCGGCGCCGTCGACGGTGTTGTTGGCGATCACCGCCGCTTCGAACGCGAATTCGGAATAGAGCGCGACCTCGCGCACGTCGCTGACACTATTCCCGGTGATGTGGATGTTGGAGGCGGAGTTGCCGCGCACCGCGGAGTAGTCGCAATTCCTGATGCGGTTGCCGCGCACGATCACATTGCCGGCGCGAAAGGCGTTGATGGCGTTGCCGTACTGGCCGGAGCCGCCGGGGCCGGCCTTGATGTCTTCGATGCGGTTATCAGTGACCAACGTGCCGTCATCGCCGATCGCGGTGCGCAGGATCTCGATGCCGTTGTCATTGGTGCCGGTGATGGTGTTGCGGGAAACGCTGAGGCCCCTGGCGTCGAATGAGACCACCGCCGTCACCGCGACATTGGTGAAGATATTGCCGGAAATGTCGCCGGACACCTGCTCGAGCCAGACGCCGCTGCCGCCGGAGCCGGTGATCGCGCAATCGGTGATGCGGACGTCGCGGCCGCCGAGGACGTGGATCAGGCCGCGCCGCGTCGGCAGCGGAATGTTGCCGCCGTCGAAGGTGATGCCGGTGAGGCCGATCGAGTCCGCGCCGTCGCTTTGGATTGCCGAGGCTCCGCCGGTGAAGACGAGTTTCGTCGCACCGCGCACGCCGATCAGTTGTGCGCCGTTCGGGAGCCGCAACAGGCCGGTTCGGTAGGTGCCGGGCGGCAAGGCGAGCGGCATCTGCGCCCGCGCGCTCTCATCGATCGCACGCTGAAGCGCTCGCGTCTGGTCCTCGCTGCTGCCGGCCCGCACGCCGAATTGCGTGGCGTCGCGGCCGAGCAGGGATGTCAGGGGCGCCGCGCGCGCAGCGTCAGCCAGCATGGCGAGCGCGCCGGCGATGCCGCCGGTCGAGGCTCGGATGAGATGACGGCGATTGAGGTCCATGACGCGTCCTCCGGCGGACGCGGGAGGTGTCCGCGCCGACTAGGTAGCGCAGGGCGACCGGTGGCGTGAGGATTGTTCGCGGTAGGGTTAAATGTTTACGCCTAGACGGTGCCGTAGGGTGGGCAAAGCGGAAGCGTGCCCACCATTGCCACAATGGACGCGGATGCATGGTGGGCACCGGCGCAAGGCGCCTTTGCCCACTTACGAAGCCGGCGTGTTCCGCGCCTTCCGCGCCAAACCCACCATCTCCATCAGCATCGCCTCGCCAGCATCCACCAACTCGTCCAATGTGATCCGCGGCGCGCCCTTGCGGCGCACGGCACCGCTGCGCGCGAGCAACGGGATGTGGATAAACGCCGCCAGCATCGGCCCGCCCGCTCTCACATTCTCGATCGCGCGCCAGCTCAAATAGTTGCAGAGATAGGCGCCGGCATCGCGCGAGGCACGGGCATCGATGCCGGTGAGGCGTGCGGCGCGCAGCAGCCTTGCGGTGTGCGGACCGAACATCATCGCGTCCGCATGGCCGGCGATGCCGCGCTTGCTCGAACGGGTGTTGGCGGCATCCGGCCAGAGCATGGTGACGGCATTGCGGGCGCGGGTCTCGATGCGCAGGTAAGGCGTGCGTGCGGCGAGGCCGAACATCAGAAGCGCATCCGGCTTCACCTTAGTGAGCACGTCAGGCAATTGCTGGTCGACCGCAGCATAGGTGACCGGGAAAATGTGACTGGCAATCGCGACCTTGTCGAGTGCCGGGCGGCGCAGCTGCGCCAGTCGCGCCACCAGTGGCTGGGTCGGATTATAGGGCGCGCCGGGAAACGGCCCGAAGCCGGTCAGGAGAATGTGGAGCTTTTCGCTCATTGCAGCAACTCCAGAATCTGCTCGGCGGCGAGCGCCGGCGTGAGGTGACCGTCGGCTACCTCCGCCTCGATCTTCCGGACCTTGGTCCGCACCGACGCCTCGCTGCGCAGCCGCGCCAGCATCCTCTGCTCCAGCATCGACCACATCCATTTCACCTGCTGATCGCGCCGGCGCACGGCAAACTCGCCGGATGCGCTCATCGCCTTGCGGTGATCCAGAACCTTCTGCCAGAGCTCGGCGATGCCGGTGCCGGTGAGCGCCGAATAGGTCTCGACCGGTGGGTGCCAATGCTCGGACCGGGGGCTGAGGATATGCAGCGCGCCGCGATAGTCGGCCGCGGTGATCTTGGCGCGCTTGAGGTTGTCGCCGTCGGCCTTGTTGATGGCGATCATGTCGGCGAGCTCGACCAGGCCTTTCTTGATGCCTTGTAGCTCGTCGCCGCCGCCCGGCAGCATCAGGGCGAGGAAGAAGTCGGTCATGTCGCAGACCGCCGTCTCGGATTGGCCGATGCCGACGGTCTCGACCAGCACGACGTCAAAGCCGGCGGCTTCGCAGAGCAGCATCGCCTCACGCGTCTTGGCCGCGACGCCGCCGAGCGTGCCCGAGGACGGCGAGGGGCGGATGAAGGCATCAGTGGAGGCCGCCAGCCGCGCCATCCGCGTCTTGTCGCCGAGGATCGAGCCACCGCTGCGCGCCGAGGACGGATCGACCGCGAGCACCGCCACCTTGTGGCCCTGTTCGATCAGATACGTCCCGAGCACGTCGATCGTGGTTGATTTGCCGACGCCTGGCGAGCCGGTGATGCCGACGCGAAATGCCTTGCCGGTGTCGGGCAGCAGCATTTGCACGAGCTCGCGCGCCAGCGCCTGATGGTCACCGCGCCGGCTCTCCACCAGCGTGATGGCCCGCGCCAGCGGCGCGCGGCTGCCGGCGCGCAAGTCGCGGGCGAGGGATTTGATGTCCAGCGAAGCCTTCTTCTCGGTCATGCCCTGGTTTACAACGCCCCGGCGGGGCAGGCGAGGGCCGCTCGCCTGCAATCACCGGGATGTTGCCGCGGCCGTCTGGAGCGGTTTCATCTTGCGCCACACCCACACCATCACCGGCCACAGCAGGGCGCCGATCGCCATCGCGGCCAGGATCGCCGCGACCGGGCGCTCGAAGAACGGCAGGATGCTTCCGTCCGACTTGATCAACGACGTGACGAAAGCCTGCTCGACCATGGTGCCCATGACGATGCCGAGCACCATGGCTGCGACGGGGTAGCCGTTGGCCTCCATCACATAGCCGATCACGCCGAAGGCGGCGACGGTGACGACGCCGAACATGTTGTTGCCGATCGCGAACGAGCCGACCGCGCAGCACAGCATGATGATCGGCATCACGGTGGAGCGCGGCGCCAGCAGGATGTAGGCGGCAACGCGGATCATGGCGATGCCGAGCGGGATCATCAAAATGTTCGCGATGATGAACATCAGGTAGATCGCATACATGCTCGACGCCTTCTCGGTGAACAGCGTCGGGCCGGGATTGAGTCCCTTCATGTAGAGCACGCCGATCGCGATCGCGGCGATGGTGTCGCCGGGGATGCCGAACAACAGCGAAGGCACCCAGCCGGAGGCGATGCTGGCATTGTTGCTGGCGCCGGCCTCGACCAGGCCTTCGACGTGACCGGTGCCGAACTTTTCCGGCTCTTTGGAGAACCGCTTCGACATTGCGTAGGAGACCCAGGCGGCCATGTCGGCACCGGCGCCGGGCAGCACGCCGATGATGATGCCGACGATGTTCCCGCGCGTCATCTGCCAATGATAAAGCTTCGTCAGCTTCCACTGGCCGGCCATGATGCTCCCGAATTTTCGCCGCGGCAGTGGTGGCGGCTCGGGCGTCAGCATCGCGCGCATCACCTGTGCCACCGCGAACACGCCGACCAGCGCCGGGATCGGCTCGATGCCACCGAACAGATCGGTGATCCCAAAGGTGAAGCGCGGGATGCCGCCGGGATTCTCGATGCCGATGCAGGAGACCAAGAGGCCAATGAACATGCCCGCGATCGCCTTCACCGGCGAGGAGCGCGCGACCAAAGTGGCGCACATCAGGCCGAGCAGCGCCAGCCAGAAATATTCGAAGGTCGAGAACGACAGGGCGATCTCGGCGAGCGGCGGCGCCAGGATCATCAGCGACAGCACCCCGGCGATGCCGCCGACCGCGGAAAACCAGACGCCGGCCCCGAGCGCGAGCTCGGCCTGGCCCTTGCGGGTCATGGCATAGGCTTCGTCGGCATAGGCGGCGGAAGCCGGCGTGCCGGGAATGCGCAGCAGCGCGCCGGGAATGTCACCGGAAAAGATCGCCATCGAGGAGGCCGCGACGATGGTCGCGATCGCCGCGATCGGCGACAGGTAGAAGGTGACGGGGACGAGCAGGGCGGTCGCCATCGTCGCCGACAGGCCCGGCAGCGAGCCGATCACGAGCCCGTACACGGAGGCTGCGAACATCGCGATGATGACCTCCCAGGTGGAGATCAGTGCGAACGCATCAATCAGGGTTTTCAGCATGGGATTACCAGGGCGTCGGCAGCAGGCCGGCAGGCAGCGGCACGCGGAGCAGCTTGCCGAAGATGAGGTGAATGGCGAACGGCGAGAGCGCCGCGAGCGGCAGCGCCAGCTTCCACCTCGCCCCTAACGCGGTCGAGGTCACGTAGACCATGATCGCCGCGGTGAGGATGAAGCCGAGCCGGTCGGCGGCAAAGACGTAGAACAGCAGCAGCGCCGGCGGCAGCAGCGCGCGCAGGCCGTAGAGCTTGCCCTGCGGCGGGGGGCTAGCTGCCTGGCCGTCCTCGAACGGGATGAGCTCCTCCTCCTCCTCGAAGGAATGGCCGATGCCGAACACGATCGCGAGCCCGCACAGCGCGAGCCCCGTGCCGATCACCAGCGGAAACACGTTGGGGCCGACCGGCTGCCCCGGCACCGGCGGCAAGATCCAACCGCCATAGGCGGCGGCCGCGCCGAGTGCGACGAGAAACGATCCCGTGACAGAGTCGGGAAGACGCATGGGGGAATCCTACAAAGAGTGTTCTCCCTCTCCCCGCGCGCGG
>NZ_PSRT01000086.1 GCF_004212635.1 Bradyrhizobium genosp. SA-3 | reverse complement strand
CTGCCACACCGACCGCTGCCCGACCGGCGTCGCGACGCAGGACCCGACGCGTGCGCGCGCGCTCTACGTGCCGCTCAAGATCGACCGCGTGCAGAATTACCACCAAGCGACGCTGCATTCGCTGACCGAGCTGATCGCCGCCGCCGGCCTCGAACATCCGCAGCAGCTGCGCCCGATCCATTTCAGCCAACGGAGATCGACGACCCAGGTGCAATCCTTCGCACAGCTCTATCCGGCGCTGCGCCCGGGCGAGCTGCTCGAAGGCACGGAAGATCCGCGATTCCGCGATGGCTGGCGGATGGCGCGCTCCGAGACGTTCCAGCCCGCGCTGTGAGCGTCGCCTCGATTGCAAGACCGCCGGATATTCATTGCGGGAGAGGCTGCGTTTAACGCTTGGTTCAGCTTTGGGTGTAGATTGGCCCCATGGACGAACGGCGCGACAAGGCGAGACATCGCGTGCTGAAGGCCGGAACCATCGAGTTCGGCGGCGGCGCAATCGACTGCGCCGTCCGCAACCTGTCCGACACCGGCGCAGCCCTCGACGTCACCAGCCCGGTCGGCATCCCCGACCGTTTCACCCTGTTCGTCCACGCCGACGGAAAGCATTTGTCCTGCACCGTGGTCTGGCGCAAGGAAAAGCGGATCGGAGTGAAGTTCGGGTGAGGGTCTTGCGTTTGGCCTGAGCGCGGGCTCCAATCTCAGCCGTCGTCCCGGCGCAGGCCGGGACCCATACGCCGAGGCAGAGGTTGTTGCGCGAGATCGGAGTTAGCGAGTTGTCGCCAAACTCAATCTTGTGGTTATGGGTCCCGGCCTGCGCCGGGACGACGAGTGGAGGTTGGTGCGGCGTCCCCGCGCGCTATGCATACAGTCGCGCGCCCCCTCACGCCGCCGCCTGCTCGCCGCGCCGGCTCGCCAAAATCTTATCGATCCGTCGTCCATCGAGGTCGATCACCTCGATGTGCCAGCCGGCGAAGTCGAAGGCGTCGCCGACATTGGGCAGCATGCTGAACTGTTGCAGCACGAGGCCCGCCACCGTGTTGTAGCGGTGCGGCGGCAGCTCGATGCCGAGCAGCTCGCCGAACTCGTCGACCGGCATCCAGCCGGAGATCAGGAGCGAGTCGTCGTCGCGCCTGACAAAGGCCGGCTCGGGCGGCCCTTCCTCGGAATGAAAGGCGCCGACGATCGACTCGAGGATGTCTGCGGCCGTCACCATGCCTTCGAACGCGCCGTATTCGTCGTAGACGAAGCCGACATGGACCGGCGCAGCTTTCAGGATGGTCAGCACGTCGCGGGCATCCGCCGAGGCCGGAATGCCCGGCGCCTCGCGCACGAGTGCGCGCAGATCCGGCGCGCGCTCGTTCATATAAGCGATCAGCAGGTCCTTGGCTTGGAGCACGCCGATCGGCTTGTCGCGATCGCCGTCCGAGACGGGGAAGCGCGAATGCGGGCTCTTTGCGATGATCTCGTGAATGGTCTCCGCATCGTCGTTCAGGTCGATCTCGTCGACCTCAGTGCGGGGCGTCATGACGGCGCCGACCGGGCGGTCGCCGAGCCGCATCACGCCGGCGATCATCTCCTTCTCGCCGGGTTCGAGCACGCCTGCGCTCTCGGCCTCGCGGACAAGATGATGGATCTCGTCCTCCGAGACCTTTTCCTCGGCGCTGCCGCCGCGGCCGAGCAGCGTGAGGATCAGCTTGCCGGAGACATCGAGCAGGAACACGAGCGGCAGCGAGATCCGCGCCAGCAGGTGCATCGCGGGCGCGACCCTGACCGCGATGCTCTCGGGGTCGCGCAGCGCCACCTGCTTCGGCACCAGTTCGCCGACGATCAGGGTGGCGTAGGTGATGAGCGTGACGACGAGGCCGACGCCGACGATGTCGGCGATGCCCGAGGACATGCCGAGTTCGACCAGCCATTGCGTCAGCCGCTGCCCGAGCGTCGCGCCCGAGAATGCGCCGGAGAGCACGCCGACCAGCGTGATGCCGATCTGCACCGTCGAGAGGAATTTGCCGGGATCGGCCGCCAGCGTCAGTGCCCGCTCGGCGCCGCGCACACCCTTGGCCGCGAGCAGCGACAGCCGCGCCGGGCGGGACGACACCACGGCCAGCTCGGACATGGACAACAGGCCGTTGATGACGATCAGCACGACGACGATGACGAGTTCGACCGAGAGCATTGACGTTCCGCGAGTAAGCGAGTGTGGCCCGGTTGGAGGCGCAGCCATTGATATAGGAATTCGGAGAGGAAATGCCGGCGATTCTGTCGCAACCCCGCCCTGGGAACCCGTTGATTGACAGCATTCCGACAGGCCCGCGGTGCGGCCGGGCACTCCGCGGAACTACGGGTCGTTGCTTAACGCGCCCATAGTGGCCGCCGGCCAGGTTTCTGACATTTGCAAAATGTATTCGGGGGATCGCCGCGGCGGTCGAGGAGCAGGGCGCGGCGACGCGGGAGATTTCCCGCAACGTGCAGCAGGCGGCCCGCGGCACCCAGCAGGTCTCCGCCAGCATCGTCGACGTGCAGCGCGGCGCCAGCCAAGCCGGATCGGCCTCCGCCAACGTGCTCGCGTCTGCGAGATCGCTGTCCGGCGAGAGCAGCCGTCTCAAGCTCGAGGTCGGAAAATTCCTGGACGCGATCCGGGCGGCGTAGGTTCACCTCTCCCATAGGGAGAGGTCGGATCGCATCGAAGATGCGATCCGGGTGAGGGCTTACGCTCTTTCGTCGCGCCTGAGCCGCGTTCAGAACTCCCCGTGCAGCCGCCCTGAAAACACCGACACCGGTCCGCGGTCGGCGTTGTAGGCGGGATTGACGATGAGTTGGTAGTCAGCGGTGAGGGTGAGGTTCTTGTTCAGCGCGTAGGCGTAATAGGTCTCGAGGATGCGCTCCTTGCGGTAATTGAGCGCGCCGTCGCCGATGAGAATACCGAGACCGCCCGCCGCCAGGAAGTCCCGATAGTCTTGCGAGATGGCATTGATGGCGCCGCCGATGCCGATCACGTCGTCCGGCCGGCCCCATGTCGTGCCCTTGATCGACAGTCCGGCGGACAGGCTGCGGTTGATGTCGGTAAAGGCGATCGTCTCGCTCTTGCCATCGTTCCAGCTCCAGCGGCCGAACAGCCCGACATCGTCCGTGATCGCCTGTTCGAGATTGACGACATAGCCGACCTTGAGACGGCCGCGCCGGGTTTGCGCGATGTCGAGATTGAGCGCGGGATTGTCCAGCGTCTCGCGGAAGCTGCCCATGTTGGCGCTGTCGAGCCAGCCCATGGTCCTGAGCTTGCCGGGTTGGCCGAACAGCGAGAAGCGCGTCTCGAGCTCGAGCACGTATTGGCCACGCTCGCCGACCCTGGTGTCGAAATGATTCGAATTAGGCTCGGCCACCATCAGGAAATAGCCGCCGCGCAGCGCCCAATGCTTCTGGTTGAGCTCGGCGGTGACGCCATAGGTGAGGCCGACCTTGTCGGCGGAATAGTCGAAGGCGCCCGGCGCCCATAGCGACCAGTTCATGAAGTCCTTGCGGGTGTCCTTGGCGTAGGCATTGCCGTCGAACACGTCGACGACCGCGAACTTGCCGGCCTGCAAGGTGAGCCTGGAAACGTCGACCTTCTGCCCGAGCTGCAACTGGCTGCTCGCGAACTCCTCCTGCTCGCCGCCAAAACCAAATGTCTGGCGTACGAACAGGCGCGAAGTGTTGTAATGCGGATAGGGGAAGTTCGACTTCTGCGCTTCGCCGTTGGGGAAGCCGGCCGCGCCCACGGTGTCGCCCAGTCCAAACCCCTGGAGCAGCTCGGGATTGTAATAGACCTCGCCGCCGTCCCAGAGCCGCGCGTTCAGGAACAGGCTGTTGCTCCACGTCGCCTTGGCCTGCGCCGAGGGCGAGAGCGAGTTCGGCCCGGTGTAGAGGGCGGGGAAGGACGGATAGCCTTGCGGCAGATAGGTGCTCTGGCCGTGAATCTCCCAGCGATCGGATTCCGTGTCGATCAGGGAGCTCTTCGGGGTGTAGCTCGGCATGCCCGGCCAATCGACCTTGCGGTTGAGGCCGAGCCTGACCTGCTGGAAGTCGAGCGACGAGGAGCTGTATTGGGCGCCCGTGGAGAAGGCGACATTGGCGCCGTCGAAGCGGCTGTAGAGATATTCGAGCCGTGCACTCCAATGCGGCGCAAACCCGTATTCGATGCCGGCACCGGCGATCCAGCCGGGCCGCGTGTTCAGGATTTTCGGCACTTCGCCGGCGGCCGGCGTGTCGAAATAGCGCTCGCCCATCCAGGCAAAGCCGCCGGTGGCATAGACCAGCCACGGACCGCTGGTATAGCCGACGCGGCCACGTAGGCTCGCGGTGTAGTCCCATTGCTGGGTGACGGTGTTGGCGGGGGTCGCCAGGAACGAGACGATCGAGTTCGAGGCAATGTAGTTGGGAAACGAGAAATCGCCTTCGACGCCGACGAGCCAGCCGGAATTGAGCCGGTAATTGTAGCCGGCCTGCACGCCGCCGATCATGCCGCTGAAGACGCCGCTGTCGCTGACTGCGGTGCCGTCGGTCAGCGCAAAGTGCGATGAGCCGCGGCTATAGCCGGCATGCGCGCCGATATAGAGGCCCGTCCAATCATAGACCGCTCTCAGCGCCGGGGCCTTCAGTGGCAGATCGGCCGCCGTGCCTGCGGCAGGAAAAGCCAGCACGCCCGTGGCAATCGCCGCGGCCGTCCGCATGTACCTGTAACGGTGACCTCTCAACGTCAAAACGCACGCCCCCAAACGCGAATGTATCCACCCGCCGCGACATCCCTGCCGATTCGCGGCGACCCTGTCATCAGGTCTCGGTTGCTGAGGCGACCTAGCGAGATGATCTCGATCCGGCGCGATTTCGTCCCAAGCCCCTGTCTTGTTGCGAACCTTATTGCGATTAATTCGCAATAGCAACTGGCGCGGATTGCCGCGGTGATGGTTCGCACCCTTGTGTGACGAGGCTGCAACATCGCTTAAGGGGGCAGGAAACTGGACTGGGCGAGCGGAGCCCGGCCTCTGCTGGAGACCTATCCGAGACCAGGCAAATGGAGGGCGGCGCGATCGAGCAGGTCGGCGGCCGGGTCGCCGGCTGACGAAAGCATCTAGCAGCCGCGGCAGATGCTCTTCATCTTCTTGTCGAGCAATGCGTCATCCGTGCTGGCCGGACTGCGCGTATGCTTGCCGGCCGGACTGATCGTAGCCTTGTTCGCCGCACCGATCGTATCCCACCGCTGCTGCCAGAGCTTTTCGCCGATCGTGCAGAGAACCCGCGGCTTCTGGCCCACAGAAGGGGCCGCAGATTGATCCGGCGTGCGGCCTGCGACCTCGAGCGCCAGCTTGGTCCGGATCGCCTCCTTGAAGTTTTCGCGATCGGTGATCGGCACGACAAAGGAGCCTGGGCCGCCGATCACGCAATCCTCATAGTACCAATCGATATGGTCGATATGCTGGAAGTCCGTCGGTTTATGGGGTGCTGCATCGGTCATGACCGGCAGGCCGGTGATGGCGATGCCCTGCTGCAACGCTGCGTCGCGCGCTGTGGCGACCGGATCGCCGGTGGTGTTGGGACCGTCGCCCGAAATGTCGATGACACGGCGCGAGCCACGGTACGGGCTCTGCTCAAACAGTGGCATGGCGAACTTGATCGCACTCGAGATCGACGTGCGCGCACCGCGGCGGATCGGTGCCTTCATGAGCTCAGTTGCGACACGGCCTCAGCCGATTCCGCTCCGTCGATCTGTCGCCAGGGGACGACTATTTTCTGGTCATTCGTGGATGACCATTCGAAATAGGTCAGCGCTATGCCGATAACACCGGCCTGCACGTTTCGAATAAACTCCTGCGAGACGATGGCCTTGGCAAAGCCTTCGCGCTGAGCTGCCAGGTCGTCCGGTTCCATCGAGTAGGAAACGTCGACCGCAATCACGAGTTCGACGTCCACGGCGGGGCGATCATCGCCTTGGACCACTGTTTGCGGCTGCGAGGCCGGTTCGGGAAATGCCTGCGTTGACGTCAGCATCGCGAGCAGGATCAATCCAACTGAAACCCGCCAATTCATACTCGCCCCTCCAGCCACCTGTTCGTACCTTGACACGTGGAAGGTGCAATCGGAAGGCTCGGCCTGAGGGGGGGTCTCGCGGCCCGAAAACAAATGACCCCGCCCGGGGGGACAGCCGGGCGGGGTCGGGGGCACGACACGGGGTGGATGAGGCGCCCGTGTCGGACGCAGGATCCACGAGAGATCGGCCTCAGGTACCTAGATCAGTAGCAGGTACGAACGCGGCCGACGTACTGGCCGAAGGCGTTGTACTGGGCGACCCAGCCGCAGCGGTGATAGCCGTAGTAATAGGGGTCATTGCTGGCAGCGATCGCGGAGCCGACGACGGCGGCGGTGGCGATGCCGGCGCCCACGCCCCAGACCCAGCCGGGCTGCTTGGCTTCGGCCGAGGAGGTGGTGGACACGATGCTGCCGGTGACGGCGAGGGCAGCGAGAGTTGCGGCGGCAATCTTGGTCTTGATCGACATGTGAAACTCCATCCGGGGTTGAGGCGGTCCGTTGTGGCCCGCGTGCCCAGTTGGACGGAGGCTCCTCGCGTCCGGTTCGAAGCCGGGAAATGCGGTCGCCGAGCCCTGTGCTTTCCTGAACAATTCCAGCAGGATGGGAGCTAGCCGAGGGGCCCCTTGGCGAGCCTGTTCACGTCGAAGTTATCGACTTCAGTCAGCAACTCGCAAAAGGCCGTCGCGCCCTGATCGATCAGGCGTTCGCCCTTTTCTGCAACGGCCAGCGTCGCGTTGCCGACGGCGCCGCTGGCGTTGAGATCCTGCGCCTGCCAGGCGAACGGCGCGGGACGTTGCGTCGACAGCCAGCGATACTGCTGCTCGATCGCGATGCTGCTCGCGGGAAAATCCGCGATTGCATTCATCCGCACCTGGTCAGGATAACGTGCCAGCATGATCGAGGTCTCGACCGCGCCGCCGTGAATGCCGTGGCGCACTTCATCGGCCGGGAACAATGAGTCAGCGCCCGACAGGCGCGACCACGAGGTCGTCACCACGAACAGCTTGTGATGTGCGCGCAGATCCTGCGCCACCAGCATCATGGCCGCGCTGTTGCCGCCATGGCTGGTGATGATGACGAGCTTCTTCACGCCGCGCCGGGCGACGTCTTCGCCGATTGCGGTCCATCGCTTCAGCGCGACATCAGTCGGCAGCGTCTGTGTGCCCGGATAGTCGATATGCTCGGTGGAAATGCCGATCGGCTCAACGGGCAGAAAACTGGCCGGAACGGTTTCGGGCAGCAGCTCGCGCACGCGCGCCAGATACGCATTCGCGATCAGCACGTCGGTTTCGAGCGGCAGATGCGGGCCGTGCTGCTCGGTCGCCGCCAGCGGCAGCACCGCGATCCAGCGCGAGGCCTCGGCCGGGGCCGCATCGGCCCAGCGGATCTCGGTCCAGTCGCGCGACGGCATCATTGAGCTTTCCTTGGAGGTTTCTTTGGAGGTTTCTTTGCCTGAATTTGTCACGTAATTTGGGGTATGAGGGGACGCGGGCCCGGCCGGCTCGCGTCCCCGAACTTCATGCGGTTTTATCGCGTTGCGTTCACATCGGCCAGCAACGATCGACGGAGTCCCTTCATGAGCCCTTCTCATCTGCGGCGAGCGTTAACGGCGGGCCTGATGGCCGTTTTGGTCGGAAGCGTCCCGGTGCGGGCCGAGACGCTCGACAAGGTCACCTTCGGCACCAATTGGGTCGCCGAGGCCGAGCATGGCGGCTTCTTCCAGGCGGTCGCCGACGGCACCTACAAGAAATACGGCCTCGACGTCACCATCGTCCCCGGCGGGCCGAACGAGAATAACCGGATGCTGCTGATCGCCGGCAAGATCGATTTCTTCATGGCCGCGAACACGCTGATGTCGTTCGATGCGGTCGCCAACAACGTCCCCGTCGTCACCATCGCCGCGATCTTCCAGAAGGATCCGCAGGTGATGCTGACGCAGCCCGACGCCAAGGTCGCCAAGATCGAGGATCTCAAGCCGCTGACGCTGTTCGTCTCCAAGGAGGGCATGACCAGCTACTTCCAGTGGCTGAAATCCGAATATGGATTCAGCGAGAAGAACGTCCGTCCCTACAATTTCAATCCGCAGCCCTTCATCGCCAACCCCAAGAGCGCCATGCAGGGCTACGTGACATCCGAGCCCTTCGCGGTCGAGAAGGCGGCCGGCTTCAAGCCCAACGTGCTGCTGCTCGCCGACTACGGCTTCAACACCTATTCGACCCTGATCGAGACTCGCCGCGAGATCGTCGAGAAGAAGCCGGACCTGGTACAGCGCTTCGTCGATGCCTCCATGATCGGCTGGTACAATTACATCTACCGCGACAATTCCGCCGGCAACGCCATGATCAAGCAGCTCAATCCGGAGATGACCGACGATCTGCTCGCCTATTCCGTCGCCAAGATGAAGGAGCACGGCATCGTCGATTCCGGCGACAGCCTGAAGAACGGCATCGGCGCCATGAGCGACGAGCGCTACACCTCCTTCTTCAACAAGATGGTGAAGGCGGGCGTGGTGAAGCCCGATCTCGACTTCCGCAAATCCTATACGCTGCGCTTCGTCAACAAGGGCGTCGGCGTCGAGCTGCGCCCGAGCAAGCCGTAACGCATGTTGAGATTTGGCGGAGGTGGCTCGGCGTCCTGCACCTCTCCCCGATGGGGAGAGGTGACATGCCCCGCAATGTTCAGCGCGCAATGGTAGAGAGCCAAGCGTCGCCCACCGTCGAGGCCAGCCTGACGGCTCTCGCCGTCAGCCTGCGCGGCGTGACGAAGACGTATGATAACGGCGTCATGGCGCTCGGCCCGCTCGACCTCGCGGTGCGCAAGGGCGAGTTCATCTCGCTGCTGGGCCCGTCCGGCTGCGGCAAGTCGACCGCGCTGCGGCTGATCGCGGGGCTCAGCATGCCATCGTCCGGAATCGTGCGGGTGGCGCGCCACGAGGGCGTGCCGCAGCCGGGCCACGGCATCGGCTTCGTGTTCCAGGAGCCGACGCTGATGCCCTGGACCAGCGTGCGCGACAACGTGCGGCTACCCCTAAGGCTTGGCCGCGTTCCCAAGGCAGAGGCCTGCGCGCGTGCGGACGCGGCGCTCGCCAGTGTCGGGCTTGCCGATTTTGCCGATGCCTTTCCGCGCGAGCTCTCCGGCGGCATGAAGATGCGGGTGTCGCTGGCGCGCGCGCTCGTCACTGATCCCGATATCCTGCTGATGGACGAGCCGTTCGCGGCGCTCGACGAGATCACGCGCTTCCGCCTCAACAATGATCTGCTCGCGTTATGGCGCAGCCTCGGCAAGACCATCATCTTCGTCACCCATTCGGTGTTCGAATCCGTCTACCTGTCGCAGCGCGTGGTGGTGATGACGGCGCGGCCCGGCCGCATCCAGGCCGACCTCCGCATCGAGACGGTCGAGCCGCGGGCTGAGGAGTTTCGTACCTCCGCGGCCTATTCCGATTACTGCCGAAGAGTGTCGGCCGCGCTGGCGCCGTCCTATGCGGGGCAGTCGACGCTATGAACGCGCAAGCTGCCGTCACCGCAAAACCGTCCGGCGCGCAACGCGCGATGCGCCTCGTGCTGCCCGTCATCGTGTTCGCGGCCGGCCTCCTCGCCTGGGAACTGGTGGTCCGCATCAAGGAGATTCCGCCTTACGTGCTGCCGGCGCCCTCCGTCATCTTTCTGACGCTGATCAAGGACTGGGCGGTGCTGTCGCAGTCGCTGGCCACCACGCTTCTGACCACGCTCGAAGGGTTTGTCGCCGCGAGCGTCGGCGGCATCGCGCTGGCGCTGCTGTTCAACCAGTCGAAATGGGTGGAATATTCGCTGTTCCCCTACGCCGTCGTCCTCCAGGTGACGCCTGTCATCGCGATTGCGCCGCTGCTCCTGATCTATCTGGAGCAGCAGACCGCGGTGGTGGTCTGCGCCTTCATCGTCGCCTTTTTCCCGGTGCTGTCCAACACCACGCTCGGGCTCAACTCGGTCGACCGCAATCTCGCCGGCCTGTTCCAGCTCTATGGCGCCTCGCCGCCACAGACCCTGCGCTTCCTCAAGTTGCCTGCGGCGCTGCCCTACATCCTCGGCGGCTTGCGCATCGCCGGCGGCCTGTCGCTGATCGGCGCGGTCGTGGCCGAGATCGCGGCCGGAACGGCGGGTGCCGGCTCCGGGCTCGCCTACAGGATCGCCGAGTCAGGCTATCGATTGAACATACCCCGCATGTTCGCGGCGCTGCTTTTGTTGTCGCTCGCCGGGATTGTCATCTATGGGGTGCTGGCGCTAGTTTCGCACCTCGCTTTACGGCGCTGGCATGAGAGCGCGCTTGGAAAGGAAAGCTGATGTCTACCGGTTCGATTTCGTCCGAAAAGATCGACCTTCTGATCTATGGGCCGGTGCGGCCGATCCTCGACAACGGGTTTTCCGACCATTTCGTCGTGCACAAGGCCGAGACGCGCGGTGACCTCGAGCGACTGACGCCGGCGGTCCGCGACAAGATCCGCGGCGTTGCCGTGACCTATCACACCGTGCGCGCCGACAAGGATTCGCTGTCGCAATTGCCCAAGCTCGAGATGGTGGCGAGCTTCGGCGTCGGTTACGACCACATCGACGCCAAATACGCGGCCGAGCACAACATCATCGTCACCAACACGCCCGACGTCCTGACCGAGGAGGTCGCCGACGTCGCGATGGGCCTTCTGATCTCGACCCTGCGCGAGTTCATCAAGGCCGACCGCTACGTCCGCTCCGGACTGTGGCAGACGCAGAACTATCCGCTCAGCGTCGGCTCGCTGCGCGACCGCAAGGTCGGCATCGTCGGCATGGGGCGGATCGGCCAGGCCATCGCGCGCCGGCTCGATGCCTCCCTGGTGCCGGTGGTCTATCATTCCCGCAATCCGTCCAAGGACGTCTCCTACAAGCACTATCCTGATTTGATCGAGATGGCGAAGGCGGTGGACACGCTGATGGTCATCGTGCCCGGCGGCGCCAGCACGAACAAGATGATCAATGCCGAGGTGCTCAAGGCGCTCGGCCCGCGCGGCGTGCTCATCAACGTCGCGCGCGGCTCGGTGGTGGACGAGCCGGCGCTGGTGCAGGCGCTGAAATCCGGCACCATTCTCGCCGCCGGCCTCGACGTGTTCGCGGCCGAGCCGAACGTGCCGGACGACCTCAAGTCCATGCAGAACGTCGTGCTGCTGCCGCATATCGGCTCGGCCTCGGTGGTGACACGCAACGCGATGGACCAGCTCGTGGTCGACAATCTCAAGTCCTGGTTCGCCGGCAAGGCGCCGCTGACGCCGGTTGCGGAAACGCCGTTTAGGGGGCGCTGATGAGAGCTCTTCGGGGCGTTGCATTCGCCGTCGCGGCCTACTTGGCCGCGATCGGCATCGCGCATGCGCAGGATGCAACGACCCTGAAGAAGCAGATGCCCGGGCAGTGGGAGCTGTCGACCACCGAGCGCAGCAAGACCTGCGTCGTCACGCTCAAGGGCGACGCCGCGGGCCAGGGTTTTAAGCTGGAGCTGGAGCCGGCCTGCAAGACCGCGCTGCCTTTCACCAAGGACATCGTCGCCTGGAACGTTCGAGGTCTCGACATTGTCCGCTTGCAGGACGCGACCGGTGAAGCCGTGATCGACTTCACCGAGGTCGAGGCCGGCATCTTCGAGGGCCTGCGCCAGGGCGAGGGTGTCTACATCCTGCAAGATCTCGCCGCCGCGCGCTCGATGGCCAAGTCGATGGACCAGATGATCGGCGACTGGTCGATGGTGCGTGGCAACGGCCAGCCGGTCTGCGGGCTGACGCTGACCAACACCGAGGCGGGCCCGGACAATTTCCAGGTCTTCCTCAAGCCGAAATGCGACGCGGCGATCGCGCAGTTCAACCCGACGCAATGGCGGCTCGAGCGCGGCCAGATCATCCTGATGTCGAAGGCCGGCGAGGCCTGGCAGTTCGAGGCCGACGATAATGCGCAGTGGCGGCGCGTCCCCGACACCGCCGATCTCCTGATCATGCTGCGTCAATAGGCGACCGAGGTCGCTCGGCACTGCCGCGACGATGACGCGGCGAGCTCTCATGGGGAACCGGAGCGGCAGGGAATCGGTTAGCGGAACAGATGATTCCGTTGGGAGATCCGCATGGCCAAGCGTGTCCTCGCGATCGGCATCGAGCCCGGCAATGCGAATTATAGCGCATTCCCGCAGCTCACGCCCGAACATGTCCGCAGCTATATCGAGGCCCAGCTCCTGCGTTTGCGCGGCCTCGGTTTCGAGGTCACGAGCTGTCTGATCGATCTCGATGCGACCGCCGAGGCCGCCGTGACGGCGGCGCTGCGCGACGAGCGCTTCGATTGCATCGTGATCGGCGCCGGTCTCCGCGAGCCCAAGGAGCGCCTGCTGCTGTTCGAGAAGGTGCTCAACCTCGTCCACCGCCTGGCGCCGGAAGCCGCGATCTGCTTCAACACCACGCCCGCCGACACAGTCGAAGCGGTGCTGCGCTGGGTCGAACCGTAACCCCGCTCTGTAGGCAAGCCCGCAGCCGGCTCGGCGATCCGCCACCACTAACGGCCGCGACACCCCGCCTCCGGCGGCTGGGCGCCGCCACGTCTTTTCTGTGGTCTGATCGGCGTGTTGCATGATACGGTTGCCGCAATCCAACGTAGAGCGTGCATTCCGTTCAGGTCCTTTCGATGTTCAGAGCCATCGTCATCATCGTCCTCGCCTTTGCCCTGTCCGGCTGCGATGCCTTTGGCGCGCTGAAAAACGGAATGCAGTACGCACGGGCCGTGGAGGGCGACCTCGAGCAGTCGACCGGCGTAAGGCCGAAGGTCGGTTTCAACTGGCACAATGGCCGCCTCGCATCTGCTCTGGCCAGGGGCCCCTCGGTCTGAGGGCGCTGCAAGCGTGCTGTCGCGACATGCCCGCCCTTTGGCGCAACAGGCCCGAGCGGGGCGTATGTGTATCCGGTCTCGCATGTGCCGGTGGCTGATCGCTGCGATCGTCGGCGGCTCTCTCCTCGCCGTCGGCCCTGCATCTGCGCAACGAATCCCCACCGACGAGCCTGCGTTCACTGCTTTCGTGGCGGCACGGATAAATGCCGTGGTTCGTAACACACAAGTCGTGATCAAGGGCCCTCTGACGCTTTCGATCGGTCCCTTGCAAGCCAACCTCGATCGCATCTACGCCTTCTGCAAGGCCAACACGAGCGGCTGCGCCAAGGAGATCGAGACCTATGTCGGCGGGGTCGTCGCAACGACCGGCAACGTAAAGGACGCTCCGACCAAAGCAGCTCTCCGAATTGTGGTGCGCTCGACCGACTATATGCGGCAGGCGCTTCGCGAGCTCGAGTCTGCCGGTACCATCCCGACGCGTCCGCTCGCGGAGGGGCTGGTGATCGTCCCGGTGCTCGACTCGCCGCGCACGGTCAGGATCTTCAATGACAAGGACCGTGCTGCGCTCGGCTTGACGTCGGACCAGGTCTTCGACATCGCCATCGCCAATGTACGCAGCAGCTTGAAGCCGCTCATGTCCGCTGCAAAGCCGGCCGTGCCGGGACAGGTCGGCACGTTGAAGGGCGATTATTACGCGACAAGCCGGCTTGCGCTGATCGACAGCTGGGCGCCGCTCGCGCAAGCCCAGGATGGCGTTCTGATCGTGGCGGTTCCGACGCCCGATCTCGTGCTCTATTCGGGCGAGGACAGCAGCGCCGCGCTCGACGCGCTGCGTACGCTCGCCCAGAACGTCGTGGCCCGTGCGCCGAAGCCGCTTTCGGGAGCGCTGCTCCGCTGGACGCCGAAAGGATGGCAGTCCGTTCGATGACACTGCCGGTCACAACGGAGGTGCACTCTCTCTCCCGCTTGTGGGAGAGGGTTGGGGACAGGGTGCTTCCGCAATGGGACAATCCCCAAGCGGAGACAGCCTAAAGCTAGTCCGCTCTAGATCAACCGCATCCCGCGCAGGCTGGCATGGCCGCTTCTGCCGACGATGATGTGGTCGTGCACGGCGATGCCCAGCGGCTTTGCGATGTCGATGATCGCCTTGGTCATCTGGATGTCGGCCTGCGAGGGCGACGGGTCGCCTGAGGGGTGGTTGTGCACCAGGATCAGCGCGGTCGCGGAGAGTTCGAGCGCGCGCTTGATCACTTCGCGTGGATAGACCGGGGTGTGGTCGACGGTGCCGGTCTGCTGCACCTCGTCGGCGATGAGCTGGTTGCGCTTGTCGAGGAAGAGCAGGCGGAATTGCTCCTTGTCGGCGAAGGCCATGCTGGTGCGGCAGTAGTCGATCACCTCGTTCCAGGACGACAGCGCGTTGCGGCTGTTGACCCCGCCCTTGGCGACGCGGTGCGCCGCCGCTGCGATCAGCTTGAGCTGGTGGATCGCGGCCTCGCCGACGCCGTCCACCTCGCGCAGGCGCGCCACTGGGGCATGCACGACCTCGGCGAACGAACCGAAGGTCTTGATCAAAGTCTTTGCGAGTGGCTTGGTGTCCCGCCGCGGCAGCGCGGCAAACAGCGCCATCTCCAGCAGCTCGTAGTCGCTGAGCGCATCCGCGCCCGCGCTGTAGAAGCGCTCGCGCAGCCGCTCGCGATGGCCGTGATAATGCGGCGTGTCCTCAGGCTTGTCTTTGTCGTGGTCTGGCTTGACGGGCATCGGCCGCCAGCATTGCCGCGGGCCAACGTTTTTGCAACTGTCAATTGCGGCACGGCGGCGCCGCTCTAGCGTTGTGACTCCAACAGTCCATTCCGTCATTCCGGGGCCCGAGCGGAGCGAGAGAGCCCGGAATGCATCGGGCCACAGAGTACGCGGCTGAATGGATTCCGGGCTCACGACTTCGTCGCGCCCTGGAATGACGTCCCGGAATGACATTGAGTGAACCAGACGTCAGAGACGCAGCTCTAGCGCCCCGGCTTCAACCCCGGCACCAGTGCGGCGAGCCTGTCCTTGATCGGGCGGCCGAACATCGATCCGCCCATGCCTGACGGCGGTGGACCCGGCGGAGGTCCGCGGCGCCCGACGGTCGCATCGGTGCGGCGGTCGACGCCGAGCGTCAGCGTCGCAACGTAGCGGTCGCGCTCCTCCTTCACCGCGCAGAAGGCGCGATGCTCGGGATCGGAGCGTCCGATCACGAGGTCATTGGCGTTGATGATCGTGCGCTGCCGGGCGCGGTCCTTGTAGGCGGGAACGTTGATGTAGATGAACTCGTTCAGTGCGTCCGGCAGGAAAGTCTGCCCGGTCAGCACCGTGCGGTCGTCCAAAAATACCTTGAAATGGATGTGCGTGGCGCGGCCGTCGTACCAGCCGGGATAGATGGTATTGAACGCAACCCAGCCGGCCTCGTCGGTCATCTGCGTGCCACGCAAAAACGTCTTGCTGGTCGCGTCGATGTTGTGGCCGTCGCCCTGGCCGGGAAACGCCGAATAGAGGCCTTTTGCATCGCAATGCCAGATGTCGACCCGGGCGTCCCCGATTGCCGTGCAGGGCCCGGCTTCGATCACGCGCAGCCGCAGTGTCAGTGGCACACCGGGCCTGCCCTCCGTGATGTCGGACCGAACGAGTTTCGGGTCGGCATAGAACGGCCCTTCATCCGCCTGGGGCGTCAGGATGCAGGCCGGCTCGCTGTCCGCGGTGGCTGGAGCCGCCTGGGCGCGGGTCTGCAGCAGGCCGGCGGCGCTGGCGGATACGAATCCAAGGAAACCGCGACGCGTTGACTTGGCCAATCATCTCTCCTGTCAGCCCTGAGGAGAGATCGTCATCGGCAAGGGGGATGGCAAGATCAAGCTGCGATAATGGCGGCAATCAGATCAACGGTTTCTCGCTGTCTCGCTTCCGTGGAGGCACCGTGACAGCCACCACCCCGACCACAATGAGCACCATTCCTGCCAGACTAGACCAGGTAAAGCGCTCGCCAAGCAGGGTGATGCCGAGTGCCACCGCGAATCCCGCGCGCAGGTAGCTCCCGCTGGTCGTGCCGAGTGGGCCGAGCGTGTGGATCAGCCGAAAATAGATCAC
Organism: Bradyrhizobium genosp. SA-3; assembly: GCF_004212635.1. Taxonomy (GTDB): domain Bacteria; phylum Pseudomonadota; class Alphaproteobacteria; order Rhizobiales; family Xanthobacteraceae; genus Bradyrhizobium. Next base: position 19,173 of record NZ_PSRT01000086.1, on the reverse strand, counting down.
CATCGCAAGCGCGGTGCAGGCCACCGCAAGGACGATGACCGCCGTGATCGCCTGTGCCGTCGGCGCCAGCCTCCATGGCTCATCGACGACGGCGGCCGTGGGGAGCATCAGCATCGCGGCGCAGCTCATGGCACCGGCGGCCGTGACGATTGCGGGCAGGCCCGAGAAGCGCTGGCCCCAGATCGGCGCGAGCGCATAGCAAAGGCTCGCGCCGAGCACGGCCGCTTGCGCCGGCGGTGCCGCCGTGCCGATCCCGGAGAGCGCATCGATGCCCATTGTCACGGCCACGCCTGCGAGGCCAAGACCGACGCCAATGACCTTCTGGCCGCTTATCGTCCGGCGCCCGCGTCCGGTGATCATCGCGATCGCGAGCACGAACATCGGCGGCGTTGCGTTGAGCACGCCGGCGAGGCCGCTCGAAATATGCATCTCGCCCCAACTGATCAGGGTGAACGGCAGCGCGCTTTGCAGCAGCCCTTGCACGAGGAAGGCCGCCCACACCGATCCCCGGCGGGGAAGGTCATGTCCCTGCGCGAGCGCGATCAGGACCAGAAGGATAGCCGAGATCGTCACCCGCGCGGCGACCATCGTGAAGGGCGGAATGGTCGGGATCGCAACCTTGATCAGCGTGAACGAGCTGCCTCAAATCAGGGACAGAAGCAGCAGTAGGCCGATCTCGAACGCGACGGTCGTTCGTCCTGACATCGTTTGTTGCACCTGTGTGCTCATGCGATTGCCTCCTGAGGCGATCGACACCATGAGCCGGAGCGGCCGGACAGGCTGGCTGAATTCGGACCTCATCGCCCGATCGAGTCCGATTCCGGCTATCCGTCAGGCCGCATCGAAATTATTGTCAGGCCATGGCGACAGGCTCGGCACACCAGCAGGCGCTGCCACCGCATCTCGATTGGGAGACGTGCGATCGGGCGCGCCTCGCGCGTGCCCGCGCTTTCGACGGTCTGTTCTTCTCCGGCGTTCGCTCGACGCGCATCTATTGCCGGCCGGTCTGTCCCGTTCGCCCCGCTCGCTCCGAGAACGTCACCTTCTATGCGACGGCCGCCGCCGCCGAGCGGGCCGGCTTCCGCCCCTGCCTGCGGTGCCGGCCGGAGGCAGCGCCGGGGTCTCCCGCCTGGATGGGAACGGCCACCACGGTCGCCCGCGGGATGCGTCTGATCAACGAAGGATTCCTGGATCGCGCATCGGCGGCGGAGCTTGCCGAAGCCTTGGGGGTCGGGCCGCGCCATCTGCTCCGCCTATTCATGCGCCATGCCGGCGCGAGCCCGAGCGAGATCGCGGCAACCCGGCGCGTGCAGGAAGCCAAGCGCCTGATCGACCAGACCACCATGAATTTTGCGGAGATTGCCTTCGCGGCGGGCTTCGGCAGCGTCCGCCGATTCAACGACGCATTCGCGGCGACCTACAAGCGGCCGCCATCGTCATTCCGGCGTCCGCGACAGGGCGCGGCGGAGCGCGTGCGGTGATCAGCCGATCTGCTTCTCGCCGTGCCGCTCCGACAGCGTGAAGATCTCCACGCCCGTCGCCGTCACGCCGACCGAATGCTCGAACTGCGCTGACAGCGAGCGGTCGCGGGTGACCGCGGTCCAGCCGTCGGAGAGGATTTTGACGTGCGGCTTGCCGAGATTGATCATCGGCTCGATGGTGAAGAACATGCCGGGCTTGAGCTGCACGCCTTCGCCGGGCCGGCCGATATGGATAATGTTCGGCTCGTCGTGGAACATGCGGCCGAGGCCATGCCCGCAGAAATCGCGCACCACGCTCATGCCCTGCGGCTCGACGAAACTCTGGATGGCGTGACCGATGTCGCCGGTGGTGGCGCCGGGCTTCACCGCGGCAATGCCGCGCATCATCGCTTCATAGGTGACTTCGATCAGCCGCTCGGCTTTCCGCGCGATCGGGCCGACCGCATACATCCGGCTGGAATCGCCGTACCAGCCGTCGACGATGAAGGTGACGTCGATATTGACGATGTCGCCTTCCTTCAGCGGGCGGTCGCCGGGCATGCCGTGGCAGACCACGTGGTTGAGCGAGGTGCAGGTCGAGTATCGGTAGCCGCGATACATCAGCGTCGCCGGATAGGCGTTGTTGCTGAAGGCGAAGTCGCGGACGAATTCGTCGATGCGCGAGGTCGGCACGCCGGGCCCGACGATGTCGGTGAGCTCGTCGAGGCACTTGGCCACCAATGCGCCCGCCTTGCGCATGCCGGCAAAGGCGCTCGGCCCATGCAGCTTGATCTGTCCGGTCTTGCGCAGGGAGGTATCGGTGGCTTCGACGTAGCTCATGCGGGAACTGTCTTCCGGGCTCGGCCTGATTTCGATGTTGGCGGAAAGGCTTGATTTCAGGCCCTAATTTAATGATTGCGGGCCTTCATGCAAGCCGAGCGTGACCTTTGCACCCGAAAGCGGGCCTAATTCGGGACTTCTACGGTGGTTTCCACCGGTAACGCGCCACCCCGAATGCGGATTTCGCGGACGGGGTAGGGAACCCGGATGCCCTCGCGCTTGAAGGCATCCCACAGCGCCAGCATCACGTCGCTCTTGACGGTATCCATGCCGTCGGGGTCCGCGATCCAGAAGGTCAGCGAGAACTTCATCCCGGCCTCGGCAAACTCGGTCAAAATGCAGTTCGGCGGCTTGCCTTTCTGCGCGCGCGGATGGGCGGCAGCGGTCTCGGCGGCGAGCTTGCAGACCAGGCGCGGGTCGGCGTCGTAATTGGTGCCGAAGGCGATCTTCACCAGCGTGTTCTTGTCGGTATAGGTCCAGTTGACGACCTTCTGCGTCACCAGATCCTCGTTCGGCACCAGGAATTCGCGGCCGTCGCCGGCTGCGACGGAAATATAGCGCGTCTTCATCGCACTGATCCGCCCGGTGTTGTCGCCGATGGTGACGAGGTCGCCGGGCTTCACCGACTTGTCGGCGAGCAGGATGATCCCCGAGATGAAATTGGCGACGATCTTCTGCAGGCCAATACCGATGCCGACGCCGACCGCGCCGGAGAATACCGCGAGCGCCGACAGATCGATCCCGACCGCGCCGAGCGCGATCACGATCGCGACCGCAAGCAGCCCGATGCGGATGATCTTGACCAGCAGCACCTGCACCGACGGCGTCAGGTCGGTGGTCGCATTGATCCGGCTCTCGGCGAAATTGCTCGCGATGTTGGTCAGCCAGAGCGCGATCAGCAGCAGCGCGCCGGCCTTGAGCCCCAAGAGTGGGGTCAGCCGCAGACCGCCGAGCACGATAGCGAAGGAATCGAGCAACTCGACCGTCGCATCGAGCTGGCCGAGGATGGAGAGCGCGGCGACGAACCACGCCGTGATCGACACCAGCTTGACGATGAAGGCGTTGCGCAGCACCGAGGTGAGCAGCCGGATCACGAGCCATGCCAGCCCGAGCTTGGCCGCGACCATCAACAGATAACTGCGGCTCGGCCAGGTCGCATGGTACATCACCACGCGCGAAATGATCACGAGCAGGGTGAACACCGCCGTCGAGGCGCTCGCGACCATCACCCGGACGAAGTGCCGGAGCGGCAGCGGCCAGCGCATCGCCAGCGATGTCATGTCGATCCGGCTGCGAATGCCGGCCTCCGCGGCATAGGCGATGCCGGCCGCGGTCAGGATGAGACCGAATTGCAGGTAGAACCAGGGTGAGGAGATTTCCGCCCCGACGCTGCGCGCGGTGGTCTGCACGAACTCCATAAAGTCCTTGAGGTCCATGTCCATCGGGTCGGTCTCGTCGGGAAGCAGGCGGGAGGAATTGATTCGAGGGAGCTGCAGAATCCCACAAAGGGCACCGCCGGACCATCGATACACCGCTAAGTGATGCGCGTTAAGGCCGCAAAACGCGGCCAGATTGCCGCGAGCGGGAGAAAATGGGTTGGCGCGCGAGTCCGCCGACGATAAGGATGCAATTCCAGCGATTTGTACCCGGAAGGTGGATGGCCTCCCTCGACTCCGTCAGTCTCGCCATATTGCTCGGCGCTGTCCTCGTCATGGCCGGCATCCTCTCGAGCCTGCTTGCGCTGCGCTTCGGCGCGCCCCTGCTGCTCGTCTTCCTTGCGATCGGCATGCTCGCCGGCGATTCCGGCCCCGGCCAGCTCCAGTTCGACGACGTCCGCACCACCTATCTGGTCGGCTCGGTCGCGCTCGCCTTGATCCTGTTCGATGGCGGCTTGCGGACGCGCTTTGCCAGCATCCGCACTGTGCTCGCGCCCTCCGTGGTGCTCGCGACGATCGGCGTGCTGCTGACGGCGCTGATCACGGCGCCGTTCGCGAAATACGCGCTCGATCTCAACTGGACGGAATCGCTGCTGGTCGGCGCCGTGGTCGCCTCGACCGACGCCGCCGCGGTGTTCCTGTTGGTGCACACCCAGGGCCTGCGCCTGCGCCCGCGCGTCGGCGCGACGCTGGAGGCGGAATCCGGCACCAACGATCCGTTTGCGATCTTCCTCACGCTCATGCTGGTCGAGTACATCTCGCTGGGCTCGAGCTCGCCCGGCCATGTGCTGATCGAATTCGTCCAGGAGGCGGTGCTGGGTGCCGTGGTCGGCGTCATCGGCGGACGCCTGGTCGTGATCGCGCTCAATCAGGTGGCGCTGCCGCAGGGCCTGCATGCGCCGTTCGTGACGACAGGCGCGCTCGTCATCTTCGGCGGCTCGCAGATCATGCACGCATCAGGCTTTCTCGCGGTCTATCTCGCCGGCATCATCATCGGCAACCGGCCGACGCGCGCGCATAATTCAGTGGTGGCCTTCCTGGACGCCGCGACCTGGCTGGCGCAGATCGTGATGTTCGTGCTGCTTGGCCTTCTGGTCTCGCCGAGCCGGCTCGGTGCCAGCGTGCTGCCGGCAGTCGCCGTCGCGCTCGTCTTGATGCTGGTCGCGCGGCCGCTCGCGGTGTTCGCTTGCCTTGCGCCGTTCCGCTTCAACTGGCGCGAGAAGGTCTTCATCGCCTGGACCGGCTTGCGCGGTGCCGTCGCAATCTTCCTGGCGTCGATCCCGATGCTGGTCGGCCTGTCCAAGGCCTATCTCTATTTCGACGTCGCTTTCGTCGTCGTCATCATCTCGCTGCTGCTGCAAGGCTGGACGCTGGCACCCGCCGCGCGCAAGCTGCACGTGGCGCTGCCGCGCGCCGAGCGCGGCCCGCGCCGCGTCGAGTTGGATCTGCCGGGCCAGCTCGAGCAGCAGCTGGTCGGCTATCCGGTGCGGCCGAAGAGCCTGTACTTCCGCCGCGGCCTGATTCCGTCCTGGTCCAAGCCGACGCTGGTGATCCGCAACGAGAACATCTTGACGCCGACGGAGGCCGATCCGGTCGCGCCCGGCGATTACATCTACCTGCTGGCGCCGCCGGAAAAGGCCGAGGCGCTCGACCGCTTCTTCGTCGACATGCAGCCGAGCTCGGCGCCGGATCCGCATCTGCTCGGCGACTTCATGGTCTCCGGCGAGCACACGCTCGCCGAACTCGCCGAGATCTACGGCGTGAAGCTCGGCGCGGACGACGGCAAGCTGACGCTGGCCGATTATTTCGACGTCCATCTCGACCGCGCACCGAAGGAGGGCGCCGAGCTTGCGCTGGACACGATCGTGCTGGTCGCGCGCTCGATCTCCGGCGGCCGCGTCAACGTCGTCGGCCTGCGCCTGCCGGAAGAGGACGAGACCCCCGCGCCGCTGACCCGCACGCAGGCGCTGCAGCGCAAGCTCGCCGATGTGTGGGCGTCGGTGGCGGGGGTTTAGTTTCTCCTTCGTCATTCCGGGGCGCGCGATAGCGCGAACCCGGAATCCATCTCTCCACCAACCCGTTAGTGAAATGGATTCCGGGTTCGTCCTTCGGACGCCCCGGAATGACGAGGAAAGGAACCGCCACCAAATCGCCGCAACCGCCGAAGATTTGCGCGGTTTCGTGACCTTGAAACCCGGAACACTCCGCCATGCCGCTGGTTCTAAGGCGCGTAACAGCTTGGACTGACAGGAGTATGCAATGCGAAAGTTCATCCTTCCGATTCTAACAGCTCTCGCGCTCGGCGCTGCCGCACCGGCGATGGCTTATGACACCGGCGATCAGATCTCGATGCAGGCCGCCCTCGACGTCGCGACAGATCTCGGCGTCGTGACGGTCTCGCATACCAACTTCCTCGGCGACGAATGGGAGGTTGATGGACGGGATCGTGTCGGTCGCTGGATGGAAGTCTATGTCGATGCGAGGACCGGCGAGGTGCGCAACGTCGAGCGCGGGTGGTAGTTTACGGCTAGTCATGAAGTGGGGTAGCCCGGATGGAGCGAAGCGAAATCCGGGGACTCTATCCAGCGGCGCCGTCCCGGATTACGCTTGCGCTCCATCCGGGCTACGTCTTCACGTCAGCACCTTCACCCCGCCAAAACTCGTCACACGGCCCTGCTTCAGCATCACGATCTGCGTGGCGAGCTGGCGCAGCTCGGCGGCGTCGTGGCTGACATAGACCATCGGCACGTTGGCCTCGTCCCGCAGCCGCACCAGATAGGGCAGGATCTCGAGCTTGCGGCTCTCGTCGAGCGCGCCGAGCGGCTCGTCGAGCAGCAGGAGGCGCGGCTTCGACAGCAGCGCGCGGCCGAGCGCGACGCGCTGGCGCTCGCCGCCGGAGAGCTTTCCGGGCCGGCGGCCGAGCAGGGCGCCGATGTCGAGGAGATCGATGATGCGCTTGTGCTGGGCCGGATCGGCGGCGAGGCCGTTCATGCGTCTGCCATAGTCGAGATTCTGCGCCACGTTGAGATGCGGAAACAGCCGCGCGTCCTGGAACACATAGCCGATGCGGCGGCGCCAGGCCGGCACGTGGATGCCGGCCGCGGTGTCGTCGACGGTCTCGCCGTCGATCACGATGCTGCCGCGGTCGGGCCGCAACAGGCCCGCGATCATGTTGACCAGTGAGGTCTTGCCGGCGCCCGAGGCGCCGAACAGGCCGATGACGCGGCCCTCGCTGGTGAAGGACGCGTGCAGCGAAAACTCACCCAACTGTTTTTCGACATCGACGCGCAGCATGGTCAATTCCCGTGCAGCCGCGCCGTGGCGCGGCGGGCGAACCATTCTGCCGCAATCAATGCGCCGAGCGCGAGCACGATCGAGACGATGACGAGCCGCCCTGCGGCAGCGTCGCCGTCGGGCGTCTGGATCAGCGAATAGATCGCGGACGAGATCGTCTGGGTCTCGCCGGGAATGTTGGACACGAAGGTGATGGTGGCGCCGAACTCGCCGATGGCCTTGGCGAAGCCGAGCACCATGCCGGCGAGCACGCCGGGCAGCGCGAGCGGCAGCGTCACCGTGAAGAACACCTTCCAGGGTGCCGCGCCAAGCGTCTCGGCGGCCTGCTCGAGCCGGCGGTCGATCGCCTCGATCGACAGCCGCATCGGCCGCACGAGAAGCGGAAACGCCATCACGCCGCAGGCGAGCGCCGCGCCGGTCCAGCGGAAAGAGAAGACGATGCCGAGATGGTCGGCGAGGAAGCTGCCGACGGGGCCGCGGCGGCCGAAGCTGAGCAGCAGCAGATAGCCGGTGACCACAGGCGGCAGCACCAGCGGCAGATGCACGGTAGCGTCGAGTAGCGACTTGCCCCAGAAATCGCGCCGCGCGAGCAGCCATGCCAGCGCGATGCCGAACGGCGTCGCCACCAGCGTTGCGACAATGGCGACCCTGAGCGAAAGCAGGATCGCCGTCCATTCGGCGGGTGAAATCTCAGACATCAAGCCGGAGATATCACGTGGTGGGGCTGATCAGGAATTTGAAACCGTATTTTTCCAGAACGGTCTTGGCGGCCGTCGAGCGCAGGAAGGCGAGATAGTCGCTGGTCTCGCCCTTCGCGGTCGTGGTCGCCGCGACCGGATAGATGATCGGCGGGTGCGAATCCGCCGGGAAGGTGCCGACGATCTTCACGCCCGGCTCGACCTTGGCGTCGGTGGCATAGACGATGCCGAGCACGGCCTCGCCGCGTGCCACCAGCGTCAGCGCGCCGCGCACGCTCTCGGCCATGGCGAATTTCGGCTCGGCCGCCTGCCAGGCGCCGAGCTTCTCGAGCGCAGCCTTGGCGTATTTGCCGACAGGCACGGATTTCACGTCGCCGGTCGCGATCCTGCCGTCGCCGGCGAGCTTGGCGAGATCGAAGCCCTGCGCGATCGTGACGTTGTCGATCTTGGAGTCTTTCGGCGCGATCAGCACGATGCTGTTGCCGAGCAGATTGACCCGGCTCGGCTCGTTGATGGCCTTCCTGGCAATGGCGTAGTCCATCCAGTCGGTGTCGGCCGAAACGAACACGTCGGCCGGCGCGCCCTGCTCGATCTGCCTGGCCAGCACCGAGCTTGCGGCATAGCTGACGGAGAACTTGACGCCGGTCTTGGCGGTGTAGGCCGCGTCGATCTCGTCGAGCGCGTTCTTCATCGAAGCGGCCGCGAACACGGTGATGGTCTTGTCCTCGGCGGCAGCGGGCGACGGGCTCGCGCCCGCGAGGATGACGAAGGCGGCGACAAGTGCGGCAATACGAAACATGGATAGCGCTCCGTGCAAGCTCGCGCGCGGTGACGCGCAAATCTGGCGTTGGGTGGGTCTGATGCGACGGGCGGACGCGCTGTTCCACGGGCCTTGCGACGGCTTACGGCCGGCAGGGATATCGCTGCTCGCGAAGATAGCAGCCCTCGGCCTCAGGTCAAACCTCGTTCGTCGTCCTGGACCAGCGGAGCGCCGATCCAGGACCCATTACCCCAGGTAGTAGTTTTGCGAAGACTCGGAGTTATCAGCTCGTGTCACGTCTCCTCCCTGGGGTAATGGGTCCTGGCTTTCGCCAGGACGACGGCTGTGTGTGAGGCAGTAGCTCCAATCTCACCACGTCATCCCGGACAAGCGCCGAGGCCCATACGTCGTCCCGGCCTAGTGCGCAATTGCGCACGGGGGCCGGGACCCATAGCCACAGGGAGAAGTTTGGCGAAGACTGGTCGTTCGGTATTGCCACCGGTCGCGATCGATAGATCACGCGGTATGGGTCCTGGCTTCGTCAGGACGACGGCGGCGAGCTACGGCTTCGCATCCGCTGCATGCAGCACGGCCTTGCACGCGGCCGGCATGTCGGCCAGCGTCATCGGCGGCTTCGGTTTCGGCGGCTCCGGCGGCGGCTTTGGGTGCAGCACTGCATCCGAGAACCAATAGGCGAGATCGGAGGCCTTGCAGCCTTCGTCCTCGGATTGCGACGGCTGGCCCTCGCATTCCCCGGCGCCCGCGGGACAGTGCATGCGGATGTGGAAGTGATAGTCGTGGCCCCACCAGGGGCGGATCTTCGACAGCCAGGCGCGGTCGCCCTTGGCCTCGCGGCACAGCGCCTTCTTGATCGCGGCGTTGACGAAGATGCGCTGCACCGCCGGCTCCCGCGCCGCATCGCGCAGCACCAGCACATGGCCTGGCGTGAACACCTTCGGATCGACGTCGAGCCGGTCGGGGCGAACCATCATCACCGCCGACATCTCCTCGCGCTCCTCGCGCGAGAGCCGGCGGTCCGGCATCGGCGTCAGCCAGATGTCGGCATCGAGGCCGATCTGGTGGCTGGCATGGCCCGACAGCGCCGGCCCGCCGCGCGGTTGCGCGATGTCGCCGACCAGGATGCCCGGCCAGCCGGCGTCCTTGTGCGCTTTGGCCGCGAGCCGCTTGATCAGGGCGATCATCTCGGGGTGGCCGTAGTTGCGGTTGCGCGAGAGCCGCATCACCTGCCAATTGTCGCCGTTGAGCGGCATCTGCATGGCGCCGCCGATGCAGCCCTTGGTGTAGGAGCCGATGACATGGGCCGATCCCTTCGACGGCAGCAGCTTGCGCGCGAACAACTCCTTGGCGGCGAGGGAGGGGTCGTTCGGATTGGCGAGCGGCGGCAGCGGTTTTGGGGTGACGCTGCCCTTGTCCTGGGCCAGCGCGCTACCGGCGGCCAAGAATGTCACAAAAAGCAGGAGAGGAGCGAGGCGGCGGGGACTCATGCCGAATCCTTATAACCCAACACCGCGTCAGGGTTAAGAATTGAGCGCCATGCTGCGATCACACGGCCAGCCAAAATCCGTCGCGTCATCCCAAAGTCGCACGCGCGATGGTCGATCCTTAATCGCGCGATAACCCTGTTCTGCATTGACCAAAATTTGTGCGCGACGTGAGGAATAACCGCGACTCGCATGCAATCGCGCGCGATTTCGGAAATGATTCAAGCGCGCGCGCAATTTTGCGCCAGATCGGTCCTTGACCGCGGCGCCGGGATGAGGTTGGCGGCGCCCGTCCACGCAGCCGCGCCTCGCAAACAGGCAGCAAGGGGCCTCCTCGCGCGGGCCGCAGCCGGGCAAGATTACTTTTTTTCAGACACTTGCCCCCAAGCTTGCGGTCACTGGGCGTGACTGGGACGAGTGAAGTTGAGTTTGGGGTCTCGAAAGACAGGAAAGCGAAAGCGCAACGTGCTTGCCCAAGCCGGCCGACAGCCGCGCTTCGCGCGCACGCCTCATCCGCCTGCCGACCGCGATGAACTCTTGCGCAGCCGCGCCGAGGCGGAAGCCGCGATCGCGGAAGCGCGTAAATCCCATGAGCGCCTGCGCCAGGCCATCGACATCCTGCCGCAGGGCATCGTGTTTCTCGATGCCGACGGCCGCTACGTGCTCTGGAACAAGAAATACGCCGAGATCTACAGCAAGACCGCCGATCTGTTCGTCGAGGGCGCGCGCCTGGAGGACACGCTGCGCGTCGGCGTCGCCCGCGGCGATTATCCCGAGGCCGTCGGCCACGAAGACGAGTGGATCGCGCAGCGGCTGCAAAAGCTCTATCAGCCCGGCGCGCGCCACGAGCAGAAGCTCGCCGACGGCCGCGTCATCCTGATCGAGGAGCGATTGACCGACGACGGCGGCGTCGTCGGCCTGCGCGTCGACATCACCGAATTAAAGCAGCGCGAGGCCTCGTTCCGCCTGCTGTTCGACGGCAATCCCGTTCCCATGATCGTCTGCGCGCTGGACGATGAACGCATCCTCGGCGTCAACGATGCCGCGATCGCGCATTACGGCTATAGCCGCGCCGAGTTCGAGAAGCTGAAGATCCGCTCCTTGCAGGCTTTCGACAGCGAGCCGCCCTGGACCACCGATCCAACCGGCGCGGAGCAGGCCGGGCGCACCTGGAAGCACGTCAAGGCCGACGGTGCGCTGATCGACCTTGCGATCTACTCGCGCGAACTGACTTATGCCGAGCGGCCCGCGGTGCTGCTCGCGCTGATGGATATCACCGAGCGCAAGCGCGCCGAGGCTCGTCTGGCCTTCATGGCCCAGCACGACGCGCTGACCGGCCTGCCGAACCGCAATTTGTTGCGCCAGCAGGTCGACGAGATGCTGCTGCATACGCGGCGCAGCACCGACAAGGTCGCGCTGCTGATGCTGGGGCTGGACAACTTCAAGGCGGTCAACGACACGCTGGGGCACGCGGTCGGCGACAAGCTGCTCCGCGGCGTCGCCAAGCGGCTGCGCTCTACCTTGCGCGAGGAGGACGCGCTGGCGCGGTTGAACTCGGACGAGTTCGCCATTGTCCAAAGCGGCCTGGCACGTCCCGAGGACGCGGTGATGCTGGCAAAACGCCTGCTCGAGGCCATCGCCGATCCCTATCTGCTCGACGGCCATTCCGTGGTGATCGGCGCCTCCATCGGCATCGCCATGGCACCCGGCGACGGCGATGAGTCCGAAAAGCTGCTCAAGAGCGCCGACATGGCGCTGTCGCGTGCCAAGGCCGATTCGCGCGGCACCTTCGCCTTCTTCGAGGCGGCGCTGGATGCAAAAGCGCAGAGCCGGCGCAAGATCGAGGTCGAGCTGCGCGACGCGATCCAGAATGACGTGCTGCGCCCCTATTACCAGCCGCTGATCGACCTCCAGAGCGGCCGCATCACCGGGTTCGAGGCGCTGGTGCGCTGGCCGCATGCCGAGCGCGGCATGGTCTCGCCGGCCGAGTTCATTCCGGTTGCCGAGGACACCGGCCTCATCAACCCGCTCGGCGGCCTGATGCTGCGCCGCGCGTGCCTGGATGCGGCGGCCTGGCCGGACGACGTTCGCGTCGCCGTCAACCTCTCGCCGCTGCAATTCCGCAGCGGCAATCTGCTGTCGATGGTAACGGATGCGCTGAAACATTCCGGCCTGCCGCCGCGGCGGCTCGAGCTCGAGATCACCGAGACGCTGCTCCTGGAGAAGAGCGCGCAGGTGCTGGCGATCTTGCATGCGCTGCGCGCGTTAGGGGTGCGCATCTCGATGGACGATTTCGGTACCGGCTATTCCAGCCTCAGCTATTTGCGCAGCTTCCCGTTCGACAAGATCAAGATCGATCAGTCCTTCGTGCGCGATTTAGGCTCCAACCGCGAAGCCCAGGCGATCATCCGCTCCATCGTCAGCCTCGGCAAGGGCCTCGGGGTCACCATCACTGCCGAAGGCGTCGAGACCGAAGCCGAGCTCAGCTGCTTGCGCACCGAGGGCTGCGACGAGGGCCAGGGCTTTTTGTTCAGCAAGGCAAGGCCCAACGCGGAGATCATCAGCCTCCTCGCCGCACAGCGCGGCATTGATGCGGCCGACGAAGACGCTGCGCTGGTGGCGTGAACGCTCGCTTCTTTGGAATGTAAGGGACGCGCTGCTCTCTCCGCTAACCTCTCCCGCTTGCGGGAGAGGTCGCGCCGGAGGCGCGGGTGAGGGCTCTCTTCTCTGGGGGATTGTCCCGTTGCGGAGACACCCTCTCCCCAACCCTCTTTGCGGCTCGTTCATGCGTCGTCCGGTATGGCCCAAGCGGACGTTAATCTTATTCGATCACCTCGTCCGCAAACGCCAGCAGACCGGGCGGGATTTCGAGGTCCAGCGTTTTTGCGACATTGAGGTTGATCACGAACTCAAATCTCGTGGGCTGCCAAATCGGCAGGTCGGCCGGCTTGTCGCCCTTCAGAATGCGGCCGACATAGATACCGCCTTGCCGAAAGGCGTCGGTCAGACTGTTGCCGTAGCTCATCAAGCCGCCGGCGTCAGCAAAATCGCGCCAAGGATACATTGTGGGAATGGCGCTACGCGCTGCTAAGTCAACGACACGACGACGTTCAAGATTGAAGAGGCGGTCGGAGGTTACAAGCAGCGCGTTTGTTCGACGTTCGACCGATGTCGCAAACGCCTTTTCGAGATCGGCGAGGTTTCGCGCCTCCAGAATGAGCAGTTGCAGCCCCGAGGAAGATGCGGCTGATCGCAGGCCTGTTACATCCGCATTTGGATTGTCCGGGTTGACCAGCACCCCCACCAAAGACGCGTGGGGTAATAGAGCGCGCAGCAATTCGAACCGCTTCGGTTCCAGCGCGCTCACCTGGAACGCAACCCCAGTGGCATTGCCGGCCGGGCGATTGATGGAAGCAGCAAGGCCCATAGCGACTGGATCGAGACCCACCACGAACACGATAGGGATTTGTGAGGTCGTCGCTTTGGCAGCCAATGCCCCGCCATTATCGGCGGTAAAGATCAGAGCGACGCGCTTACGAACCAAATCGGCTGCGGCGTCTCGCAGTTCTTCATTGGCGCTGGGCCAACGCCCCGCGATGGAAACGTTCTGGCCTTCAACAAATCCCATTTGCTTGAGGCCGCGGCGAAACGCCTCGCCGAACGTCTCCGACCCGGGGCTCGGGCGGTTGAGAGAGCCGATCACCGGCATTGCCAATTTCTGTGCCTGAGCGGGCAATGGCAAAGTCATTGCCGCAGCACCAAAGGCCGTAATGAATTCGCGCCGTTTCATGCGTGCGACCTCGGAAAGCCCCTTGGACCGACTGAAGGAGGGAATGCCAACGATAGAGGTCCTAGAACGGATATCGCGTTTTCGAAGCCGGCCGCAACCTAACTCGCGGGTCGTTGCAGCCGGTTCGCGATTTGAGCGCGGCTAGATTATTCGTCGCGGTGTTTATTGCCAAGGCCGTCCGCGCGATCCTGCCGACGATCAGAGTACACTGTCACCTAACGTTCTTGGCCTGGTCACGCTGCAATCAGAGTCCGAACGGATAGGTGTCTGGGACGGCGCCGCGACGATGCTCGGGGCCCAAATGTGTCACTGCATGTGTCTCGTCAAACCACACCAACGCGTTGAACTGTTGAGGCAGAGAGGCCTCGGCATAATGGCTTTGCAGTTCGGTGTCCGGTCGGTAGATCACGCCGATGAAGCGTTCCAGGCGCGGTTCGAGCAAGCGACGGCGAAGAGCCTCCTCGCGGCCGAATTCGATCAGGCCGCGCGTCGCACCGGCATCGTGAAACAGCCGCTCATAGCTGTCTGGTCGGGACGGCCGAACCTGCATCACTTCCATCTCGGCGTCCCAATCCGAGGCGGCTGCCACCGTGCCGCTATGTGTGCTTAATCCGATCAGCGACGCCGCTTCACCGAATTTCTCCCGACAGAGCTGACCAATGTTGAGCTCGTTACGGACCGCGCCCATGCTGGTGAAACGCGCATTTCCGATATGGGAATTGTGCGCCCAGACCACGGCCTTGGATTGGGGGCCATGTGCGTCAAGGATATGGCTTAACGTCTCGAACATATGCGTATCCCGTAAATTCCAGGACTCCGCGCCGCCGTAATACATAATGCGGTAGTAGCGCTCCGCTGACGCGATCAACCGGGCGTTCTGCGCGGCATCCAGGAAGCTGTCTGGATCGTCCGCCGCATAGTCGAGCTGCTTCTTCAGAATATCCTGGCACTGCCGAACCACCTCCGCCTCGCATTTCCGGTAGCGCTCGGTCAGGACGGCGCGGCCATAAGTCGAAGGCTCGCGCTGCCACGGCGTCAGGCAGCCGTAGCGTTCGCGCGCCACCGCTGCCGATTGAGGATCGATCCTATCGAGGTAAGTGAGAACGGCCGCGATCGAGTCGCGCATGTTGTAAATGTCGAGCCCGAAGAACCCGGCTCGATCGGTTGCCGGCATTCGTTCATTGCGACTGCGCATCCAGTCAACGAAGGAAGCCACATCCGTATTTCGCCACATCCAGGTCGGAAAGCGTTCGAACGGGGTCTGGTTTAACGCTCCGCGCTGCGTTCGACCGCGAACGTAACGGTCGATCGCTGCGGCGTCGGGCCAATCCGCTTCCACGGCGACGATCGTAAATCCGTGTTCTTCAATCAGCCGGCGGGTAATCGCTGCGCGCGCCTGGTAGAACTCCGACGTACCGTGACTGGCTTCGCCCAGCAAGACGATGCGCGACTGTCCGAAGCGATCGAACGGCACACCGAATGCAGGATCGCCGAAGGCAGGCAACGGTTCGACAGTAGCACGGATCATGTCTGTCAGCGATCGCAACCGCGTGTGACCGGGGACGTGATTGCTGGCCGAGCGCGTGCCATCCTCGGCCCATCCTTGCTCGCCGATCAGCGGCACGAAGCGGACGGCCCCGAAGGTCTCTTCATCGTAATCAGTCTGGCTCCGGCGCGTAATCCGGAGCAGCGATTGTTCGTCCGCGAAATTGCCGACGGGAATGACGAGGCGGCCGCCGACGGCCAACTGGCGCTTAAGCGCGTCAGGCACCGAGGGACCGCCGGCGGCGACCAGGATCGCGTCGAATGGCGCCTCATCGGCCAGGCCGCGGGTGCCGTCGCCGGTATGGACAATGCAATTCGCATATCCGAGCGCAATCAGCCGCTGCGCTGCGATTCTGGCCAGGGCGCCATGTCGCTCGATCGTATGAACCGTTTTGGCAAGCCGAGAGGCAATTGCGGCAGCATAGCCTGAGCCGGTACCGACCTCGAGCACCTTGTCCATCGGCTTCAGTTCGGCCGCCTCGGTCATCAGCGCGACAATGTAGGGCTGCGAGATGGTCTGGTTGTTTGCGATCGGCAGTGCGCCGTCCTCGTAGGCAAATTCCTCAAAGCCGGATTCCACGAACCGCTCCCGCGGAACCTGTCGCATAGCGTCCAACACGCGAGGATCACGGATGCCACGGCGCGCGAGTTGAACGTCGACCATGCGGTCGCGAAGATCTGAAAAATCGCTCATGCGACCCGTCCATCGAAAATGCCGCCGCATAAGCCAATCAGGACGGACGAAACCAGTTCCTCCTTTATGGCCGGACCGCATCCCGCACGGCGGGACCGCCGGTTCCCCCCCACGAATTCGTACCGACCGCCCGCGTTTAAGAGCCGGTTCGACCAATACCGTTCCGCAACATGGCCGGCACAACTTCTTCGACTGATTGCGGCGGGATTCCAAGCTCGGAAAATCCTGGCATTCCCACCGCCGCTATGTTGTCGATCTGCATCAACTCCACCTGATTCCGTGTGATGGGGGGCCTTGGAAGCAGCTCCGAAATCCATCCCGCTACATGCCAAGCAGCAAACGGTACTGGAATGAGCATGGGCCTGCGGCCGGCTGCGCGCGCGACGGTTCTGAGAAGCTCTTCGTATGTGTAGATGCGGGGACCAGCGCATTCATACGTGATTGCGTTCGTTTCGGTGCTCAGAAGCGCTCTTGTGATCGCGTCGGCCACATCGTCAACATAGGCCGGCTGCAATCTCGTCGATCCGCGGCCGAACATCGGATAGATCGGATATCGGCGGAGCAGCTTGAGGATGATGGTGAGAAACGCGTCATCCGGGCCGAACATCACCGCCGGGCGAACCAGTGTAGCCTCAGGAAATACCGCGCGGACCGCGAGTTCGCCTTCGCCACGCTTGCGAATATAGAGGGACGGCGAAGTGGCATCAGAGCCGATTCCGGAAACGTGGATGAGCCGCTTAACGCCAGCTCGATGTGCCCTGGCCGCCAATCGCCGGGCTGATTCCACATGCACGGAATGAAAAGTCTCCTGTCCGTGTTCAATATAGAGGCTGACCGTGTTGATGGCGCCGTAAGCGCCATCAACAGCAGCGGCTATCGAACCCTCGTCGCGTAGATCGACGTTCACAGATTGGAGGCGTGGGTCGTCGTGACCAAAAAGCTGTCTGCCTCGTTCGGGATGTCTTGATGCAATCCGAACGAAAGACTCAGGCGCCCGGAGCAAATGTTGAACAACGCGGCGGCCGAGAAACCCCGTTCCACCGAACACCGTAACAAGGCGATTATTAGCGGTCGCCATGGCGCAACTCGTACTGAGATCGTCTCAAGCAAGGCATGGCCAGCGGAGACCGCAGGCTCCCGAGCAGGCGCCAAACCTGAGGAAGGTGCGTGCAACGCCGCCGAGTCTATTCCTGGTCTTACACACGATCGCGGAGGTCGGTCACGCCTTCCTTCTGGGCGCAGTGGTCGCAGCAATAGTAGGTGCCGCTCTTTTCCAGGCCGTGTCCCACGATGCGCGTTCCGCAATGCTTGCACGTTGGCGCCAAGGCATGAATTGCGCACTCGAAGCTGTCGAACGTGTGCGCCTGGCCGTTCATCACCACCTGAAAAGACTTGTCATAGTCATTGCCGCAGGTTTCACATGTCGACATTGTGCCTCCTTAACGCCGCGCGGCGTTTGCGAGTTTGAGCAGCCTTCTTGGCTGACCTGGAACGTTCATCCTCCGGTGCGCTACGAACGGTGGAGTTCATCAATTGTTCCTATTCGACCTGACTTACTGCAGATCGTCTGGGAGCCGGTGTGCGAAAATCCGAGGATGTGCGCGATTTCTGCCAATGCAGTTTGCCGACCGCGGCGAATTGTTCAGCCGGCATTCCCGCACGGGCACCGGACCTTCGTCCTCTTGTGTAGCCGCAGAAATGCACCGCCGCTTTGGCTCGACGCAGACCTCAGCAAACTCCGCCTTGATGTCAGCTGATTGAAGTGAAGCTGGCTCGTTGTGCTGAAAGCGAGTTCTTCGGAGGCTGACCTCAACAGACATTCCGGTCGGTATTTGTTTGGTTCAGGAATATGCGCGGCGGGCCAGCGCTGTCCGTATTCCATCCGAGGCGGGCGACCTAAGTATGAGCCGCCCGCCGTTTGGATGAATGTCGTGCAGGAACCTTGCCCTACCTGGGATGTTGGAAAGCAACTGCAATAACTCAGGAGGAACTCGTATGAGAACTCTGTTATTGGCCGGTGTACTGGCGGTTGCTGGTTTCGCTATCGCCACGCCGATCTCCATTGCGCCCGCGTCAGCTCAAGTTGCCGTTGAAACTCCGCTCGGCGGCGTGAGAGTGGGCCCGGAGCGGCGTTACTACCGAGAGTACGATCGACCCGCTTATCGCGCTTACGGATATGATCGCGGATATCGCGGTGGATGCCGCACCGTCACGATCGAGCGCGACGACGGTTCGGTCCGCAGGGTCCGCCGTTGCGATTAACAGTACCGGACTAGAAGATTGACGCCCGGCGCTCACAAAAGGGCGCCGAGCCGAAGGAATTGGGAGCTATACTAAGGCCGCTTCAGTTGGCCGCCTCTTTTATTTTGCGAATGTCGCGTGTTGGCCCTTAGCCGAACCACGCTGATCCTGTTGTGATGTCGGCTATTGTCGGTAGAGCGGACGCGGGGCCGCGCTCGCTTCGACCGCCGCTTGTGACCCCAAACGGAGTGCGCTGCTCACATTCAAACAAGTCAGGAATTGAGTGCGCCGTAAACCATGCCCAGTGTTACGCTGTAGGTTAGGAGCATTGCCAG
This sequence comes from Bradyrhizobium genosp. SA-3, assembly GCF_004212635.1. Taxonomy (GTDB): domain Bacteria; phylum Pseudomonadota; class Alphaproteobacteria; order Rhizobiales; family Xanthobacteraceae; genus Bradyrhizobium. Next base: position 578 of record NZ_PSRT01000086.1, on the reverse strand, counting down.
CGAGAACAGTGCGGGTGAAATGCCAAGTCCAACCTGGAGTGCGAATAACCGAAGGCCGATCATAGGAAAGAACACCAGTCCCATAATCGCCCATCCGAGCACACCGTATATCATTCCTTTGATCGCACCGACATTGCCTGGCAGCCATCGATAAAGATGTCCAAAGATGAAACTGACGAAGGTTGAGCCATTCAGGAATGAAAGTAACCAAGGCACCACCGGATGGATTGCAGTGCCCGTTACATGGCTCAGTGTCGTCTGGAGACTTTCGTAGGGCTGGAATGACGGAAGCAGTTCAGCCCAAGATTTGAAATACATCAGCAGCGAATGCGTGATGCTTCCGCACAACCCTGCAACAACTGCCTTCCACATCCTATCGCCTGAAGGCATGATATCGGTCGCCCATTCTCAGGAGTGGCTTTCCAAATAACCGCGCGGTCGCTGCTCCACGTCGATCATGGATCGCAATTCGACTGAAGGCGTCAGGCTGGCCTCCCCGGCTACCGGACCTGCATGCCGGTCTCTGACGACGATGATCGGAACAGCAATGAGACCAAGCGGCGATACTTGTCAGGCTA
>NZ_PSRT01000085.1 GCF_004212635.1 Bradyrhizobium genosp. SA-3 | reverse complement strand
CGGCGCCCGCCCGCAACGGGCCCGCGCCGCGTCGCCGGCTGATTCCTTTCCATGTCGGCTTCTCAAACTTCGCGGAAAAATCAGCAAGGCGCCATGAACCAGCATCTGCGTTCCGATCCCATTCCCTTCATCGATGTCGGCGCGCAGCGCCGCCGGCTCGGCGCCTCGCTCGATGCGGCCGTGAAGCGGGTTCTCGACCATTGCCAGTTCGTCAACGGCCCTGAGGTCTTTGAGCTGGAGAAGCAGCTTGCGGCCTACAGTGGTGCCAAGCACGTCATCGGCTGCGCCAGCGGCACCGACGCGATCCTGATGGTGATGATGGCGAAGACTGTCGGGCCCGGCGATGCCGTGCTGTGTCCGTCCTTCACCTTCATTGCGACGGCGTCGCCGGTGGCGCGGACCGGTGCGACGCCGGTCTATGTCGACGTCGACGAGGCGACCTTCAACATGAGCCCGGAGTCGCTGAAGCGCGGCATCGCGACCGCCCGCAAGGCTGGGCTCAAGCCCGTCGCGGTCATTCCGGTCGACCTGTTCGGCCAGCCCGCCGATCATGACACTATTGCCGAGATCGCCAGGGCCGAGGGCCTGTTCGTGCTCGACGACGCCGCGCAGGGCTTTGGTGCGAGCTACAAGGGCCGCAAGCTCGGCACGCTCGGGCACGCCACCGCGACCAGCTTCTTTCCCGCCAAACCGCTCGGCTGCTTCGGCGACGGCGGCGCGATCTTCACCGACGATGACGAGCTCGCGGCCACGCTGCGCAGTATCCGCGTGCACGGGCAGGGCGTCGACAAATACGACAATGTCCGTCTCGGCCTGACCGGCCGGCTCGACACCATGCAGGCCGCGATCCTGCTCGAGAAGCTGAAGATCTTCGACGACGAGATCGCCGCCCGCAACAAGGTCGCGGAGCGCTACGCGCGTGGCCTGTCCAACGTCGTCACCGTGCCGCGTCTGTCGCCCGGCAACACATCGGTCTGGGCGCAGTACACCATCCGCTTGCCCAAAGGCACCGACCGCGACGGCTTTGCCGCCGCGCTGAAGGCGCAGGGCGTGCCGACCGCGATCTATTACGGCAAGTCGATGCATCAGCAGACCGCCTACAAGTATTATCCGGTCGCAGAAGGCGGCTTGCCTGCTTGCGAGAGCCTGTCGCAGGACGTCATCAGCCTGCCGATGCACGCTTATCTGACCGAAGCCGACCAGGAGCGGGTCATCGCCGCCGTGCGCGGCGCGCTTTCAGCCTGATTGCGCGGTGCTGGCTTGAGGTTAACCTCTCCCGCTTGCGGGAGAGGTCGCGCCGAAGGCGCGGGTGAGGGCTCTCTCCTCTTGGGGAGCCTTTTTTGTGGAAGCAGCCCTCTCCCCAACCCTCCCCCGCAAGCGGGCGAGGGGGCGCACCTTCGTCGCGGCGTGCACCTAGACCTAATCGCGCGATGCTCTACAAGTGACGCATGCTCGGACGCATCTTCACGGTTGGCGGATATACGCTGCTCTCGCGGGTGACGGGATTTGCCCGCGACATCATGCTCGCGGCGATTCTCGGCGCGGGCCCCGTGGCCGACGCCTTTTTCGTCGCGCTGCGGCTGCCCAATCATTTCCGCGCGATCTTCGCCGAGGGCGCCTTCAACGCGGCCTGGGTGCCGGCCTATGCGCATGTCCATGGCGAGAAGGGGGAGGGAGCGGCAAGCCTGTTCGCCGATCGCATCTTCACGCTGCTGCTGGCCTCGCAAATCGTGCTGCTGATCGTTGCCTGGCTGTTCATGCCGCAGGCCATGAGCATTTTGGCGCCCGGCTTTTCCGAGGATGCCGAGCAACGCAAGCTCGCGATCGAGCTCACGCGAATCACCTTTCCTTATCTGCTGCTGATCACGCTGGTGACGCTCTACGGCGGCATGCTCAACGTGATGCAGCGCTTCGCCAGCGCTGCGGCCGCCTCGATCTTCCTCAACGTCGCGATGATGATGACGCTGGCGCTGGCCGCCTGGTTTCCAACCGCGGGCCACGCTGCGGCCTGGGGCGTGCTGATCTCCGGCTTCCTGCAATATTTCCTGCTCGCCGGCGATCTGGGGCGTCATGGCGGCCTGCCGCGCTTTGCGCCCTTGAGGCTCGATGAAGACGTCCGCAGCTTCTTCAAGGCGTTAGGGCCTGCGACGCTGGGCTCAATGGGGACACAGGTCGCGCTGTTCGCCGATACCATCATTGCGACGTTCCTGCCTGCCGGTGCGCTGTCGGCGCTCTATTACGCCGACCGCCTCAACCAGCTCCCGATCGGCGTGATCGGCATCGCCATCGGCACCGTGCTGTTGCCGGAAATGTCGCGGCGGATCACCGCCAACGACCACGACGGTGCGATGAAGGCGCAACGCCGTGCGTTCGATTTCACGTTGCTGTTCTCGGTGCCGTTCGTGGCGGCCTTCATCACCGTGCCCGAGGCGATCATGCGCGCGCTGTTCGCCCGCGGCGCGTTCTCGAAGGCCGATGCGGCCGCGGCAGGTGCAACGCTCGCCGCCTATGCCATCGGCCTGATCCCCTTCGTGCTGATCCGCAGCGCGGTCGCGACTTTCTATGCGCGCAAGGATACGGCAACGCCGGTCCGGGCATCGCTGACCGGCATCGCGGTCAACGTCGCCCTGAAAGTCGCGTTAATGGGATCGCTCGCCCAGATCGGCCTCGCGCTCGCAACAGCCGTTGGTGTCTGGACCAACCTCTTGCTGGTGCTCTTCTTCGCAGTGCGGCGAGGCTTTCTCGTGCCGGACCGCGGCTGGCTGATGTCGCTCGCCAAATTCCTGCTGACCGGATTGATCCTGTCTGCCGCCTTCTGGCTGATTGCGCACTTCAGCGCGGCCATTTTGGCCTCCATGCAGGCCTTCCGGGACGAAGTGACGCTGGCCCTCTTGGCCATCGGGGGCACGATCGTCTATGCGCTCGCGATCCTCATCCTGTTCGGCCGCAACTGGCTGATCTCGCTGGTGCGAGGCTAGGCGTTACCGTCACCGCGTCGTGCGATGCCCCCGCCGGGGCCTTTCATGCGGTTCGCCGATCATGATACGATCTTTGCATATTCGGTGCCGTCCTCAGGCAACAAAGCGATGAGGCAGTGACCATGACATTATTCCGCTCTCCCTGGCCCACATCTCAAATTGACAAGTTCGCCACCAGCAATGCCGACCTGCTGATCCTGATCGGCCGCATCCTGCTTGCATGGGTCTTCGTTGGAAGCGCGTACGGGGCACTTACGAACTTCAGCGGCTCAGTGGGCTATTTTCGGTCGCTGAACCTTCCAATGCCCCAGCTGTTCACGGCAATAACCGTCCTGCTGGAAATACTGATATCGGTTGGTTTGATACTCGGCATTGGAACGCGCTACTGCGCAATTTTGGTTTTGCTATTTGTAGTCGCGGCTACTGCAATCGCACATCGTTACTGGGAATATCCCGCCGGTGCGCAACAGATTGGACAGTACAATAATTTCCTGAAAAACATCTCGATCTTGGGAGGCGCTCTGTTGATCTTGGTCACCGGAGGGGGACGATTGTCGCTCGATCGGAGGCTGGCAGGCTAGCAGCGTTGTTCGTTTCTCAGCGTCAATAGCCAATAATTTTCCTGAACTGCCTGGAGGCGCAAGCATCGTCGCTCCCTCGCAGAGCTGAGAGAGTGCGGCCGCACGATGTGCGCGCTTTGGGTTCGTTCGCCCTTGCGTCATCAGGCGACGCGCAGCCCTGCCAGTTTGGCAGCTGCCAAGCCGCGCCTTAAGGCCACTGCCTTAAGCCCACTATTGCGTCACTTCGCCCTCAGCCTGAACGTAACCTCGAGCAGATGGCTGAGGAGTTTTGAGAGAGGCTTCAAGCGCTCGGCAGTGATTCCGAAGAAAAGCATCAGCCACGTCGCCAGTGCAGCACACCACAATAGACTTTCCAATGTTTCGGGCATGAGGGCACCCCTTCAAAACAAGTACTTGAAATGCGAGCAGTCTTGCCGAACGAAACCCGCGTGGCAAGTCCTCCAATAAGTGGCAAGACGCCGAAATACTCGGAAGTGCGTTAGCTCACCGTGACATTCGCTAAAGCACTGCATCCGGATGTGCGCCGGGGGAAGCAAAACCAATCTGCTGCTGGTGCTCGTCGTCGCGGCGCGGCTGGGCGAATTTCCAGATGCGAATGCCGGAGCGAAGGGCTCGCTTCTAGGATGCAACAGACATCGGCACATCCCTTGATTTTACGCGATTGCCGTGGTACCAGCGTCTCATGATCAAATCAGTGCGCACCGTCAACTTCATGCACATGACCCGCTTCGGCTGGGCCGTGGGAGGAGTCGCGCGCTAGGAATTCGACGACGACATCTTTTCCACCAGGCCCCGCCGGCATCGGACGGGGCCTTTTCTTTGGCCACGCTCCCTGCCGGCTCAACAGCAGGAGCATCCGATGCCACCTCATCAGACGATCATCACATCCGAGACCGAGCGCGATGCCGCGGCGCTCCGTCTCGACCTCCCCATTGCACTGGAAAAGGATATTGCTGGACCAGCGGCCACTTCGGCGCAAAACGTCTTAGGCCTGCTCAAGCAGTGTTGGCGAGCGTTTCAGCGGCGGCGCCCGCGCCAGGGCTTACGGGTCACTTTGCAGGAGCTCAGTGACAGGGAGCTGATGGACATCGGCTTGACGCGTAGCGAGATCGACTACATCACATCTCAACGAGCCATCGATACGCTTAGAGATAGGGCGACGCATCTATGGAGCCGTGGTGGGATGTGACTGATAGGCATCAGACGCGGACATGCGCTTTGCGAGCAAGCGGCGGTCAGCGCGGCCGCTTGTTCATGGGAGTGTGCTGCGGGTTAGTTCGGCAACTATCATGCCAATAGCCGGACCGATCTTCACGGGGAAATGACCGAGCTGCGACCTTTCGCGCCCATCCGCTCTAACAGGCGAGGGCAGCGAACAACTTTCGCGGACTCCGGGTGCCTAAACCCGTTTGCCTTGCAAGTTTTTCCACGGCAATATGCCGCCAAAACAACCATGAGAACGGAAGACAAAATGGCGGCTCCCATCAAATTCGGCGTTGGCCAAAGCGTGCTGCGCAAGGAGGATGACGCGCTCATCCGCGGCAAGGGCCGCTATACCGACGATTACACGCCGCAGGCCGCGCTCCGCTGCTTGATGCTGCGCTCGCCGCACGCGCATGCCAAATACACCATCGATGTGAGCCGTGCCCGCGGCTTACCCGGCGTCGCGCTGATCCTAACGGCCGAGGACGTCAAGGATCTCGGCAATTTGCCGTGCCTGTTCAATCTCGAGACCGATCCCTTCACCGGCCCGCCATACCCGATCCTCGCCAAGGATGAGGTGCGCCATGTCGGCGATGCCGTCGCCTTCGTGGTCGCCGAGACCATCGATCAGGCTCGTGACGCGATCGAGGCGATCGATGTCAAATGGAGCCCGCTGCCGGCGGTGACCGGCGTCGTCAACGCAGTCAAGAAAGACGCCCCGCAGGTCTGGCCGGACAAGCCGGGTAACGTGCTGTTCGACGTCTCGATCGGCGACAAGCAAGCGACGGAAGCTGCCTTCGCCAAGGCGCATGCCGTCGCCGAAATCTCCATCGTCAATCCGCGCGTGGTCGCGAGCTTCATGGAGACGCGCGCGGCGGTGTGCGAATACGACGCCAAGCGCGACCATCTGACGCTGACGGTCGGCAGCCAGGGCAGCCATCGCCTGCGCGACATCCTCTGCCAGAACGTGCTCAATATCCCCACCGACAAGATGCGGGTGATCTGCCCCGACGTCGGCGGCGGTTTCGGCACAAAACTGTTTCCGTACCGGGAATACGCCCTGATGGCGGTCGCGGCGCGACAGCTGAAGAAGGCGGTGAAGTGGGCGGCCGATCGCTCCGAGCATTTCATGGGCGACGCGCAGGGCCGCGACAACGTCACCACCGCCAAGATGGCGCTGGCCGAGGACGGCAAGTTCCTCGCCATGGATTGCGACCTGATGGGCGACATGGGCGCGTATCTGTCGACCTTCGGGCCCTACATCCCGCATGGCGGCGCCGGCATGCTGCCGGGCCTCTACGACATCCAGGCCTTCCATTGCCGGGTGCGCACCATCTTCACCCACAGCGTGCCGGTCGACGCCTATCGCGGTGCCGGACGGCCGGAGGCGGCCTACGTCATCGAACGCCTCGTCGACGCCTGCGCGCGCAAACTCGACATGACGCCGGATGCCATCCGCCGCAAGAATTTCATTCCGCCGAAGGCGCTGCCTTACAAGACCGCGACCGGCAAGGTCTACGATTCCGGCGACTTCGCCGCGCATCTGAAGCGCGCGATGGAGATCGCGGAATGGAAGGAGTTTGGAAAGCGCGCCAAGGCGGCCAAGAAGCAGGGGGTGATCCGCGGCATCGGCCTTGCGAGCTATGTCGAGATCTGCGGCGTGATGGGTGAGGAGACGGCCAATGTCCGCCTCGATCCCAATGGCGACGTCACCGTCCTGATCGGCACGCAATCGAGCGGGCAGGGTCATCAGACCGCCTATGCGCAGATCGTCGCCGAACAGTTCGGCCTGCCGCCGGAGCGCGTGCATATCCGACAGGGCGACACCGACGAGATCGCGACGGGCCTCGGCACCGGCGGTTCGGCCTCGATTCCCACCGGCGGCGTCTGCGTGGAGCGTGCTGCGGGCGATCTCGGCAAGAAGCTGAAGGAGTTCGCAGCGCAGGCGCTGGAAGCGAGCGCGGGCGACCTCGAGATCACCGACGGCATGATCCGGATCGCCGGCACCGATCGCTCGATCTCCTTCGCCGACCTCGCCAAGCGGCCCGGCGCCGATCCGTCGAAGCTGAACGGCAGCGCCACCTTCGCCAGCGCCGACGGCACCTATCCCAACGGCACGCATCTGGCGGAGGTCGAGCTCGATCCGGCGACCGGCATCATCAAGATCGTCAACTATGTGATCGTCGATGATTTCGGCAAGACGCTCAACCCGCTGCTGCTGGCGGGGCAGGTGCATGGCGGCGCCATGCAGGGCATCGGCCAGGCCTTGATGGAGCAGGTGGTCTATGGCGCGAGCGACGGCCAGCTCATCACCGCGACCTACATGGACTACGCGCTGCCGCGCGCGGCGGACGGGCCGGCCTTCGTGTTCGAGACCAACAACGTTCCCTGCAAGACCAATCCGCTGGGTGTGAAGGGGGCCGGCGAGGCCGGCGCGATCGGCTCCTGTCCGGCCGTCGTCAACGCCATCGTCGATGCGCTCTGGCGCGAATACAAGATCGACCACATCGACATGCCGGCAACGCCCGAGCGGGTGTGGATCGCGATCAACGAGCATCACCGCCGTCACAGTCTCTAGGCCCAGATCCTCCCGCGCGGGAATAAACGCCCTGCGCGGGGTTCTATTCATGATGGCCGAATTCCCCCAACCGCCTCGGAGACACAAGCCGATGAGACGAACGATGATTGTCGCGGGTACCCTGCTGCTGGGTGTGGGCGCCGTGACGGCGCAGCAGGAGATCGCCGTTCATCAGGACAATCTGATGCGTTCGCAGGCCAAGAGCCTGTACTCGGTCATTCAGAAGATGACCAAGGGCGACATCCCCTACAACCAGAAGGCCGTCGACGAGGCGATTGCCAATCTGGAAGCCGATGTTGCCAAGATCGCCAAGACCTTCGAGGTCAATCCCAAGCAGGATGTGGTGAACGCGACCTACGGCGCCTCGCAAAAGGTCTGGCAGAACAAGGCCGATTTCGACTCCAAGATCCCTCCGGTGCAGAAGGCGATCGCCGACGTCAAAGGCAAGATCCACAATGTCGCGACGCTGAAGACGGCCTACACCGCGATCAACGACCGCTGCAACGATTGTCACGAAACCTATCGCTTGAAGTTGAAATAGCCGGGCGACGCGGAATTAGTAGCGGCGGTTGCGAAAGTAGCCGCCTTTTTTGCGTGGCCGCGAGTCGCAGCACGGCAGAAATTCCGTCCGCAAGGCCTGACGGATCGCTGCCGGAGCAGCTATCTTTGCACCAACGGCCGTGGCGTTGATGCGAGTCGGCACATCTCCTTCCCGACAGCCTCACGAGGTCGGGGGGTCCAACGCGCGGCAGGCAGCTGAACCAACAGCGAGATAGGCCATGGCAAAACCGTTCCCGTCGAAGACCCACATCGGCAACCATATGCTGCATCCGGAAACGCTGATGCTGACCTATGGCTATGACCCGCAACTGTCGGAAGGCGCCATCAAGCCGCCGGTGTTCCTGACCTCGACCTTCGTGTTCAAGACGGCCGACGACGGCCAGGACTTCTTCGACTACGTCGCCGGCCGGCGCGAGCCGCCGGAAGGGATGGGCGCAGGCCTGGTCTATTCGCGCTTCAATCATCCCAACAGCGAGATCGTCGAGGATCGGCTCTCGATCTACGAGCGCACCGAGAGCTGCGCTCTGTTCTCGTCCGGCATGGCGGCCATCGCAACCACGATCCTGGCTTTCGTGCGCCCCGGCGACGTCATTCTGCACTCCCAGCCGCTCTATGGCGGGACGGAAACGCTGCTGACGAACACGCTTGCGCGTCTGTCGATCGGCGCCGTCGGCTTCGCCGATGGCATCGACGAGGCGGCAGTCAAGCAGGCCGCGGAGGAGGCCATGCGCAAGGGCCGGGTGTCGATGATCCTGATCGAAACTCCCGCCAATCCGACCAACGGGCTGGTCGACATCGCGATGATGCGCCGTGTCGCCGAAGTCATCGGAAAGGCTCAGGGACACACGCCGATCATCGCCTGCGACAATACGCTGCTCGGACCGGTGTTTCAGCGACCGATCGAGCACGGCGCAGATATTTCCTTGTACTCGCTCACGAAATATGTCGGCGGTCATTCCGACCTGATCGCGGGCGCCGCGCTCGGCTCGAAGGCGCTCATGAAGGGGATCAAGGCGCTGCGCGGCGCCATCGGCACACAGCTCGATCCGCATTCCTGCTGGATGATCAACCGGTCGCTCGAGACGCTGAGCTTGCGCATGGAAAAGGCCGATGTGAATGCGCGCCTCGTCGCGGATTATTTGCGCGATCACCCCAAGGTGGCGAAAGTCCACTATCTCGGTCACCACGAGGACGCATCACCAGCCGGACGGGTGTTCGCGGAGCAATGCTCAGGCGCCGGCTCCACCTTCTCGTTCGATATCGTCGGCGGCAAGGAAGCAGCCGTCAAATTCCTCAATGCGCTCCAGATCTTCAAGCTCGCCGTGAGTCTCGGCGGAACGGAATCGCTGGCCAGCCTGCCGGCGACGATGACCCATTCCGGCGTTCCCGCCGACATCCGCCGGAAAATCGGTGTCCTCGATTCCACGATCCGGCTGTCGATCGGGATCGAAAATCCGTCGGACCTGATCGCCGACCTCGCGCAGGCGCTGAACGCGGCTTGAGCGGGGTCAGAGTCGTAGATCTCGTAGCCCGGATGGAGCGAAAGCGAAATCCGGGGGAGACCTATCCACACGCGCAGGCTTCCCGGATTGCGCCATCGGGCGGCGCTTCGCGCCGACCCGTTGGCTCCATCCGGGCTACGAAGTTCAACTGCTGTGGAATCGAAAAGGCCGGACGCTCCCTCCCAGCGTCCGGCCCTTCCGCGACGAAGCAGCGTTTGCGCTTACTTCGTCACCTGGCCGCGGATCTCGCCGCCCGGGTTCGCCGCCGTGTGGATGTTGATGTAGTACTTGCCGCCGAGCAGATCGGCGGCCTGCGCGTCGGTGAGCGTCGCTTCGCCCTTGGCCGGGCTCGAGGCCGCATTCGGGATCGCGACCGCAACGCCGGCGTTCTTGCCGGCCTCGGCCGGGCCATGGAAATGAGCCGCGGTGGCAGGGCCAGAGAGCCCGGAATAGGTGACGGTCCAGGACAGTTTCTTGCTGGCGGCATCGTAATTCAGATCGGCCGTTCCGGTGCCGCTGGTGGTCGTTGCGGGTACCTCGGACTTGCCGTCGAGCGTTGCTTTCAGCTTTTCGGCGCAGGCCGGGCCTGCAAAAGCGACGGCACCGAGCGCGCACATGGCGATGACGGTCTTGTTCATGACATTCTCCCTGCAAAACCCGTTCGGGCTGGCTAACTTTCAACAGTCGGCATTTCAGTTTATTCCCGTTTCCGGCCAGGGCGGGCTAAATTCTTTGTGGTTGGAGCCGCACGGAGATCGGTCATAGGTTCGCCGCAACGAATGAATGGATCAGCATGTTGCAACGAACAATTTTCGTGGCGCTGCTCGTCGCGATCGCCGCTACGTGCATCTATTGGTGGCTCAGCGCGCCGGTGGTGGCGGCTGCGAGCACCACGCCGCCGCCCCATGCGCCTGATCTTGCCAATGGCGAGGTGATGTTCAACGCCGGCGGCTGCGCGTCCTGCCATGCCGTTCCCAACCAGTCCGATCGTCTCAGGCTTGGTGGCGGCGTCGCGATCAAGTCGCCGTTCGGAACGTTCTACGCGCCGAACATCTCGCCCGATCCGGCCGACGGCATCGGCAAATGGACGGATGCCGATTTCGTCAATGCGGTGATGCACGGGGTCTCGCCGTCCGGGCAGCATTACTTTCCGGCGTTTCCCTACACTTCCTATCAGCACGCCAGGCGTGAGGACGTGCTCGATCTCTTTGCGTATCTGAAAACGCTGCCGGCCGTTGCAGGCAAAGTGCGTGACCACGACGTCGGCTTTCCCTTCGACATCCGGCGCAACATCGGCATCTGGAAGTTCTTATTTCTGGACGACAAGCCCTTCGTCGCCGACGCCGCGAAGTCGCCGGAATTCAATCGCGGCGCCTATCTCGTGAACAGTTTCGGCCATTGCGCCGAATGCCACAGCCCGCGCAACGCGCTTGGCGGTATCATTTCCGGCGAGCGGTTTGCCGGCGGGCCCAATCCGGAAGGCGAGGGGTGGGTCCCCAACATCACCCAGAAGCGCCTCGGTGACTGGAGCGCGAAGGATGTTGCCTATTTCCTCAAGACCGGCGAATTGCCCGACGGCGACAGCGCCGGCGGCGCGATGACGCGCGTCATCAAGAACACCTCGCAATTGCCGGATGCCGATCTCGCGGCGATGGCGGACTACGTCAAATCGCTGCCGCCGGTGGACGGGCCGACGCCGCCCAAGCGCAAGCAGGGCAGCTAGTGTAGCTTGATCGGATGTCCGGGGCTGCGGCGTTCAGTGAGACTGTAACCCCTCACCCGGATCGCATCTATCGATGCGATCCGACCTCTCCCTTCGGGAGAGGTGACCCCTTGGCTCGCATCGATTTTACCGAACTCATCTCACATAAAGACGGCGCTAGCCCGTGCCGAACGCCTTGAACGTGATGATGGTGAGGGTGTCCTGGATGCCCGGCAGCACCTGCACCTTCTCGTTCACGAAGTGGCCGATGTCGGTGTCCTTGTCGACGTAGAACTTCACCAGGAGGTCGTATTGACCGGCGGTGGAGTAGATCTCGGAGGCGATCTCGGCTTCGGCAAGCGCATTGGCGACCACATAGGACTGGCCGAGCTTGCATTTGATCTGGACGAAAAAGGGAACCATCGCGGTCACTCCGAAAGCACATCTGGCCGGCTAATAGGCCAAAACCGGCCGCATTTAGCAAGCGAACTTGCCGGCCGCCAGACGCCGGTCAGCCGCTCAGGAGGCGACGGCCGCCGCGGCGAATGCATCCCTGAGCCGCTGCGCAAGCTCGACCTTGCGATAGGGCTTGGTCAGCACGATGGCCTGCGCATGCGCGCGGCCCTGCTCCACCAGGGTCTCCAGCGCGTAGCCCGAGGTGAACAGGACCGGCAGGCCCGGGCGAATCCGCCGCGCCTGATCGGCGAGCTCCCAGCCGCTCATGCCGCCGGGCATCACGATATCGGTGAACAGCATGTCGATGCCGGGATCGGTGCGCAGCTGCTGCAAGGCCTCCTTGCCGTTGACCGCGGCGACGACGCGATATCCGAGAGCTTCCACCCTGCGAATCGCGGAGGAGCGGACGAACGGATCGTCCTCGGCGATCAGTATGGTCTCGTATCCTCTGGGTGCCGTGTCCTCGCCGTCCGCAAGGTCGGCATGTGTTTGCCCTGCATCAGCGCGCGGCAGGTAGATCCGGACCGTCGTCCCAAGGCCAGTCTCGCTGTAGATCGAGACATGGCCATTGGATTGCTTGGCAAAGCCATAGACCATGCTGAGGCCGAGGCCGGAGCCCTTGCCGACCTCCTTGGTGGTGAAGAACGGCTCGAAGGCGCGCGCGGTGACATCAGGCGTCATGCCTTCGCCGTCGTCGGTGACCGAGATCAACGCGTAAGTGCCGGATACGACTTCCGGGTGAAGGACACGATAGTCGTCATCGATCGCAACCAGCTCCGTGCTCAGTGTCAGATGTCCTCCGGATGGCATGGCATCCTGTGCGTTGAGCGCAAGGTTCAGCACGGCGGATTCGAGCTGGGTGCGATCTGCAAAGGCCATGATCGTGCCGGGCCCGGAGCTCGTCCTGATCTCGACATTTTCGCGCAAGGTGCGCTTGAGCAGTTTGAACATGGAATCGAGCAGGCCGCGGCAATCGATCATCTGAGGCTGGAGCAATTGGCGGCGGCTGAACGCGAGGAGGCGCTGCGTCAGCTCGGCGCCCCGTTCGCCCGATTGGCAGATGTCGTCGGCAAACCGCTTGAGGTCGGGCCTCGCCTTGAGCTGCTCGCTGAGGTGCTCGGCGTTGCCGATGATGACGGTCAAGAGATTGTTGAAATCGTGCGCGATGCCGCCAGAGAGCTGGCCGACCGTCTCCATCTTCTGCGCCTGCTGCAGCTGCTGCTCGGTCAGCTTGCGCGTGGTGAGGTCATGGATGATGCCGACGAAGATCAATTCGCCGTCCTGCCGCGCCTGGCCCACCGACAGGTCCATCGGAAAGGTCGATTCATCCTTGCGCAGGCCGATGGCCTCGCCGCCGGTCGCGAAATGCCCCGTGCGGCTGTCGGACGCAGCAGCTGCCTCGGGCATCAGCATGCCGATGTGCCGGCCCATCACCTCGTCAGCCCGGTAGCCGAACAAGCGCTCGCAGGCCGGATTGAACAGTAGGATTCGATCCTGCGCATCGAACAGGATGACCCCGTCGACCGCGGTCTCGACGATTGCGGTGAGGCGCGCCACGCTGTCGCGCATCGCGCGCTGGGCTTCCCCGACCTGCTGGAGCAGGAGCGCCGCGTCGCGGCTCTTGATTTCCTCCTCCTCGAGCGCGGCCTGGACCTGCCGAAGCTCGAACGGAGAGGGAATCGTCAGGATCTTCGGCAGCAGCGGCCAGAGCGCAGCGGCCGTCACCACGGACGCGACCGCTGTGGTCGCCTTGACGAGGCCCTCGATGCCATAGATCGGGACCCAGAGCGTGTAGATCGACAGCACATGGGTCAGGCCGCACGCCATGATGAAGATTGCGAACGCCCAGTAGACCCAGCCGAATTTGAGGTCGCGCCGCTTGGTGACGAGGATCGCGAGGGCAAACGGGATCGGAAAATAGGCGGCAGCGATGCAGGCGTCGGAAACGACATGGAGCCAAATCAGTTCGGGTTCCCACAACAGGCAGATGCCGTGCGGCGACAGCATCGAGGGGTCGAGGAGACGTTCAAAATAGGCCCACATAATTCCACCCCGGGAAGACGTGCGAGCCGGCGGCTCGCGCGAATGGTGTCGCTGGACGATTCTACCACCTAACGTCTCACTCATCGGTGTGGACGCCAAGGGCAGGTTATCAAGGCTATGGCGAGGCTCGATTTTTCAGGCCGGCACGATTGCGGGCGCGATGCCGCGCCGGTTGCGGGCGCGACGGGCCGCCGCGAATCATGGCGGCGGGCCGTGGCGCTTGCTGCTGTTCCACGGTCGCGCTAGGAGAGGCCATGGCGGTGTCCTCAAGCAAATGCATCCCGCGATGACGACCCCGGTCGCGCTCACCATCGCCGGCTCCGATTCGAGCGGCGGCGCCGGCATCCAGGCGGACCTGAAGACTTTTGCCGCGCTCGGCGTCTATGGCGCCTCCGCCATCACGGCGCTGACGGCGCAGAACACGCGCGGCGTCACCGGCATTCACGCGGTGCCGGCGGAGTTCGTCACCGCACAGATCGATGCGGTGTTTTCCGATCTCGATGTTGGGGCTGTGAAGATCGGCATGGTGGCCCAGGCCGCCAGCATCGAGGCGATCGCGGCCGCGCTGTCGCGCTGGGCGCCCCGGCACGTGGTGCTCGATCCCGTGATGGTGGCAACGTCAGGCGACCGGCTGCTGGCCTCCGAGGCCGTCGAAGCGTTGCGCACGAGACTGATACCGCTGGCCTCGGTGATCACGCCGAACCTGCCCGAGGCCGCCGCGCTGCTCGACGCGCCGGTGGCCGAAAGCGAGGCCGAGATCGAAAGCCAGGGGCGCCGCCTGCTGGCGCTCGGCTGCCGCGCAGTCCTGGTCAAGGGCGGGCATGGCGAGGGCGCCGAGAGCATCGACTATCTGGTCGATGCCGACAACACCATCGCGCTCGCTGCGCCGCGCCTCGCTACCAAGAACACCCATGGCACTGGCTGCTCGCTGTCGTCGGCGGTCGCGGCGGGGCTTGCCAGGGGCGAGGATCTCGAGCAAGCGGTGCGCAATGCCAAAGCCTGGATCAGCGCCGCGATCGGAGCCGCCGACCGCTTCAGCGTCGGGCATGGCCACGGGCCGATCCATCATTTCCACAAGTTCTACTGACGCGGGCTCGCTCAACCTCTCCCGCTTGCGGGAGAGGTCGCGCCGAAAGGCGCGGGTGAGCGCTCTCTCCACTCGGGGGTCATCGCTTGAGGAGGCACCCTCACCCCAACCCTCTCCCGCAAGCGGGAGAGGGAGTGCACTTGCCTCGTGGGTTCCAGCGGGAATCTGGTCTTGGGCGGGAGGCCGCTGCGGCGCCATGTCGCCTGATTGTCGCATGCGACTGATATTCGCGGGGAGGGCGAGGCAAGGCGTGATTCGTATTTGAAGGTGCCTCAAAGGTTCAATCGGTCATCCCCCTGTCACGGGACATTGTTACAGGCTGGCGCATGGGAAGCTACGATGTGAGTGATGAAAGCCCGGAGCGGCGCTTTCGCACGTTGTTCATCTCCGACGTCCATCTCGGAGCCCGCGGTTCTCAAGCCGACCTTCTGCTCGACTTCCTGCGCTACCACGATGCCGACACCATCTATCTCGTCGGCGACATCGTCGACGGCTGGGCGCTGAAATCGAGCTGGCACTGGCCGCAATCGCACAACGACCTGGTCCAGAAGCTGCTGCGCAAGGCGCGCAAGGGCGCCAAAATCGTCTACATTCCCGGCAATCACGACGAGTTCCTGCGCAATTATTACGGCACACATTTCGGCGGCATCGACGTGGTCGAGAACACCGTCCATACCGGCGTCGACGGCAAGCGCTATCTCGTCATCCACGGCGACATCTTCGACCTCGTGGTGCAGAACGCGCGCTGGCTCGCCCATCTTGGCGACAAGGCCTACGACTTCGCGATCCAGATGAATCGTTTGGTCAATTTCTTCCGCCGCCTGTTCGGCGTGCCCTATTGGTCGCTGTCGCAATGGGCCAAGCAGAAGGTCAAGAACGCCGTCAACTATATAGGTGCGTTCGAGCAGGCGCTCGCCGCCGAAGCGCGGCGCCATGAGGCCGACGGCGTGATCTGCGGCCACATCCACTATGCCGTGATCCGCGACGAGGCCGGCATCCGCTACATGAATTGCGGCGACTGGGTCGAGAGCTGCACGGCCCTCGTCGAGCACGACGACGGCCATTTCGAGATCATCACCTGGGCGGATCATTTGCAGAAGCCCGCACAAGTTCCGCAGGTCGCGGCAAGAGCTGCCTGATGAGAGCTGCCTGATGCGCATCCTGGTCGCGACCGACGCCTGGCACCCGCAAGTCAACGGTGTGGTTCGGACGCTGACCAAGCTCGCTGATGCTGCCGATGGGCTCGGCGTCGCGTTCACGTTCCTGACGCCGCAATCGTTCCGCACCTTTGCGATGCCGAGTTATCGCGATGTGCGCCTCGCCATGCCGCGTCCGGCGCGAATTGCAAAGCTGATCGAGGAGGCGCGCCCGGACAGCATCCACATTGCGACGGAGGGGCCGATCGGCCTGATGGTCCGCCGCTATTGCCGCCAGCGCAAGCTGCCGTTCACGACCAGCTTCCACACCCGCTTTCCGGAATATGTCCGTGCCCGCGTGCCGGTGCCGGGCTCGCTGATCTGGCGCGCGCTGCGCCGCTTCCATGCGCCCAGCCGTGCCGTGATGGCGGCAACGCCTGCGCTCGCCCGCGAGCTCGGCGAGCGCGGCTTCGACAATGTCGTGCTGTGGCCGCGCGGCGTCGACACCCATTTGTTCCACCCGCGCGCGATCGACCTCTGTCTGCCGGCGCCGGTGTTCCTGTCGGTCGGCCGGGTCGCGGTGGAGAAGAATCTCGAGGCCTTTCTCGATCTCGACCTGCCCGGCACCAAGGTGATCGTCGGTGACGGTCCGGCGCGCGCTGCGCTCGAAGCGGCCTATCCCGATGCGATCTTCCTCGGCGAGAAGCACGGCGAGGCGCTGGCGGAAATCTATGCTGCGGCCGACGTCTTCGTGTTCCCGAGCAAGACCGACACGTTCGGCCTGGTCCTACTGGAAGCGCTCGCGAGCGGCCTGCCGGTGGCGGCCTTCCCGGTGAAGGGTCCCCGCGACGTGATCGGCAATGCGCCGGTCGGCGTTCTCGATCACGATCTGCGCAGCGCCTGTTTCGCCGCGCTCGACATCTCCCGGCAGGACTGCGTCGCGTTCGCCGCCAATTACACCTGGGAGGCTTCGGCCAGGGCTTTCGTGGCTAGCATCGAAGCGGTCGGCGCGGTACTGCCCGGCCGGAACGGGGCGGAACAGCCACGCTTCGTCGCCTGACGGGGAAAATCCTCGCGGGGAGGTGTCTTGCCCGCGGCTCGTCGGCCGCGATAAAGTCGGCCATGACCGAACAGCTCCTCCCGGTCGGCCCCGCCGACATCGACGCCGCAGCGCGCGTGATCGCGCCTTACGCCATCCGCACCCCGCTGTTGTCTTTTCCCGTGCTCAACGAGCGCGTCGGCGCAAAGGTCTTCCTGAAGCCGGAAATGCTCCAGCGCACCGGCTCCTTCAAGTTCCGCGGCGCCTTCAACAAGGTGTTCTCGATTCCGCAGGACAAGCGCGCCGGCGGCGTCGTCGCGTTCTCCTCGGGCAACCACGCCCAGGGCGTGGCGGCCGCGGCAAAAATCCTCGACATGCAGGCGACGATCGTGATGCCGGCGGATGCGCCGCTGTCCAAGCGCGAGCGCACCAAATCCTACGGCGCAGAGGTCGTGCTGTACGATCGCGATCGCGACGACCGCGAGGCGATCTCGCGCGGCATCGCCGAGAAGCGCGGCGCGACGCTGGTCAAGCCGTATGACGATCCCTTCGTGATTGCGGGGCAGGGCACTGCCGGCCGCGAGATCGCGGAGGACATGGCGGGCCTCGGCCTTGCCCCCGATATCGTGGTGGCGCCGGCCTCCGGCGGTGGCCTGATCGCCGGCGTCGCAACGGCGGTGAAGGCGCGCTATCCGCTAGCCGAAATCGTGGTCGCCGAGCCCGAGGCTTTCGACGATCACGGCATTTCGCTGACCGCCGGCCATCGTGAGCCGCATCCGCCGGCGGGCCGCACCATCTGCGATGCGCTGATGGCCCTGATGCCAGGCGAGATGACGTTTGCGATCAACAGCAAGCTACTCGCGCGCGGCGTCACGGCGTCGGATGCCGAAGTCGGTGCGGCGGTGGCCTTCGCCTATCGCGAGCTGAAGCTCGTAGTGGAGCCGGGCGGCGCCGTGGGCCTTGCCGCGCTGCTCGCGGGTCGGCTTGATGTGGCCGGCAAGAACGTCGTCATCGTGCTCTCCGGCGGCAATGTCGACGCGGACTTGTTCGCCGAGCTGGTGGCTTGATTGCAATTGAGCAGTGCTAGCGACTGGGCTCGGTCCACCTCTCCCCAGCGGGGAGAGGTCGGATTGCGCAGCAATCCGGGTGAGGGGCCGCGGCGCACAGTGAGACTGTAACCCCTCACCCGGATCGCATCTGTCGATGCGATCCGACCTCTCCTTTCGGGAGAGGTGGACCGCTTGCCCGGCCTAACGTATCCGATCTCGTCCAGTTTGATTCCCTCACCCGCAGAAAGGGCAGAGCGTTGCCGCTCTGCCCCTTTGTCGTGTGTGGCTGATCGCGATCAGTGCATGAAGCCGCCGCGACGATTACCGTCGCCGCCCATGCTCGGCGCCTGGTTCATCGACTGCCGGAAGTTGTTGCCGCTGGTGACCATGCGGTTCGGCGTCGTGTTGAGCTGCGGACGGTTGGTCTGCACCTTGTTCTGGACCTGCACCTTGTTCACCGGATTGTTGTTGAGCTTCACGATACCGGGGTTGCCGTTGTTGATGCGGATCGGGTGGTTCTGGGTCTGAACGGGCCTCACATCGACATTCGAGCCACCCTTGCCGATATTCACCGGCATGCTCACGATCTTGCCCGGCTTGCCGTTGGCGTTGCCGGCATTCGGCGTCGTGTTGGTCACCGGCAGCGTCACGATCTTGCCGCTGCCGCCAGTGGTGTTGGTCGTCGTGTTGGTCGGCGCGGGCAGGGTGACGATCTTGCCCGGGGTCTGCGACGGCGTGCCGTTCGGCTGGTTGTTGCCTGAGGGCAGGTTGACGATCTGGCCACCATTGCCGAGCTTGCCGATGACGTTGCCGTCGACCGGCTTCTGCACGACCGGCAGATTGCCGTTCACTTGCGCGCCGCCATTGCCCTGCTGCATCAGCGGCATGTATTTGGGCTGGCCGAGACTGCCGATCTTCAGCGTCGGGGCGATGTTCTGTGGCGCCAGGAACTTGGTCGCCTGCATCAACGGGATCTGCTTCGGCTGCGCCTGCAGCTTCAGCGCGACTTGCGCATAGGGGCTGTTGCTGTAGCTGTCATAGAAGCTCTTGTAGCCGAGCGGCGAGTTCGCGAGCACGGCCTTGTGCCAGGCCTGCGTGAGCAGGAGGTTGTTGAGCAGCCAGCGGATGTGGTCGCACAGCGGGTCGTGCGGGTACATCTGGATGAACTCCTGATAATATTCCGGCCGGCCCTCGGACACGACGTAGTCATAGGCCTGGTGGGTCGAGCGGCTCGGCAGGTTGGAGGCCATCTGCACCACCGGCGCTTTTACCGGCGGCCGATTGGCGGCAACGGCGGTGTCGCCGAAGAAGGTGAAGTCCGAGGTCAGCGACGAGCTCTCCCACGGAATCTGCGCACCGCTGGTGGTCTGGTTCACCTGCAGGCGCACGCGCTTGAACAGCTGCTCGATCGGCACGTTGGGCTCGCGCGCGACGTTCAGGAACGCCTGGGTGTAGGGGCTGTGGCCGCTGGTGCCGTCGAGCGCTTCGGCGCCCGGCGCGGTCGAGTAGCCGACGATCGAGCCGTTCGGCGCATCGACAATGGCCAAGCCGCGGCCGGCATCGTTGACTTGAGGGAACGGGTTGTTGCGGCAGGCATCGAGGATGACGATGCGCATGCGGCTCGGGATCGTCTCCAGCGTCGACATCACGTCGACCAGACGCACCGAGTTGTTGACGAGCTCGGTCGGGCTCGACACCTTGGCGTCGACGGGAACGAGATAGTTCTCGCCGGCGAGCTGCACGCCGTGACCGGCGTAATAGACCATCGCCACCGTGTTCGGACCGCGCGAAGCGACCTTGGCGGAAAAGTCCTGTACCACGCGCAGCATGTCGTTCTGGGTGAGGTCGGTCGCGGCGACCACTTCGAAACCGGCCGAGTTCAGGAACTGCGCCATCGATTGCGCGTCATCGTCGGGGTTCGCAAGTTGCGGCGCGTTCTGGTAGTTCGCATTACCGATCACCAGCGCCACCCGCTGCTCCGGGCCTTGCAGCGCAGTGGGAGCCGGCTGGGCCGGGGCGACTTGCGCGGAAACGGGCCCGCAAGCGAAGCCGAACAGGCTTCCCAAGAGGCCGGCAGTCATCAGGAAGGGCTTTAGGCGGAACATGGCGTGCTCCTTTGCCACTCATCTCGATGCGAGATTGGTTGCGAGCAAGCCTGACCGCGTTCGAGTCCGGCGTCCGTGATCCCTATCACGATGGTAAGTTGCGTGATCTGAATCACGCTTGGAACCTGCTATGGCTGGAGATCGATTGGGAGGATGGCCTCCGCGCAATCGATCGACTATTGTCGATTCATGTCGCGCATTGTGTGTCTATTCGTTGCTGTCATCCTGTCTCTGCTGCCCGCAGTCGCACCCGCCGAGCCCGTTCAGAAGCGTCCCAAGCCGGTCTGGCGCGGCTACGGCTTCCTGCCGGGCTATCGCCAGCCGCTAAGCAACAGCATTCCGCTCTACAAGCAGAAGGACGCGATGCGTCGCCTGTCGCGCGCCGACCGGCGCCACTGGTACATCGACCCGGTCCCTCAGTATTACCGTTGGGATGGCGAGTGGCACTATTTCGGCCGCCCCGGCTTCGGCGGCGGCCGCTACAATGGCGGCAGTTTCGGTCCATGCTGGACGCGGACGCCGATCGGGCCGATCTGGAATTGCGGGTGACGAGGGGGCGCGCGACTAGCCGCGAGCGTAGCGAAGCAATCCAGAGTCTTTCCGCGGAGGGATTCTGGATTGCTTCGCTACGCTCGCAATGACGATGTGACGAGAGCGTGCGCTCTCACGAGAAGAACGCGATCTTCTCGGCCTGGGTCATGCGGCGGATCGGCGCGAGCGCGTCGTTGGCGGCGGCGCGGGGTTTTTGCAGGATGCCGCTGGCGAGGATGGTGGCGCCGAGCGAGGGCTCGGGCAAGGACGTGGATAAGGGCGAGGGCATCGGCAGCGTCGCGCTCGGTGCCGCGGCGAATGTTGCCGTGGCCGCCATGGTCGGGGCCGGCTGCTCCATCACTTCGGCAGCGGCTTCCGCAATGGCGTCGGTGAGGCGCGCGAGCGAGTCCATCGCGATCGGCGCGTCCGCGGCGGACTCTTCCGCGACCGCTGCGACGACCGGCTCCGGTCCGATCGGCTCCGGGATCTCGGCGGCAATCGGAGCTGCGATCTCCGCGGCCATCGGTTCCGGCGCGGCGGCGGCCAACTCCACCGGCTCGATGATCTCGTCGAACTCCGGATCGGGCGCGGCCATCTCTAGCGCGATGGCCTCGAGGATGGCTTCATCCTCGGCTTCCGCGGCGGCATCGAGTGCGAACTCGTCGCTCACCTCCACGAGGGCGGCGGGCTCGGCGGCCGGCTCTTCAAAAGCGACGTCTTCATGCGCCGCTTCTGCAAGTGCAGCTTCTTCAACTGCTGCCTGACTTTCGGCGACGATCTCGGGCGCGATTGCCTGCTCGGCAACGGCGGAAGTATCAGTGACGCCAGCTGTTTCGACCTCGGGAGCTGCGGCGATGTCGTGCGGCGTCTCCGCAAAAGCCACGGGGGCTTCGCTCGCGATCGCGCCAGGTGCCACCTCCGCAGGCGCCACGTCCGCCGCGGACGACGGTGCCTCCTGCCTGGGAGCCGGCGCGGCCTGCGGCGTTGCGTCGCCGTCAAGCTGCTCCACGCGATCCTTCAGCAGATCGAAGGCGGCCTTGAGCTCGACGCGGGGGTCGATGGTTGAGATCTGTCCGCAGGCGGCCTCGATCGAGGCGAGCTGCGAATCAATGAGGTCGCAGATTCGCCCGTCGGCGCCGATCTCGCGCCAGCGCCAGGAGATCTCCTTGATGATGCGCACCCCGCGCGGAATCGGCGCAAGGCTCGCCTCGAACGCCGCGGGATCGAACGCCGCGATTGCGATCGTCTCGGCCTCGCGGATGGCGCGTCGGATCTCGATCAGCGCCTCGGGCAGGCGGTCCTCGACGACGGGTTGTCGCTGTGCTGCGAGGGTTTCTTCGATCTTCGCGACCGCATCGAGCACCATGCGCGTGTCGGCGTTGCGGTTGCGCTTGGCGTATTCGCCGAGGAACCAGCGGCCGCGCGCGGTCTCCATGAAGGCTTCGCGGATCGCGTCGTAATCCTGCTCGTTCGGCTCGGCCGCGCGGGCAGACATGGGCGAGAGGGCGAATGCTTCGTTGGCCATGACAATCTCGTCGCGCAAATCACCGCGCGTTACTGTAACGATCACCACGATATCGACCGAATCGCAATTGGTTTGATGCAGTCCGAATCACAAATCCCCATCGCGGCAGCGAAGAAGCGGCGATTCGCCGTGAGTCTTGCCCTGTTCTATTCGGCGGTGTTCGCGGTCTCGGGCACGCATCTGCCGTTCTTCCCGGTGTGGCTGAAGGCGATCGGCATCGACCCGGCCTGGATCGGGCTCATCAACGCACTGCCGGCGATCACGCGCTTTACTACGCTGCCGCAAGTGACCGCCTTTGCCGAAAAGCGCCAGGCCATTCGCGCCGCCATGATGGTGTCGGTGCTGGCGACGGCGATCGGTTTTACCGCGGTCGGCTTGCAGCAGCAGCCGCTGGCGCTGTTCCTGATCTATGCGCTGACCTGCGTGATGTGGACGCCGACGACGCCGCTGACCGATGCCTATGCGCTGCGCGGCGTTGCCCGCTATGGGCTTGATTACGGGCCGTTGCGGCTGTGGGGCTCGGCGGCGTTTGCCGCCGGCTCGCTCGCCTGCGGCTATCTCGTCGACAGCATCGCACCGCGCGACCTGATCTGGGTCATCGTCGCATGGGCCGTCATTGCGGTTCTGGCCAGTCTGCTGCTTCAGCCGCTCGACGATGTCAGGCGCAAGGCCGCCGAGACGCATGCCGGCAAGGCGCTGCTGCGCGATGCCGGCTTCTGGGCCATCATCGCCTCGGCCGCGCTGATCCAGGGCAGCCACGTCGCCTATTACACCTTCTCGGCCATCAACTGGCAGCTCCATGGGATCAGTGGGCTGACGATCGCGGGGCTGTGGACGCTGGGCGTGATCGCCGAGATCGTCGTGTTCGCGCTGTCGCCGCGCTTCTCGCTGCATGCCTCCACGATGATGGCGATCGGGGGGCTAAGCGCCGTGGTGCGCTGGATCGTCACCGCCAACGAGCCGCCGCTGGCGCTGCTCGCGATCGTGCAACTCGGCCATGGTCTCAGCTTCGGCATGACCATCGTCGGCACCATGAATCTCCTGGTGCAGCGCGTGCCGCCGCATCAGATCGCGCGGGGGCAGGGCTATTACGCCGCGTGCAACGGTCTATTGGGCGCAACGACCTCGATCGCGTCAGGCGCGATCTACGCCCATATCGGCGACGGCCTGTACTACGTCATGGCCGCGATGGCCGCTGCCGGTGCGCTCGTGATCTGGTCGGCGCGGCACCGGCTCAAGCCTCATCCCCACAGCGAGGCGTCCGGCGGATAGACCAGGCTTTCGTCGTAACGCAAGCCGTGATCGCGATCGCGCGCCAGCAGCAGCGGGCCGTCGAGATCGACGAAGCGCGCCTGCGGCGTCACCAGCATCGCAGGTGCCATCGACAGCGAGGTCGCGACCATGCAGCCGATCATGATCTCGAAGCCGAGCGCTTGCGCGGCATCGGCCATGGCCAGCGCCTCGGTGAGGCCGCCGGTCTTGTCGAGCTTGATGTTCACGGCGTCGTAGCGTGCGCGCAGCGGCGCGAGCGACGAGCGGTCGTGCACGCTCTCGTCGGCGCAGACCGCGAGCGGGCGCTTGATTCGTGCCAGCGCCTCGTCCTTGCCTGATGGCAGCGGCTGCTCCACGAGGGTGACGCCGGCGGCGGCGCAGGCGGCAAGATTGTGCTCCAGATTGGCCTCGGTCCAGGCCTCGTTGGCGTCGACGATCAGCTCGGCCCCGGGGGCGGCCTTGCGCACGGCCGCGATCCGCGCCGGATCGCCGTCGCCGCCGAGCTTGATCTTGAGCAGCGGCCGGTGCGCGGCCTTGGCGGTCGCCGCGGCCATGGTCTCGGGGGTGCCGAGCGAGATGGTGTAGGCGGTGGTGCGTTCGCGGGGCCTAGGGCGGCTCAGCAGGTTCCAGGCCCGCAGGCCGCCAGTCTTGGCCTCGAGGTCAATCAGGGCGCAATCCAGCGCGTTGCGGGCCGCACCGGGCGGCATGGCGGCCTGGAGGGCCTCCCGGGTCAGCCCAGCGGCCACCGCGTCCTGCATGGCCTCGATGGCGGCCAGCGTCGCCTCAGGCGTCTCGCCATAGCGGGGATAGGGCACGCACTCGCCGCGGCCGGTCAGACCGCCCTGGCTGACCTCCGCCACGACCGTCACGGCCTCGGTCTTGGCCCCCCGGCTGATGGTAAAGCTGCCGGCGATGGGGAAGCGCTCGATTCGCGCCGCCAGGGAGGCAAATTTCATGGAAGTCATTTTGAACTCTGGCGAAATCTGAACCTGCTAGTTACCTCTAGCAACTAACAATGGGCAGTTGGGGATACCTTCTCTAGGTAAGGGCGCGTGCGCAACCATCCGATTCTATCCGTTTCCTGCGCCTCGGCACGGGAGCGGACATCTTGAGTGGCGATCCGAAGCTGGAGCGGATTGCCAAGGGCAATGCGCTGGCACTCTGCGCCACCGGAACATGGACCGCGAGCTTCGCGCCGGTCCTGGAGCGGATGGTGGCGGACGCCGAGAAGCTCGCCGGCGGCCCCCAAAGCATCTTCATCGACGTTTCCGAGGTCGGCAAGCTCGACACCTTCGGCGCCTGGCTGATCGAGCGGCTGCGCCGCAGCCTGACGCAAGGAGCGGTCGAGGCGCAGATCGCGGGGCTCTCCGCCAATTATTCCAGCCTCGTCGACGAGGTGCGGCGGGTCAGGGCGACCCCCGTGGTCGACAGCAGCCCGATCACCATCACCGGCATGCTGGAGCAGATCGGCCGGACCGTGGCAGGTCTTGCCGGCACCGTGGCGGGCCTCGTCGACATGCTCGGCGCGGTGCTCGCGGCAGGCTTTCGCGTCTTGATCCATCCGCGCTCGCTCCGCCTGACTTCGACCGTGCACCACCTGGAGCAGGTCTGCTGGCGCGCGGTGCCGATCATCGTGCTGATCACCTTCCTGATCGGCTGCATCATCGCGCAGCAGGGTATTTTTCATTTCCGCAGGTTCGGCGCCGACATCTTCGTTGTCGACATGCTCGGCGTGCTGGTGCTGCGCGAGATCGGTGTGCTCTTGGTCGCGATCATGGTGGCGGGCCGTTCGGGCAGCGCCTACACCGCCGAGCTCGGCTCGATGAAGATGCGCGAGGAGATCGACGCGCTGCGCACCATGGGGTTCGACCCGATCGAGGTCCTGGTGCTGCCGCGCATGATGGCGCTCGTGATTGCGCTCCCGATTCTCGCTTTCCTCGGCGCGATGGCCGCGCTCTATGGCGGCGGGCTCGTCGCCTGGCTTTATGGCGGCGTCGAGCCGGAGGCCTTCCTGTTGCGGCTGCGCGACGCCATCTCGATCGATCATTTCATCGTCGGCATCGTCAAGGCACCGGTGATGGCCGCCGTGATCGGCATCGTCGCCTGCGTCGAAGGGCTCGCCGTGCAGGGCAGCGCGGAATCGCTGGGACAGCACACCACGGCGTCGGTGGTGAAGGGCATCTTCTTCGTCATCGTGATGGACGGCGTGTTCGCCATCTTCTTCGCCTCGATCGGGATGTGACGATGGCAGGCGAGATCCAAAATCCCATCATCCGCGTCCGCGACATCACCGTGCAGTTCGGTGCGACGCGCGTGCTCGACGGCCTCAACCTCGACGTCAAGCGCGGCGAGATCCTCGGCTTTGTCGGCCCATCCGGCGCCGGCAAATCAGTGCTGACGCGCACCATCATCGGCCTCGTGCCGAAGGTCGCAGGCTCCATCGAGGTGTTCGGCGTCGACCTCGATTCCTCCAGCACGTCGCAACGGCGAAATGTGGAGCGGCGCTGGGGCGTGCTGTTTCAGCAGGGCGCGCTGTTCTCCTCGCTGACCGTGAGGCAGAACATCCAGTTTCCGATGCGCGAATATCTGCGCGTCTCGCAGCGGCTGATGGACGAGATCACCATGGCCAAGCTGACCATGGTCGGTCTCAAGCCGGAAGTTGCCGAGCGCTTCCCGTCCGAGCTCTCCGGCGGCATGATCAAGCGCGTGGCGCTCGCCCGTGCGCTGTCGCTCGATCCGGATCTCGTCTTCCTGGACGAGCCGACCTCCGGTCTCGACCCGATCGGCGCCGGCGACTTCGACGAGCTGGTCCGGACGCTCCAGCGCACTTTGGGGCTGACAGTTTTCATGGTAACCCACGACCTCGACAGCCTTTACACAGCATGTGACCGCATCGCCGTTTTAGGGAACGGTAAGATCATTGCGGCAGGGTCGATCGCCGACATGCAGGCCTCGCAGCATCCCTGGCTGAGGCAGTATTTCCATGGCAAGCGCGCCCGCGCGGTCATGGGTTAAGAGCTGGGTTGATTAGCCGGAGCACCTGATGGAAACGCGGGCGAATTACGTATTGATCGGGTCGTTCACACTGGCGGTGATCGCCGCCGCGATCGGCTTCGTGCTGTGGTTTCAATCGCTGCACACCACCAAGCAGCGCACCCCCCTACGCGTCGTGTTCGAGGGCCCGGCGGCGGGCCTGCGCAACGGCGGCAGCGTCAACTTCAACGGTATCAGGGTGGGTGAGGTGGTCTCGGTGAAGCTGGACAACCCGCGGCGGGTTGTCGCACTCGCCATGATCGAGAACAACGCCCCGATCCGCAAGGACACGCTGGTCGGCCTCGAATTCCAGGGCCTCACGGGGGTCGCCGCAATCTCGCTCAAGGGCGGCGACGAGGCCGCGGCCGCACCGCCGCTCGACCAGGATGGCATCCCGACGCTGACGGCGGATCCCAACAAGCTCCAGGACGTCACCGAGGCGATCCGCGGCACGCTGCAGAACATCAACAAGATCGTCGCCGACAATCAGGAATCGGTGAAGAACTCGCTGAAGAATTTGGAGACCTTCACCAACTCGCTCGCCCGCAACTCCGAGAAGATCGACGGCATGATGGCCAAGGTCGACGGTGTCATGCTCAAGGCCGACAGTCTCATGCTCGGCCTCAACACGCTCGCCGGCGGCAAGGACGGCGGCGAGCTGTTCCAGGCGGTCAAGTCGATCCGCGAACTGGCCGAGGACTTCGACAAGCGCTCCGGCGCGCTGATGAGCGACGGCCGCCGCACCCTCGGCGACATCAGCCGCGCCGTGAACAATTTCGACCGCAACCCGACCCGCGTCCTGTTCGGCGCCAGCAACTCATCGCAAGCAGCCCCGCCGCCCGAGCCGCCGAAGCCGGCGGCGTCGAACGAGCGCCGCAGGCAGTAGGTTCCGACCTCCTAGTTTCCGTTGGCCCCCTGCATCGGTATCCATCGGAAGTCGATATCATCGGCTTCGATCACCCATACGAACGCTTTGCATTGGGCGCGGTAGGCCCACTCAATCTCGTGAATCAAGTGACCGCGATCCGAGATACGAAACTCGTCGTAGCGCCAATCAGCGTGCGATGGCGCATCTGGCGAGAGCTCCTGGAGTGAGTAGGCTACACCGTCGGATACGTAATCTCGATGTGCCCATCTTTGTAGGCGCCGAGTAGGCGAAGCGCGATCGAACAGGATCGTTGACGAAGTTGGGAGCCGGGTCTTTCCAATACTTGCAACGACTCTAGCCAGGCATCGTGCGGACAGCGGTGATCGCTCGTATGGTAGAACCAGTCGGAGGTTGCGAGCGCGTAGGCGCGAGGTGGGAACACCGCCTGGTTTTCGGCGAGATAGGTTTCGTACCGCTCGAATGCACGTTCTGCTTCGGGATATTCGTCGTCGCGCCCGTCATCCGAGAGAATGAACACCATGAGCCAGTTCCTGTTCGATCTATTTCCTTCAAGCTAAATCAGACTCCATCTGCAGCTCAGCTGTCTGTGCTAGCGCGCCTCGCGATTGCGCAGCGGATTGACGAATTTCAATCCTGCGAAGTCCTTTTCGTTGTCCGTCGCAACAACGCAGTCATTGGCCTCGGCCACGGCGGCGATAATCATATCGAGCGCACTCCGCCGCCTGCCGGTGGCGGTGCCACGCGCCATGAGGCGCGCCCAGATCAGGCTAGCTTGCTCGTCGAAAGCCAGCACGCGACCTGCGAAAAGCAGTGGTGGTCCTTCAGGTCCGGCGAACCAGGTTTCAAGTGCATTTCGCTTTCGTCCCGCCGGCTTTTCCAGGATGCCTCGCCGGATTTCTCCGATCGTCAGGGAGGAGACGAACAGATCGTCATCGTTCTGGTCTGCCAGCCACGCCAGGAGTACCGGCGACGGACTCGGTTTCGTGACATGGCTGATGATGTTGGTGTCGAGGAGGTACCGTGTCACAGGTCAACCTTGCGACCCGTTACGCGCGCGCGCGTGACATCGAGGTCTGTCCCGACGAGCGGTGAGCGTCGCAGCGCGGCAAGGATGCCGCCCTTCTTGGCGGGTTCCGCTGTCATCGTTTGACGCAATGTAGATCGGATTCGTTCGGCCTCGGTCCCATCCTCGGCAAGCTGCTTGGCGATTGAGCGGATCAATTCGCGGTCGGTATCGAGCCCGAGCACCTCGAACCGCGCCATGCCGCGCTTGGTCAGCCTGGCCCGGTAATTTCGCAGCGCTCTCTTTTGCGCTGTGTCGGCCACCGGAATTCTCCGCTCTTATTTCTGGGAATATATCCTGAAATAGTCGGAACGCAAGCGATCCGAAGTTGCCGCCGATACGAAAGTATGGGGGTCTGGCCGAGCCAAGGTAGGGGGAGGGCTGGCCGTCATTGTCAGTTATATCGCGCTCAAGTCGCGTCCACGAAAAGGCGCGTCGACTTCACTCATAGGGGAGGAGCGCGTGATACGTCTGTTGCTGCTGCTGCCGTTCATCGGACTGATGATCGTGCCGTTCTACAATATCCGGGAGCCGCATCTGTTCGGCTTTCCGTTCTTCTACTGGTACCAGCTCGCCTGGGTGCCGCTGACCTCGCTCCTCACCTGGATCGTCTACAGGAGCGTGCGTCGTGCTGGCTAATGTCGATAGCGCGGCGTTCGCCGTATTCCTCGCCCTCTTCATCCTCGTCACCGGCATGGGCTTCGTCGCCTCGCGATGGCGCAAGCCGGAGACGCTCGCCCATCTCGACGAGTGGGGCCTCGGCGGCCGCAAGTTCGGGACCTGGATCACCTGGTTTCTGGTCGGCGGCGATTTCTACACCGCCTATACCGTGATCGCCGTTCCGGCGCTGGTCTACGCGGTCGGCGCCTATGGCTTCTTCGCGCTGCCCTACACCATCATCGTCTATCCCTTCGTGTTCGCGGTGATGCCGGTGCTGTGGAAGGTCGCCAAGGAGCGCGGCTATGTCACCGCGGGCGACGTGGTGCGCGGTGCCTATGGATCGCGCGGGCTCGAGCTTGCGGTTGCGGCCACCGGCGTGCTGGCGACGATGCCCTACATCGCGCTCCAGCTCATCGGCATGGAGGTCGCGATCAAGGCGCTTGGCCTGCACGGCGAGATACCGCTCGTTCTCGCCTTCCTGGTGCTCGCGCTCTACACTTATTCGTCGGGGCTGCGCGCACCGGCGCTGATCGCCTTCGTTAAGGACATCATGATCTACATCGTGGTGATCGCCGCGATCGCGATCGTGCCGTCCAAGCTTGGCGGCTACGGCGCGGTCTTCACCGCGACGGATGCGGCATTCGCAGCCAAGGGTTCAGGCGGGATCCTGCTGTCGCCTGCGCAGATCGTGCCTTATGCCTCGCTGGCGCTGGGCTCCGCGCTCGCGGCCTTCATGTATCCGCACACGCTGACCGGCATCTTCGCGTCCTCGGGTGGCAACACCATTCGCAAGAATGCGATGCTGCTGCCGGCCTACACGCTGCTGCTCGGCCTGCTAGCGCTGCTGGGCTATATGGGCCATGCGGCCGGGCTGAAGCTCGCGAGCAACAACGACGTTGTGCCTGAGCTGTTCAAGACCCTGTTCCCGAGCTGGTTCGCAGGCTTCGCCTTCGCCGCGATCGCGATCGGCGCGCTGGTGCCGGCCGCCGTCATGAGCATTGGCGCCGCCAATCTGTTCACCCGCAACTTCTGGAAAGTGTGGGTCGATCCGAAGGTGACACCGGCAGGTGAGGCGAAGGTCGCCAAGATCACCTCCATGCTGGTGAAGGTCGGCGCGCTGCTCGCCATCCTCTTGATGCCGACGCAGTTCGCCCTCGACCTCCAGCTGCTTGGGGGCCTCTGGATCCTGCAGACCCTGCCGGCCCTGGTGTTCGGCCTCTATCTGAACTGGTTCTCGAGCACGGCGCTGCTGGCCGGCTGGGCCGTCGGCCTTGCGGGCGGATCGTGGCTCGCCTGGTCGGACGGGCTGAAGCCGCTCCACACCGTCGATTTCGGCATGGGCCCGGTCGCCATCTACACCGGCCTCCTGGCGCTCGCGCTCAACATCGTGGTGGCCGTCGTGGTCAACCTGGTGCTCAAGCGCGCGCCGCAGGAGCGGCTGTCCCGCGAGGCGGCCTGAGGTGATCCGCCAGCGGCGGCCGGGGATGCTCCGGCCGCCGGCCTTTTCCGGAATGAATAGCCTTTCATGCGATTGAAAACACTATAGTATCCGCCCGCGATCTGGCCCCGCTCGTCGCCGGCGGATCAGACGGTCTCGGGTGAGGATGTCTTGCAGGCGTGGTTCGTTCTTGCGGTCGCTGCCGGCTATGTGACCACGCTATTCCTGGTGGCCTGGTGGGGCGATCGGCGGAGCGCCGGTGGGCCGCTGGTATCGCCAAACTCCTGGGCGGCCGCGCTCAGCTATTGCCTGACGCTTGCGGTCTACAACACCTCCTGGAGCTTCTATGGATCGGTCGGACGAGCCGCCACCAGCGGGCTGGACTTTGCCACGATCTATATCGGCCCGACCCTGGTGCTGCTGTTCGGCCAGCCGCTTCTATCCAAGGTGATTGCGATCGCGAAGGCGCAAAACGTCACCTCGATTTCGGACTTCATCGCCGCGCGCTACGGCAAGAGCCAGGTGCTCGCGGCCTTCTTGACGCTCGCATCGCTGCTTGGGGTGCTTCCCTATATCGCGCTCCAACTCAAGGCCGTCGGCAAGAGTTTTGACTACCTGATCCTCCAGCCCGAGCGTGCCGGCGGCGAAGCGCTGCGGTTCTGGCAGGACTCCGCATTCGGCGTCGCCGCGTCGATGGCGCTGTTTGCAATCGTGTTCGGCGTCCGGCACGTCCATGCCAGCGAGCATCATCGCGGCCTGATGCTCGCGATCGCCTTCGAGAGCGTCGTCAAGCTGCTCGCATTCCTGATCGTTGCGCTGTTCGTGCTGTTCGGACTATCCGGCGGGCCTGCCGCTCTGCTGTCGCAACTTCAATCGGAGCCGCAACTGGCGGGGATCCTGAGCTTCGATCCGACGCAGCCGGTGTGGCCTGCGACGATCATCATCTCGGCGATCGCGTTCCTGTGCCTGCCGCAGGCATTCCATGTCGCCGTCGTCGAGAACGAGGCACCTAGCCATACGCGCACTGCGGCATGGCTCTACCCAAGCTATCTTGCGCTGTTCAGCCTCTTGATCCTGCCGATCGCGGCAGCCGGGCTTGCCAGGTTCGGCGCGATGATGGACCCCGACACCTATGTCATCTCGCTGCCGATCGCGGCGGACGCGAGCACCGTTAGCCTGATCGCCTTCCTCGGCGGGCTGTCGGCTGCCACCGGCATGGTGATCATGACGTCCGTCGCCCTCAGCACCATGCTCTGCAACGACGTCATCATGCCGCTACTGCTGCGCTCGCGTGTCTTTGGCCCGCGTGCGCAGAGCCGGCCAATGACCTCGGTGCTGGTGGTGGTGCGCCGGCTCTCGATCCTCGGTATCCTGCTGCTCGCCTATCTGATGCACCGCCTGGTCAACCAGTCCTATCCGCTCACCGTGATCGGACTCCTGTCGTTCGTCGCGGTCGCGCAATTCGGTCCGGCGTTCGTCGGAGGGCTGTTCTGGCCGCGTGCCAACAAAGCCGGCGCCTCGATCGGGATCGCGGTCGGCTTCTTGATCTGGGCCTATACGCTGCTGCTCCCTTCGGCCGCGCCGCTCTGGCCCGCGATCGAGGAGATCGTCCGCCACGGCCCGTGGCAGCTCGCCTGGCTCAAGCCGAACGCGCTGCTGGGTCTCGAAGGGATCGATCCGATCTCGCATGCCACACTCTGGAGCCTCGGCGCCAACCTCGTCTGCTTCCTGATGGTCTCGGCGCTGGGGAGGCAGTCGACTGTCGAGCGCAACCAGGCCGCGGCGTTTGCCGATGGCGTCGTCCGCGAAAATACCCCAAGGTTGTCGTCGCGCGTGGTGGTCCGGCTCGACGATCTCCGGGCGCTGGCATTGCGCTTTGTCGGGCCCGTGCGGGGCGCGGCGGCCTTCGACAGCTATCTCGCTGCGCGCATCGCCGGCAGCGGGCCGCGCCTCGATCCGTCAGGGTTCGTCGATCTCGACTCGATCCGATTCACCGAGAATCTGCTTGCCGGCGCGATCGGTGCGGCATCGGCGCGCGTGGTCATCGCCGCGTCGCTGGAAGGGCACTCGCTGTCGCGGCGGGCGGCGATGGCGATGCTCGATGAAGCCTCGGAGGCGTTGCGGTTCAACCGCAGCCTTTTGCAGAGCACGCTCGAGAGTGTGCCGCAGGGCATTTGTGCCTTCGATGCGGATTTCAACATCACGGCCTGGAACGGCCGTTTCATCGCGCTCCTGGACCTGCCGCCTGACTTCGTGCGCGTCGGCCTTCCGCTGGCGGACCTTATCGCCTTCAACGTCGAGCGCGGCGAATATGCCGCGTCCGAATTCGCCGCGCTCCTGGTTAATCGTGACGTCGCCACGCAGAGCTGGCCCTATCTGTATGAGCGCAAGCGGCCGGACGGCACGGTGCTCGAGATCGTCTATGACCGCGTTGCCGAGGGCGGCTACGTTTCGACCTACACCGACGTCACCGAGCGTCATCGCGCCGCGGAAGCCCTGCGACGCGCCAATGAGGGGCTCGAGCTGCGTGTCCGTGAGCGGACCGAGGCGCTCGAGCTGGCGAAGGCGGACGCAGAGCAGGCCAATCTCGGCAAGACCCGCTTCCTGGCGGCGGCCAGCCACGATCTGCTGCAACCATTGAATGCGGCCCGTCTGTTCCTGTCCGCGCTCGACGAGAGCCTGCATGCCGGATCGCGAGCTGGTAA
Organism: Bradyrhizobium genosp. SA-3; assembly: GCF_004212635.1. Taxonomy (GTDB): domain Bacteria; phylum Pseudomonadota; class Alphaproteobacteria; order Rhizobiales; family Xanthobacteraceae; genus Bradyrhizobium. The sequence goes on along the minus strand of NZ_PSRT01000085.1, from coordinate 2,170 downwards.
TGCCGACAAGGACCGCACCTTGGCGAGCAGCGCGATTACCGCGCTGCGCTCGACCGAGCACGTGCTGGACAGGCTGCTCGACATCTCTTCCTATGATGCTCGCGCAGTTCGCGCCGAGGCTTTTGATTTTCCGATCGCGGATCTCTTCGTGCAGTTGAACCTCGAGTTCTCGGCCATGGCGCGCGAGCGAGGGCTCGTCCTCCGCGTCGTCGATTGTCGCCTCGCTGTGCGCAGCGATCCGCATCTGTTGCGTCGCATCTTGCAGAACCTGCTGTCGAACGCACTCCGCTACACGCCCAAGGGACGCATCCTGCTCGGCTGCCGGCGGCGTGGTGACGCGCTGCGCATCGAGGTCTGGGATACCGGCGTCGGAATCGCAGCTTCTGACCAGAAGCGCATCTTCGAGGAGTTCCAGCGCCTCGCGCCCGGGTCGGAGAAGGGATTGGGGCTGGGACTCGCCATCGTCGATCGTGTATCGCGGCTGCTGGACCATGCCATCGACGTCCATTCGCGCCCGGGACATGGTTCGTGCTTCGCCGTCACGGTGCCGCTTGCGCGCGGACCGGGCAGGCCCCTTCAGCGCAATCCCGCGAGTGCAGCGCCCGTGGCGGCGGAACGGCCGCTGACGATCCTGTGCCTCGACAATGATGCGACGATCCTTCAGGGTCTGACGGCGCTGCTCGGCGCCTGGGGACATCGCGTGCTGGTCGCGGCGAATGCCGTCGAGGCGATGGCTGCGGCCACAGCCAGCCCACCCGACGTCGTGCTGCTCGATTACCATCTCGATGGCGGCCGCAGCGGCTTGGACTTCCTCGATGATCTCAGGCAGGAGTCGGTTCGCGCCGTCCGCGCGCTGGTCGTAACCGGCGATCGCAGCGAGGCGGTGCGCAAGGAGGCGAGGGCGCGCGGTTGCGAGATCCTGTCGAAGCCGGTCAAGCCGGCGGCTCTGCGGCGCTTCCTAGGCGGCGAAGCCCTCAGCCGGCAATTCGGGACGAAACAGGAGATTCCCTGACAATGCGCATCCTGATCGGCGACGATCATCCGCTGGTACAAGCCGCGTTGCGCAGCGCGCTGTCGAGCGTGCTGCCGGATCTCGACATCATCGCCTGCCAGTCGCTTGACGAGGCGACCGGCGTGCTGACGGCCCAGTCCGACGAGATCGACCTGATCCTGTGGGACCTGACCATGCCGGGTATCCAGGGATTTGCCGCTTTGTTCATCCTGTCGGCGCAATTTCCGACAGTGCCGGTGGCGATCATCTCCGCGCGTCAGGATGCCGCCACGATCCGCCGCGCTATCGCCTACGGCGCATCTGGCTACATCCCGAAGTCGCTCAGCCTGCCCGAGATGGCGGATGCGATCACGAAGATCCTCGCCGGCGAGATCTGGATGCCGCCCAATGTCGGCGGGCGCGGCTCGATCCAGAGCGCCGATGTCGAGCTTGCTGCGCGAATGGCCTCGTTGTCGGCGCAGCAGCTGCGCATTCTCGCAATGATCGTCGAAGGTAAGCTCAACAAGCAGATCGCGGGTGAGCTCGACATCGCCGAGCAGACGGTGAAGGGCCACGTCTCGACGATCCTGCGCAAGCTCGGCGTCGGCTCGCGCACCCAGGCTGCGGTCCTGGCCGAGCGACTGTCATTCGGCCAGTCCGGCGCGACCTGACCCTGCGGCAAAACAAAACGGAGGCCGCGAGGCCTCCGTTTTCATTGTGCCGTCTTGCGAGACCTGCTGCTTATCCCAGCCGTCCCGCCGCGTGCGCGAGCAGCGTGTAGACCAGCCCCGTCTCCGAGATCAGGTGGCTGCGCAGCTCCTGCGGGCCGCGGCCGTCGCGGGCGACTTCGTCGAGCAGGCGTTCGAACTCGGCGACATAGCGGTCGACCGTGCCCTTGAAGTTGCGGTCGGCGCGATACTTGCGGGCGACCTCGTCGAACGCCTTCTGACCGGCGGGCGTGTAGAGGCGCTTGGTGAAGGCCTTGTTCTCGCCGCGCTGGTAGCGGTCCCACATCTCGGCGGCGAGGTTGCGGTCCATCAGCCGGCCGATGTCGAGCGACAGCGATTCCAGCGGATTGCCACCACCTTGCGGCGCCTGCGGCTGCGGCGCGGGTGCCGCGCGGCCGCGGGGAGCCTCACGGCCGTTCGGAGCGGCAGGACCGGTGTCGGCGCGGTTGAG
>NZ_PSRT01000084.1 GCF_004212635.1 Bradyrhizobium genosp. SA-3 | reverse complement strand
CTCGCCCCGCTGGCGGGGCGAGGTATAGGCCGCGCATCAGTACTTTTGCAGTTCTGCCTCAAGGGCTGACTTCAGCTCGTCTGCTGATGGCGTTACCCCCTTGCTCGCCGGCGTGAAGAAGACGCCCGGCAAAACACCATCCTGCTGCAACTTGGGTAAGAGCACTTCTATAAAGTCGCTCAAGGTGATCGAGCGTGGTTCATACCCACTCCACTCGTTCGAAGCGCAAACTTCGGCATATTCCTCTGCGGGCCAAAGTGGGAATACGGTCGCTCCATCATCCGCCGCCGCAAGAGCCCATCCATCCCGGTAAAGTCCCCATAGCGCCTGCCGATCGGCAACAACTTTGACAAAATGTTCGAAGCGCTTGATGCCAGGCAATGCAAGCACTGCCGCCATCTGCTTCGGAGGCGCCCTCATGAGATTGCTCCTACTACAAAATCGCGTGCGGGAGAAAGCGCGAGCGGTTGCCCGTGATTGGGCTCTCGTCCTCGCGGATCGACAGGCCGCAGGGCTCGTGGTTCACCAACCAGCTTCCAATCACCGGGTAGAAGCCCAAAAAATTCGGCAGCGGGGACAGCGCCTGCCGCACGAATCCTTCGGCGCCGTAGGGGCCTGCCTGCTCGTCGAGCGGCATGCCGCCCGACACCAGCGTGACATTGGCGCCCTCGCGCGACAATAGTGGCTTGCGCACATAGGACGTGCCGAGTTCAGCGGCGCGCGGATCGTCTTCGAAGAAGGCCGGCAGCAGGTTGGGATGGTTCGGAAACATCTCGCACAGCAACGGCAGGATGCCCTTGTTCGAGAGCACGGCTTTCCACGGTGGCTCGATCCAGCGCGTCGGTGCGTCCTTGAGCTTTGCGCCGAAGGCGTCGTGGAACATCCACTCCCAGGGATAGAGCTTGAAGGCGAGCGCGATGTCGCAATCGTCGAGATCGACGAAGCCGCCAACTTCATCGCGCCAGCCGACCTGTTCGATGTCGAGCTGCCTGGTCGAAAGCCCCGCCTGGCGTGCGGTGTCTTCGAGATAAGCGAGCGTGCCGGCGTCTTCCTCGTTGCCGGTGATGCCAGTGAGATGGACGTGGCGGCCTGCTGCAATCTCCTTCCACGCCGCGATTAGCCGCTCATGGATCGAGTTGAACTGATCGGCACGCGCCGGGATCATGCGGCGTTCGATCGCCTGTTCGAGCCAGGTCCATTGAAACACCGCGGCCTCGAAGATCGAGGTCGGCGTATCGGCGTTGTATTCGAGCAGCTTTGCCGGACCGTTGCCGTCGAATTTCAGGTCGAGCCGGCCGTAGAGGCTGCGGTCGTTGCGCTTCCAGCTCTCGGCGATCAAGCTCCAGAATGCTTCCGGAATCTTCAAACGGCGCAAGTAGCGCTCGTCACTGATGATGCGACCGGCCAGCTCCAGGCACATGGCGTCGATCTCGCCGGTCGGCGTCTCGATGCCGCGCTCGATCTCGTCGAGGGTGAAGCCGTAATAGGCGCGCTCGTCCCAATAGCGTTCGCCATCGATGGTGTGGAAGACGAAGCCGCATTGCGCTGCGGTCTCTCGCCAGTCGTCGCGCTCGAGACAAACGATGCGTTGCATATTATTTCCTGCGCATGATCTTGCCGGAAAACCGGTGGCCACTTTTCCGGATCATGCGCTAGCCGCCGCCCGAGAAGCCATGGCCAAACGAACCGAAGCCGCCGCGGCTCACGCTATGGGAGCCCGAGTCGGACGACATTCCCGACGAAGAATGGCTCGAGGAATCGCTGCTGAAGAAGCTCGATCGCGACGACCAGCGCGAGCTGCTGCCACTGGAGGAGCTGCTTCTGCTGCTGCACGCGGTGCTCACTTGTGCCGGCGTCTCCGTTCCGGAAACTGTCGCCCCGGGAGGAGGCGGCTCGCAGGTCTGCCGCGGCATCATCGTGTAGGCGGTGGTACCGACCGCGAGCGTGCCCATCACCAGCAGCGCAACATGGCCGGATCGCTTCATCGGTGGCCGCGGAGGCGGTGGCTCGGTCACCGGCCGGCGCTTGCCGAACTCCTTTTTGGAGGATTTGTCGGCCATGTCAGTAGATCATGCAGGCGGCGTTCAGCAGGCCCGCGGCGAGCGAGGACAGGCCGAGCCAGATCGACGGGGCAAGCTCGCCGGCAGAGATCCGCGCCGACAGGTTCGGCACCGGGACCTTCACGAGGAAGAACACGATGACCTGCACGACCAGTGCGATCGTCGCCCAGATCAGGCAGTCGAGCACGTTGGCCGAATGCGCGATGGCGCTGACCAGCGGCGCGACGAAGCCGAGCAGGCTGAGCCCGAGCGCAATCGCCGCGGCCGGCTCATTGTCGCGAATGAGCTGGAATTCGTTATGCGCCGTGATGCGGGTGTAAACGAACAGATAGGCCACGATCGCGATCAGTCCGGTGCAGAAATAGACCAGGAAAGCGGGCAGGCCGGCGAGTGATTGCAGGATCATCGTTCCCCCATCGTGCAGCGACCATTCGTCGGCTGGCGGAGGGTAGCGGTTCAAACGTTAAGCTTCGTATGAGGCGGCCCCAAAAACAAAACCCCGCCATTTGCGGCGGGGTCCAGGCTGGGAGGAGCGAGCCCCGAGGGGCTTGCGACGTAAACCCAGGATCAGGCGGGGATGCGCTCGTCGGCCTCATGCGGCTCGCGCAGCACGTAGCCGCGGCCCCACACGGTCTCGATGAAGTTGCGTCCCTCGGAAGCGTTGGCGAGCTTCTTGCGGAGCTTGCAGATGAAGACGTCGATGATCTTCAGCTCCGGCTCGTCCATGCCGCCATAGAGATGGTTGAGGAACATTTCCTTGGTGAGGGTCGTGCCTTTGCGCAAGCTGAGCAGCTCCAGCATCTGATATTCCTTGCCGGTCAGATGCACGCGCTGGCCGCCGACTTCCACCGTCTTGGTGTCGAGGTTGACGACGAGGTCGCCGGTCTGGATGACCGACTGGGCATGGCCCTTGGAGCGGCGCACGATCGCGTGGATGCGGGCCACCAGCTCGTCCTTGTGGAAGGGCTTGGTCATGTAGTCGTCGGCGCCGACGCCGAGACCCTTGACCTTGTCCTCAATGCCGGCGAGGCCGGAGAGGATCAGGATAGGTGTCTTGATCTTGGAGACCCGGAGCTGCTTGAGCACGTCGTAGCCGGACATGTCGGGCAGGTTGAGGTCGAGGAGAATAATGTCGTAATCGTATAGTTTACCGAGATCGACGCCTTCTTCCCCCAAATCGGTCGTGTAGACGTTGAAGCTCTCCGACTTCAGCATCAGCTCGATCGACTGCGCGACGGCGCTGTCATCTTCAATCAGCAAAACGCGCATGCCAGTTCCCCATAGTCGCCGCTCCTGGGCGTCAGGTCGGCCGCATTCGCGGCACTCAACAAAACGCCTTTGAACAACTGATTCGGATCCTGACAACAGATGGTTAACAAACTCTGATTCTGGAACGCAAGTCCCCCCGGTGCAATTTTTGCCGAATCGCCCTAAGGTCTTGCGTACGAAGCAGCTTTCGTCACCCGATTCCGTTCAAGCTCCACTTTAAGAGACGGGCCTAACCGACTCCCGCGACTCAGCCTTCTTCTGAAGGGAAGTCACGCTCAGTCTCAAAGACAGTGACGCAATGATTAATGATGCGGGTAAACACGAAGTTAAGCGCCGTTCAGAAATATGGCGAAACTTAAGGTTTTCACCGTGAAGCCCCGGATGACGAAGGCGCCCCTTATGAAGGCCCACAGATGAAGGCTTTGGCCGAACAGATCGGCGACATCGACGGCATTAATATTTACGGCCGCGTAGTCGGCGTGCGCGGCCTGATGGTCGAGGTGGCCGGTCCCATTCACGCCATGTCGGTCGGCGCGCGGCTGGTGATCGAAACCGGCGCCAACCGCTCCATCCCCTGCGAGGTGATCGGCTTCTCCGGCAACAATGCTGTGGTGATGCCGTTCGCCGGTCTCGACGGCGTGCGCCGCGGCTGCAAGGCGGTCATCGCCAATGCCGCCAATCAAGTGCGACCGTCGGCGGCCTGGCTCGGCCGCGTCGTCAATGCGCTGGGCGAGCCGATCGACGGCAAGGGGCCGTTGCCGCAAGGTTCTTCGCCGATGCCGTTCCGCAATACGCCGCCGCCCGCGCATTCGCGCAAGCGCGTCGGCGCGCCGCTCGATCTCGGCGTGCGCGCGATGAACACCTTTCTCACCTGCTGTCGCGGCCAGCGCATGGGTATCTTCGCGGGCTCCGGCGTCGGCAAGTCGGTGCTGCTGTCGATGCTGGCGCGCAACGTCGATGCGGCGGTCAGCGTCATCGGGCTGATCGGCGAACGCGGCCGCGAGGTCCAGGAATTCTTGCAGGACGACCTCGGCGAGGAGGGCCTTGCGCGGTCCGTCGTGGTGGTCGCGACCTCGGACGAGCCGGCGCTGATGCGCCGTCAGGCCGCGTATCTGACGCTCGCGGTCGCCGAGTATTTTCGCGACGAGGACAAGGACGTGCTGTGCCTGATGGACTCGGTGACGCGCTTTGCCATGGCCCAGCGCGAGATCGGCCTGTCCGCCGGCGAGCCGCCGACGGCCAAGGGCTACACGCCGACCGTGTTCACCGAACTGCCGAAGCTTTTGGAGCGCGCCGGACCGGGCCTGGGGGAGGGCGCCATCACCGCGATCTTCACCGTGCTGGTCGACGGCGACGACCATAACGAGCCGATTGCGGATGCCGTCCGCGGCATCCTCGACGGCCACATCGTGATGCAGCGCTCGATCGCCGAGCGCGGCCGCTACCCCGCCATCAACATCCTCAAATCCGTCTCCCGCACCATGCCGAAATCGGCCGACCCGCAATTCTGGCCGACCATCCAGCGGGCACGGCAGGTGATGGCGACCTATGCCGATATGGAGGAATTGATCCGGCTCGGCGCCTACCGGGCCGGCTCCAGCCCCGAGGTCGACGAGGCGATCCGCCTGCACGAGCCGCTGGAGGCCTTCCTGCGCCAGCGCAAGGACGAAAAGGCATCACTCGCCGACGGCTACCGCCAATTGGCGCAAATCCTGGGCAATTTGGAAACGGAACGCTAACTTTGTCAGGTCATCATCCGATCCCACAGAGTAGCAGAGCCGGTCTTGGCCCCGATCGGGCCTATGGGGTGACCGGTGCCGTCCCACGTGCAGCGGGGGGACTTCTGGGGAGTACGAGTCGATGAAGTCACGTGATACCCTCATCCGCCTGAAGAAGTTTCAGGTCGACGAGAAGCGCCGCCGGGTCACCCAGATCGAGACCATGATCGCCGACTTCCAGCGGATGTCGGTCGACCTCGAGCGCGAGATCCAGACCGAGCAGGAGCGCGCCGGGATCAACGATCCCTCGCACTTCGCCTACCCGACCTATGCCAAGGCCGCGATCCAGCGCCGCGAGAACCTGACCCGCTCGGCCGACGAGCTCAAGGGCCAGCTCGATGAAGCCAAGGCCGCGCTGGCCGAGGCCTTCGAGGAGCTGAAGAAGGTCGAGCTGCTGGACGAGCGCGACCAGGCCCGCGAACGCGCCGAGGAGAACGCCCGCGAGCAGGCCGACCTCGACAGCATCGGCCTGATGCGCGCCCGCATCGGCGCCGTCGCCTAACGGCCAGCAGCCAGATCGCCGAGAAATCTGCAAGACCCGGACCCGCAAGGTCCGGGTTTTCGTATGTGCTGTCCACAGTGTGGCGGCGCGCCGCTTGGTGGTCGGCTTTGTCGCGCGCTATGGTGGTGGGAATGAATGCTGTGCCAGCAACAGCGGTGCCCACCTCTCCTTGGGAGAGGTCGGCGCGGAGCGCCGGGTGAGGGGTGACGGTCCCCCGTTAGCCCTGCGCCCCCTCACCCGATTTGCTGCGCAAATCGACCTCTCCCCGTCGGGGAGAGGTGAAGGGAAGCGACGGGCCGCTTTTCAGGGGGCTGAATGCTGACGCCAGCAGAGCTGGTCGGGCTGATTGAGGCGGTGGCGAAGGGCGATCAGGCCGCGTTCGAGCGGCTCTACGTCGCCACGCGCGCAAAACTTTATGGCGTCGTGCTCCGTATCTTGCGCCGGCAGGATCTCGCAGAGGAGGTCATTCAAGAGGCCTACGTCAAGATCTGGAACAGCGCCGGCCAGTTCAATCCGGCCATGTCCTCGCCGATCACGTGGATGGCATCGATCGCGCGCAACCGTGCGATCGACATCGTGCGCAAGAGGTCCGAAGTCTCAATCGAGGAAGAGCCTCAGGCGATGGAGGTGGCAGCCGACAGTCCTGATCCGCTGGCGCGGAGGGAGATGACCGAGGAGTTGAAGCAGCTCCTGGAATGTATCGGCCGGCTCGAGCCGGATCGCCAGCGGCTCGTGCTTCTCGCCTATTACAACGGCTGGAGCCGCGAGCAACTGGCGGAGAAATTCGCCGCGCCCGTCAACACGGTGAAGACGTGGCTCCGGCGCAGCATGTTGGATATCCGCGAGTGCCTCGGACTTTAGAGGATGATGAGAGTGGCAGGAACCAGTGCGGCAACGACAGTCCACCTCTCCCCGTTGGGGAGAGGTGAAGGAAAGTGATGGCCTACACGGAGGACCATATCGCGCTCGCCGCGGAATATGCGCTCGGTACGCTCGACGCCGACGGGCGCGCGCAGGTCGAGACCATGATGGCGGTGGATGAGGCGTTCGCCGAGATGGTGCGGGCCTGGGCTCATCGGCTCGGCGTCCTCAACCAGATGGTCGGCTCGGTCGAACCGCGTCCGATCGTGTGGGAGAACATCAGGTCCGAGATCGCGCGCACGGCGCTTGCGCAGGAGCCGCCTGCGCTTGCCGAGGTTTCGCCGCCGCCACCTCCGCCCATACCGGAATTGCCCTCGCCGGAGACTGCGTCATCGGAAGCCGCGACGGAGGGCGTGCAGTCCCCGGAGCCGCAGCAACCCGAAGCGGAGCAGCCGGAGCCGTCGCGTCCCGAGCCCGACGCCATCCCGGACATCGCGCCGCAGTTCATCCCGCAGGTCCATGCCCCGGATCTCAACGTCGTCCGCGCGCCGCAGGCGCCGGTCGTCGACGATGGCAATGTGATCCGTCTCGAGGGGCGCGTGAAGCGCTGGCGCAACATCGCATCCGCCGTCGGCGCAGTTGCGGCCGCGCTACTCGTGACGCTGTCGCTTCAGATCTTCCTGCCCGATGCGCTGCCGGGCGCCTTGCGTCCTGCGCCGCGCATCCAGACGGTGGAAGTGAAGACACCGGCCGCGCCGCTCACCGCCTCCGCGCAATATGTTGCCTTGCTACAGGGTCAGGGTGGCGGCCCCGCCTTCATCCTCACCGTCGACGGTGCGACGCGGAATTTCACGGTCCGGAAGGTCGGCGCGACCCCGGAGCCCGGCAAGAGCTTCGAGCTCTGGCTGATCTCTGACAAGCTGCCGCGGCCGCGCTCGCTCGGCGTGATCGGTGCAAGCGATTTCACCGCGCGTCCGCTGCTCGCTTCCTATGATTCCGACGTCGTCAACGGCGCGACCTACGCCGTCACCGTCGAGCAGGCCGGCGGTTCGCCCAACGGCCAGCCGACCTCGACGCCGGTGTTTTCCGGCAAGCTGATCGAGACCGTGCCGCCCACGCAGCCGCCGGCGCCGGCGAAGAAGTAGGTGTCGTAGCCCGGATGGAGCGCAGCGCAATCCGGGGCCACCGTCCCGCATTCCGCTCTGCTCCATGCGGGCTACGAGCAAAAATTGTCGCCACGGTCCACCCTCCGTCGCATCCCGACAAGTCCCGCCGATTCCGACCCCGATTTGAACCTCCCCGCACTTGGCGGCGTCAAATCCCCGGAATTTGCAGTCGGCACGCCGATCATGGTGCCGGAGAGGGGCTAGAAATCAGATGGATGCAGCGAGAACGCCGGGCATCTTCATTCACCAATATGCGGGGCTGCCGCACGGCCCGGCGTTCGAGCATTGGCGCGAGCGGGCCTTCGCGTCCTGCGGCCTCGATATCGGCCCGAGCCAGGGCGAGAGCATCGACTGCCGGATCCAGGTCAGCGTCGTCGACAACATCGCGCTCGCCATTCCCGAAGGCGCTTCCGCACAATATTCACGCACGCAGAGCCACCTTGCCGACGGCAGCGACGATCTCGTGCTGATCGCGGGACATGCGGGCCTCGTCCGCGTCGGGCAGAACGGCCATACCGTCGAGCTCGCGCCGGCGCAGATGGTGCTCGTCGACATGAGCATCACCGGCACCGTCGGTCACACCGACGAGGAGCGCTTCACCACCATCCGCATGCCGCGCCGCGCGCTGCTCGACATCAATCCGCGCGCGGAGGAGAAGCTGTCGCAGGTGCTCTCTGACGGCGCGGTCGCCGAGACCATCTTCCGCTACCATGCGCTCGCCGCCAATCAGGCGCCGCATCTCGATGCCGTCGGCCAGCGTCTGACCGCGCAACACATGGTCGATCTCGTCGGCCTCCTGCTCGGGACCGACGCCGAGCATGCCGGACTTGCGCGCGGACGCGGGCATGCCGCGGCTCGTCTCGATCTCATGCGCGCCGACGTGATGGCAGCGCTCGGCCGCAACGATCTCTGCCTGTCCGAGATCGCGACGCGCTCGGGCCTCAGCCCGCGCCAGGCGCAGCGTCTGTTCGAGCAGGCCGGCACGACCTTCACCGAATTCGTGCTGGAGCAGCGCCTGCTACAGGCCCGCAAGCTGCTCGGCGATCCCCGCGCCAGGGCACGCAAGATCAGCGACATTGCGCACGCCTCGGGCTTCGCCGATCTGTCCTATTTCAATCGCGCCTTCCGCAAGCGTTTTGGCGCGACGCCGTCGGAGCTGCGCGAGGCGTAAGTCGCGATTTTGTGCAGCAGTGCGGCGCTGCCGCAGTTGGTGGACGCGGGCTGTTGAGCTATATCTGTCTGCGCGGGCAGACCGCGGGATTGCTTTGGAGAGTATAGTAGGCGGACATGGCGCGTATCGTCGTGCTCGGCGCCGGGTTTGCAGGCCTGTGGGCGGCCATCGGCGCTGCGCGCAAGCGCGACGAGATCGGCGCGAACCGCGACATCGAGATCCGCGTCATCGACCGCAATCCCTATCACAACATCCGCGTGCGCAATTACGAGGTCGACCTCGGCGAGGTCGCGCTACCGCTGCCGCAACTGCTCGATCCGATCGGCGTCAGCCATGGTCTCGGCGAGGTTGAAGCCATCGATCCGGCACATCGCGAAATCTCGCTGGTCACCAGCGGCGGCGAGGAGACGTTGCACTATGACCGCCTCGTGCTGGCGCTCGGCAGCGAGGTGATGCGTCCCGACATTCCAGGCCTTGCCGAGCACGCCTTCGACGTCGACACCTATGCTGCGGCACTTCGCCTCGAGGACCATCTCGTCTCGCTTGGACGCAGCGCCCCGTCGCCAGGGCGTTCGACGGTGGTGGTGGTCGGCGCCGGCTTCACCGGCATCGAGGTTGCGGCCGAGATGCCCGCCAGGCTGACGCGTGCGGGCATCTGCGGTAGCCGCCGCATTATCCTGGTCGATCCCAATCCAGCGGTCGGCGCGACCATTGGCGCGAACGCGCGCCCCGTGATCGAGACGGCATTGTCGTCGCTCGACGTCGAGACACGCCTCGGCGTGCGTGTTGTCTCCGTGGAGGCCGCTGGCATGCACCTGAGCTCGGGCGAGTTCATTGCAACGCAGACGGTGATCTGGTGTGCCGGAATGCGTGCAAGCCCCTTGACGGCGAGCTTTCCGGACGCGCGCGATCGCCTCGGGCGCATTCTGGTCGATCCCTTCATGCGGGTTGCGGATGTTGGCGGCGTGTTCGCGGCCGGCGACGTTGCCTCGAGCGTGATCGACGGGCTGCATCCGACCGTGATGTCCTGTCAGTTCGCGCGGCCCATGGGCCGCTTCGCCGGCCACAATGTGGTGGCCGATCTCGCCGGCCTGCCGATGCTGCCGCTGCGGATCGACTGGTACGTGACCGTGCTCGATCTCGGGGGCTGGGGCGCGCTCTATACCGAAGGCTGGGACCGCAAGGTGCGCGCAACCGGCGCGGCGGCGAAAGTGACCAAGGAGACGATCAACCGCAGGCGAATCTATCCGCCGCTGACGGGTAGCAAGGAGGAGCTGTTTGCGGCCGCTGCGCCGATGGTGCAGGCGCCGCCGCCGAAAGCTACCAAGTAGGCTACCTCACGACAGCACAGAATACCGTCGCTTACCGATATCGCGTTGCCAGCGAACTGAAATCGCTCAACCTCTTTCGATCTCGATCGGGCGAGACACAGGCGCATTTATCTGCAAGATCGCATTGGTTAATTTGGTGCGTGCCCGTATTGTGCAATCATTGCGGGAGCTTCTTCATCGGGATTTGCCTGAGATGATCACAAGCGCGGATTCGTCGGATGTTATGTATTATCCATTTTCGCGGTGCATCAATGTTCCGACGCTGAAACAATTGCTTCTGTTATTCGAGACCATCTCATTTTGCGACCCTGTAGATGATGACAGATGGCGTGAGCATTTATTCAAAGGGTTGGAAAAGGAAGATCCGCGATTCAGTCGCTATCGCGATCTGGGTGTAGCGCTACCGATACTCTTTGACGAAGGCATCGTACGAACAATCGATCCGAAGGGGGTCGAGAAGATTAACGATCGAGTTACAGTCGACGCAATTCTAGCCGATCTCCAAGACAAGGATTGGATGGCTAATGCGAGTCAGCCTCAGAAGTTTGGGCTGCCCGTTCAACGCGATAAAACGACGGGTCAACCCACATGGAACGTCTTTAAGCCGAAGCTGCCGGAAAAGTTACTTGAGAAGATGACAGCAGATCGCGATCTGCGCTCTCACATTGTCTTTGATGGGGGAGAGGAATACGCTTGGAACTTCTCGTACGCTGCAGGATCCGCAATTGGAATTAACACGCACCTTGCAGTGGCGCACGAATATGGGCTCTCTCCAGTCACGGACAGCTCGCTGCATCATCAATTGTTACTAAAGAAAATGAGCCGACCCGCCGCGGGTTCGAAGAGCAAAATTTCGGTAACGGATGAAATCGCGGAGCTTCTGACGAGGCAGACGATTACAAGAGTTATGCAACAATGGTTATCGTAGGAGGCGCTTGATAAGCTAGCAATCGAGCAAATCGTGGCGTTCCGCAACAATTCGCGAACTCTTCGCCAACAGTTCTTCTCTGAAACACACCGCCAGATCGAGAAGCAAATCGCTGGCGCCACAAATCGTAAGCTTCAAGTCACGGCAATCGCCACTTCCGATCTCATCGTCAAGCAGGCTCGAGAATATCAGAATGAGATGGAGTCTTTGCGAGATAAGCTATGGCCGAATTTGCTGAGCGCAGTCGGGTCCAAATCAGGATTGGCCGGACTAGGCGCGACGCTTGGAGCGTCAGCGATTCTTTCCCCAGCACAAATGCTCATTGGATCGATCCCAGCGATTGTGGCGCCAGCTAAAGTATTGCTCCGATGGAACGCCAGTCGTCGAAAGCTGAAACGAAAGGCAACTTCATCCGTTGCGTATCTCGCTTCAATCGCAAAACAGTTAGGATGATCTCACGAACACTGCGGCTGCTCAGCTAGCGCTATTTCGAAGGCTATGCCGAGACATGAGAACCCGCCCTTGGGGGCGGCGCTTTCTACAGTCGACTGGGGTTGGGGCCGTCTATACATCAACGTGGCGGTCGGGGGATGGTAGAACGTCGCGCGCCAAGCTCGCGAACGGCTTGGTTGGTTGGACAATTACTTGCCTACAAGCCCTTGCGTGGCCCGACGGGCAAAACACCCAAACGGTCGGTCAATCCGCGACGCCAAAAATATTCTTCTTTACCGAAATTCGAAAATCTCATATGTATCGCGCAACCCGGCCCAAGGAAGAGGGGCGTATCGCGATCGTCACGAAGGCGGGCCGGGCGGCGGTGGACGTGGGTCACATCGGCGCGAAGGGTTTTGCAGGGCGGGTAACCGTGAGCAAAGGCCTCGCGCATACGACCGGTGTAATCGGCGTACGGCCAAATCGTGTCGTCCTGGCGCCCGGGGTCTGTGCGCCAAGTCTTGTGGTGATGTGGCGGCCCAACCGGGCACGTGCATCAGCCATCTGCAAGGCGACGGGGGCAATAGTGCATCGCTCCCCGGGGAGAGCACGACATACGCCGTTCCAACCACTGCGCAGGGAAGGCCGGGATGTCCTGGCTACACCTGTATGCCGCTGTGCAGATTTTCTCACTGCAATTTCGCACAGTGGACCGCGGGTGCCAGCGGGCTCCCGGTCTTCCCTGCGCCCTCTTTCCATTTGAGGGTGAAGAGATAAAGCAAAGCTCGGGCGAAATGCGCCGCGAGGCTGCGAAGGTGTATCTGCAATGAAGATGCGAATTGAGACAACGAAGCGTTCGCCTCACACTCCGTCATTGCGAGGAGCCCTTGCGACGAAGCAATCCAGACTACCTCGCCGGAGACAGTCTGGATTGCTTCGCTCGCAATGACGGGTACCCCAAACGTGAGAAAGCGCCCGTGGGGGGCGGGCGCTTTCTGTAGTCGACTTGGGGTTGGGGTCGTCTACATATCCACGTGGCGACTTTGGGGGGCTGGTAAAGAGCCGCGTGAATTCACAAAACTCGTCAGATCTCCTTAGCGAACGAGGGACGCGTTCGAACTGGTGATAACGACCGGCTTATCGGCCTTGATGACGCGGGCGGTCTGGGTCAGACCTTCATCCGAACCCGTGCGCGCCGTGATGCCGAGGCCCGCCACCGCGATCCCTGCGACGAGGGCGACGACCACAATCTTCAAATGGGTCGCGCGATCTGCGCTGTAGATCGAGTGGTTCATGGAAGCCTCCTGCCGCCATCTACCCGAAGTAGTCGCCAGCCCTTTCAGGCCGGTTCATGCTTCCGGTGCCCAACAACCTAGTATTGGGAGGATTCGTTCCCAAGAGGCCATCACAAGGGCGTGAAAGGACGTGAAACGTCGCGATCAAAAACGCCCCTGGATCGTTCGATTATATAATTATTTCAAAGATGTAATGTGCTTGGGGGTTGCCTTTTCGCTCCTTGGTCCACAACGCGCCAGGAACTCAAAAACCATTTGCCTGTGGCCGAAAAACACACGGCTTCTTCAGGCAAATCAGATGCTTCCGACCGTTTTCAACCTCGCCCTAGGGTGGATTTCGGCCTGCGACAGCACGGTGGTCTGGGCTCGGAACCGTTCCACCAGGGAACGCACGAACGGACGAATTGCGGCAGAGGTGACCAGTACCGGCGCCTCGCCTTCGCGGGCGGCACGCTCGAACGCTTCGCGCACGGCGGTCATGAACTCCGACAGTTTCGAGGGCTGCATCGCGAGGCTGCGCTCCTCGCCCTGGCCGATGATGGATTCGGCAAAGGCCTGTTCCCAGCGCGCCGACAGCGCGATCAGCGGCAGATAGCCGTTGTAGGAGGTGTTCTGCGCGCAGATCTGCCGCGCCAGCCGGGCGCGGACATGCTCGACCATGGTTGCGGGATTGCGCGAGAAGGCGAGCGAGTCGGCGATGCCTTCGAGGATGGTCGAGAGGTCGCGGATCGAGATGCGCTCGGCGAGCAGGAGCTGCAGCACGCGCTGGATGCCGGAGACGGTGACCTGTCCCGGCACGATGTCCTTGACCAGCTCGCTCTGCTCCTTCGGCAGCTCCTTGAGCAGCTTCTGCACCTCGCCATAGGAGAGCAGGTCCGACATGTTGGCCTTGAGCAGCTCGGTGAGGTGGGTCGAGAGCACGGTCGCGGCGTCGACCACGGTGTAGCCCTTGAGCGAGGCCTCTTCCTTGAGGCTGGCGTCGACCCAGGTCGCGGGCAGGCCGAAGGTCGGCTCGGTGGTGTGGATGCCGGGGACCTGCACCTGGCTGCCGCCGGGGTCCATGACCATGAACTGGTTCGGCCAGATCTTGCCGGAGCCGGCGTCGACCTCCTTGATCTTGATGATGTAGGTATTGGCCTCGAGCTGGACGTTGTCGAGGATGCGCACCGCTGGCATCACGAACCCCATCTCGATGGCGAGCGAACGGCGCAGCGCCTTGATCTGCTCGGTGAGGCGGTCGGTGCCATCGGGGCCGTTGACCAGCGGCAGCAGGGCATAGCCGAGCTCGATCTTGAGGTCGTCGATCTTGAGCGCCGCCGAGATCGGCTCTTCGGCCGCAGCCGCGCCCGGCGCACCCGGCATGCCCGGAGCAGGCGCGGCCTTGGCGGCTTCCTCGGCCTTGACGGCGGTCTTCTTGTGGTTGCGGGCGTGCCAGGCCAGCGCGCCAGCGCCGGCGCCGAGCGCGAGGAAGGGGATGGTCGGAATGCCCGGCAGGGCCGCCAGCACCAGCATCACCGCCGAGGACATGGCCAGGGCCTGCGGATAGCCGGAGAACTGCTTCATCAGCGCCTTGTCGGCGGCGCCGGAGACGCCGGCCTTGGAGACGAGCAGGCCGGCCGCGGTCGAGACGATCAGCGCCGGCACCTGGGTGACGAGGCCGTCACCGACGGTCAGGAGCGTGTAGCTGCGGCCGGCGTCGGCGAAGGACATGCCCTGCTGCGCCACGCCGATGATCATGCCGCCGACGACGTTGATGAAGACGATCAGCAGGCCGGCGATGGCGTCGCCGCGGACGAACTTGGAGGCACCGTCCATGGCGCCGAAGAAGCCGCTCTCGTCCTCCAACTCCTTGCGCCGTTCCTTGGCGACCTTCTCGTCGATCAGGCCGGCGGACAGATCGGCGTCGATCGCCATCTGCTTGCCGGGCATGGCGTCGAGGTGGAAGCGGGCTGCGACTTCGGCGATACGGCCCGAACCCTTGGTGATGACGACGAAATTGACGATGATCAGGATGGCGAAGACGATGATGCCGATGACGAAATTGCCGCCCATCACGAAGCTGCCGAAGGCCTCGATGACGTGACCGGCGGCAGCCGTGCCCTCGTGCCCGTGTGACAGGATCAGCCGGGTCGAGGCCATGTTGAGCGACAGGCGCAGCATGGTCGAGATCAGGAGGATGGTCGGGAAGGCGGAGAATTCCAGCGGCGCCTGGATGAACAGCGACGTCATCAGGATCAGGATCGAGAGCGTGATCGAGATCGCCAGGAACAGGTCCAGCACGATCGCGGGCAGGGGGAGGATCAGCACCACCAGGATGGTGAGGATGCCGAGCGCCAGCGCGATGTCGCCGCGCTTGAGGATGGTGACGATCTCGTTGAGGGAGGGGATCGAGGGCCTTGCTGCGCCTACGCCCTGTCCTGCGGTGACGTCGACCATGGTAGCTGCCTCCCCGCGCGACTGCCGTCCGCGCGCCCCAAACGTCTGTGCGGCGGCCGAAGGGCCGCCGCTCCGAAAGTGAGGCATCGCACTGGCGTCCACGGGGGATCTCCCGTTCTACCCGGCTGACGACACTCGACTTCACCCGGCAATTTTTGCCCGGTGTATGGTTAGCAAAGGGTTAACGGAGGGTGGGACAGGAGTGCGGGGTGGGTGTTTCGGGGCTCCCAAGCGGTCATTCCGGGGCGCCCGGAGGGCGAACCCGGAATCCATTGGGCCGCAGGTGTTGTGGTAAAATGGATTCTCTGATGCGCAATTGCGCATCATAGCTCGCGCCAAGAGGCGCGCCCCGGAATGACAGTCGCGTGGGAAGTCGGCCCTACTTCGCCTTCTCCATCTTCGTCACCGTGTATCCCGACGTCGCCTCCTCGGCCTCGAAGGTCACCTTGTCGCCGACCTTCACCTGCTTCAGCATCGCCGCGTCCTTGACGCGGTAGACCATGGTCATGGGTTCTTCCATCCCGAGGCTCTTCGCGGGTCCGTGCTTGAGCGTGATCTTGCCGGCGTCCTCGTCGATCTTCTTGACCTCGCCGCTGATCGAGGCAGCCCCGGCCGCCATGGCTCCAGTGGCAACGCCTAACGTCAGCGCCAGCGCAGCAGTGATACGGATGATGCGGTTCATGGGGGTCTCCATTGCTTACTTCACGGTGACGTGGCCGACCATGCCGTAGTCGCGGTGGTCGGGAATGAGGCACGAAAATTCGAACGTGCCGGCCTTGCTGAACTTCCAGAGGATCTCGGCGGTCTTGCTCGGGGCGAGACGCACCCCGTTGGGGTCGTCGTGCTCCATGTGCGGATGTTTCTTCATCTCCTTCGCATGCGCGAGATTCTCACGCGTGGTGGCGAGCAGGAATTCGTGGTCCTCCTTGCCGACATTGCGCAGCACGAAGCGGATCTGCTCGCCACGCTTGACCTCGATTCTGGCGGGTGAGTAGTCCATCTCGCTCATAAGAATCTCGACGGTGCGTGCGGGCTTGTTGGGATTGCCGGGCTCGCCGGCCGAAAAGGTCGCGTGCCCGTGCTTGTCGTGGGCGAAGGCCGGCGCGGTTGAAAGCGCGGCCAGCGCGAGGCCGAGCCTGATAGTCTTCTTCATCGTGGTCTCCAGTTGGGGGTGGTTCATCGAAACGATCACATCTTCATGTGCTTCATCGGTGGGCTGCCTGGTTTTTGCCGTGCCGGCTCTGTGGCCGGCGCCGTGACTTCGTAGGCGACGGTGCCTTGCGGGAACTTGTAAGGTCCGGGATCGCGATAGTCGTCGCGCGCAAGGTCCTCGCGGATCTTCATCACCGTGAACATGCCGCCCATCTCGATCGGCCCGAACTGGCCGGTGCCGGTCATCATCGGCAGCGTGTTGTCGGGCGCGGGCATCTCCATGTTGCCCATCGCCATGCCGGTCGAGCCCATCGCCATGCTGTCAGGCGCGAGCTTGCCGACGGCCTTGGCGAGATCCTTGCGCGACACGCCGATCAGGTTGCGCACCTCGTGCCCCATCGCATTCATGGTGTGGTGCGACTTGTGGCAGTGGAACGCCCAGTCACCGGGATTGTCGGCGAGCACGTCGAACACCCGCACCGCCCCGACCGGCACGTCCGTCGTCGTCTCCGGATATTGCGCGCTCTCCGGAATCCAGCCGCCGTCGGTGCAGGTCACCGCAAAGCTGTGGCCGTGCAGGTGGATCGGATGATTGGTCATGCTGAGATTGCCGATGCGCACGCGCACCTTGTCGCCGAGTCTGACCGGCAGCGGATCGATGCCAGGAAACACCCGCGCGTTCCAGGTCCACATGTTGAAATCGGTCATCTCGTTGACCAGCGGCAGATAGGTGCCGGGATCGACGCGATAGGTGCTCATCACGAAGACGAAGTCGCGGTCGACGGGCCGGAAATTAAGGTCGCGCGGATGCACGACGACCATGCCCATCATGCCCATCGCCATCTGCACCATCTCGTCGGAGTGCGGGTGGTACATGAAGGTCCCGCTCTTCTTCATCTCGAACTCGTAGACGAAGGTCTTTCCCGGCTGGATGTGCGGCTGCGTCAGCCCTCCGACACCGTCCATGCCGCTCGGAATGATCATGCCGTGCCAGTGCACGGTGGTGTATTCGGGCAGGCGATTGGTAACGAAGATGCGGACCTTGTCGCCCTCCACCACCTCGATGGTCGGACCCGGCGACTGGCCGTTGTAACCCCACAGATTCACCTTCATGCCTTCGGCGAACTCCCGCACGACGGGCTCGGCGACGAGATGGAATTCCTTCCAGTCGCCGTTCATGCGGAACGGCAGCGACCAGCCGTTCAGCGTGACCACGGGGCGATAGTCCGGACCGCTCATGGGATGCAGCGGCGGCTGCATCACCACCTTGTCCATGTGCGGCGCCTCCGGAATCGACGCGGCCTGGACGCGGCCGCTGATCGCTGACGCGCTGGCAAGCGCGGCGGTGCCCAAAAATCCTCGGCGGGAAAACATCTCGGCCTCCATGTCAGTGGCCGCCATCGGCAGGCGCTGCCGCGGCGATGGTGGTTGGATTGTCGCTGCCGGCCGCAGGCGAGCCGCCGCCATTGACGACGGTCTGCAAATCGGACTGGGCGAGGAAGAATCTTTGTTTGGCATCGATGGCGCCGCGCAGCGACGCCAGGCGCTGCCGTGCCTCGGTCAGCAGCGCGAAGATGTCGACCTGCATGCTGGAGAAGCGCAGCTGCATCTCCTCCGTGATGATTTTTCGCAAGGGGATGATCTCGCGCTGGTAGTGGCTGGCGATGTCGTAGCTGGAGCGGTAGCTGCGATAAGCATCGCGTGCCTCCGAACGAACGTTGACGGCGCGCTCGGTCAGGCGGTTGAAGGCGAGATTGTAGGTTTCCGCCGCCTGGCGCACGCGCACCTCGCCGCCGTCGAAGATCGGGATCTGGAACTGGACGTCGAAGCCGCGTTCGCGGAACGGCGCACCTTCGGGATCCTGGGTGCGGCGGGAGATGCCGGCGAGATCGAGCAGGGTGACGAAGCGCGTCGCCTCGGTGAGGTGCAGCGATTTCGCCAGCGCCGTCAGCTCCAGCCGCGCGATCTGCAAGTCGATGCGATGGGCGACCGCGTCGGCTTCGATCGAAGGCAATGTGTGCGGCAGGCGGGGCAGCGGCGGCAACGCGTTCGGCAGGCGGAAGTCGAGGCCGCCGTCCCACAGCCCCATCAGGCGCGCGAGCTTTTCGCGTGCGCTCGCTGCCGTCTGCCGTGCGGTGGCGAGGTCGGCGGTGGTCTCGGCGTAAAACACCTGCTCGCGCGCCTGGTCGAGCTTGTTGAGCGAGCCGGTCTCGCCGAGCTTGACCGCGAGCTGTGCGGTCGATTCCGCCGTCGCCTTCGCGTCCGTCAGCAGCACCACCATCTCGTTGCCGGCAACGGCGCGCCAATAAGCGCGGCGCACCTCGGCGGCGAGCCGCAATGTCGCCAGCGCCGCGCGCAATTGGGCCTGGCGAAAACGGTCGCGGGCGATGTCGGAGCGGAACGGCAGGGTGGCGAGCGCGAGGATGTCACCCACCACCTGACGCTCGATCTCGCTGGCGCCATTGCCTGAGATCCGCGAGATCGAGAACACCGGATTGGGCGGCAGGCTCTGCTCGACCAGATCGGTCTCGGCGAGCGCCAGCTCGTTATAGGCCGCTTGCAGTCCCTTGTTGTTGAGCAGGGCGATCTGCACGGCAGTGTCTGCGGTCAATGTCCGCGACAGCAGCTGGCGCACGCGCCCGTCAACTGCGCCGGCTCCCTCGGTCGTTCGCACGAAGGCGACGTCCTTGTTGATGCTCTGGCTCGTCAGCTCCGAGACTGTGGTCATGCCGCTGTCGGGCGAGAACGCAGCACAGCCAGACAGACTGAGCGCGGCGAGAACGGCCAGGCTTCGCGCGAAATGATGTGCCATGGCGCGCTCCTACCGATCTTGCTTCGGCTGCGGCGCGACATTCTCGTTGCGCTCGCGCCATGGTGCCGGCGTCGCCGGCCGCAGGCTGCTGTAGGGCGCGATCGTGGAACGATAGAGGGCGGGCGCCACCTTGGCCGCGGGATCGGCAGGATCCGCGGCGGCGATGTGTGTCGTTGCCGGCATGCAGCCGGCGAACGCCAGCGCAATCACGGCCAGCAGCGGCCAACTAGATAGAAAGTGTCGTCCTCGCGCCGCGGATGCGGCGGCGGACTTCGCCCCGGAAAGCGTCAACATGATTCATCCCTGATCTGTCGTTAAGACCACAGGTTCGCGCGCGCGGACGCGCGCTCGGCCTGACGTCGTCGCGTCAGATCAGGCGATGGGAGGGCGGTAGTGCAGGGGCGGCGTCGCGCTGTGCAGGCTGGCCACGATCTCGGGCGCGCAGGCGGAGATGGGCTGAAGCGGCTTGGCGACGCTGGGCAGATCGGCCGGCAGCGCGCCCACGCACAACATCGCGCAGCACGGTCCGACCGTGCCCTTGCCGCCATGATGATGCGGAGCGGGCGCGTCCTGCGCAGCGGTCTGGTGATGCGCATGCGCTCCCGCGTGGTCATGCGAGGGATCGCCATGCTGATGGCTTGCCTGCATCTGGTGGTGCGCCGGCGCGAGATCGGCGAGCGGGGCCTCGTCCGCAAGACATGGTACCGGACCGCTGCCCCAGGCAAGCGCTGCTGCCGGCGCGAGCACGCAAAACAGATAGGCGAGCGCAACGAGGCGCCCCACCCTGATCCGCATCGATCGTGTCAATCGCAGCAACATTCCGCCGACATGTTCCCCGCGCGGCAATGTTGCACACGCTGATTGCAAATTAATGGCAAAACCCGCGTTCGCCAAGCTCCTTCTTACCGCAGTGCACCGCGCATGCCCAATATCGCGCCACGATGCTTGACCATGTGGCAATCAACGAACATGGTCCGTTCCGTGCACGCGCCAAATCATCCAGGACAAACCCCGGCTTCATTCACCCCTGATTCGCGTCAGGCCTGGATGCGCCTGATCATTGCGCTCCTGATCGGCTCGATCGGCGCCGTCGGCATGTGGGCGGTCGTGGTTGTGATTCCCGTGGTGCAGACCGAATTCGGTGCCACACGCGGCGCGGTGTCGCTGGCCTTCACGCTGATGATGTTCGGTTTCGGGCTGGGCGGCGTCATCGCCGGCAAGATCACCGACCGGTTCGGCATCGTGCTGGCGATGGCGATCAGCATCGCCTTTCTCGGCATCGCCAACGTGCTCGCGGGGCTGTCGACGCAGCTCTGGCAGTTCGTGGCGGCGTATTTCCTGATCGGGCTCGGCACCTCCGCGACTTTCGCGCCGCTGATGGCGGAGGCCTCGCATTGGTTCGAGCGCTATCGCGGACTTGCCGTGACCATCGTCGCCAGCGGCAATTATGTCGCCGGCACGATGTGGCCGCCGATCGTGAGCTGGGGCACGCAGACCGCCGGCTGGCGCTACACCCATATCGGCATCGGCATCGTCTGCGCGAGCACGATGGCGCTTCTGGTCCTCGTCCTGCGCGTGCAGATGGGTAACGACCATATCCGCGATCATGCCAATGCACCGCCGCCGCGGGTCGATCTCAAGCTGTCGACCAACACGCTGACGGTGCTGCTCTCGATCGCCAGCATTTCCTGCTGCGTCGCCATGGCGATGCCGCAGGTGCATATCGTCGCCTATTGCGGCGATCTCGGCTATGGCGTGGCGCGTGGCGCCGAGATGCTGTCGCTGATGATGGGCTGCGGCATCGTCAGCCGGATCGGGTCGGGCTATCTCGCCGACAAGATCGGCGGCATCCGCACGCTGCTGGTGGGATCGCTGGCGCAGGGCTTTGCGCTGGTGTTCTATTTGTTCTTCGACAGCCTCACCTCGCTCTATCTCATCTCCGCGATGTTCGGCCTGTTCCAGGGCGGCATCGTGCCGAGCTATGCCATCATCGTGCGCGAGGCGATGCCGGCGAGCGAAGCCGCAACGCGCGTCGGCATCGTGATCTTTGCGTCCGTGTTCGGCATGTCCTTCGGCGGCTGGGTGTCGGGCGTCATCTTCGATGCCACCGGCTCGTATGCCGCGGCGTTCGCCAACGGCGTGGCGTGGAACGCGCTGAACATCGGCATCGTCGTGTTGCTGCTGATCCGCTCGCGGATGAACGCGATGAAGACCGGCCCGGGCTTTGCGACTTAGGCCTCCCGTCCAGCTTTCAGCAGCGAGCCTCCGGTGATCTTCTGGCCGCCGTCGGCTATCGCTTGCGCTTCGCGACGGGCTTCGTTGGTTTGGCGACGGCGCGCGGCTTGGCTGTCGTGACGGGCTGCACCCGCAGCCCGTCCACGAATACGTCGAGCAGGCGCAGCACTGAGGCCTGCCATCCCGGCTGATCGTGCATGTAGCACATCCCGAAAAATGCCCGCAGCAGGTCCTCCGGGCTGACATCGCCGCGCATCTGACCGGCCGCGACCGCGCGATCAAGCAGTGAGCCGATCGCCTTGGTCAGCCGGTCCATCGAGAACGCCGCGAGTTCGGACGAGCTCTGGAACGTCAGCGCCAGCGCGGCCGACATGCCTTTCTTGGTGGCCACGAATTCGACGTTGGAGCGCAGCCATCGCCGCAGCGCATCCACCGGGTCCTTGGCATTCTTCAGCTGCTCGGCGAGCTCGCCGAGCTGCTCGACCTCGCGGCGGTAGACCGCCTCGAACAAATCCTCGCGGGTCGGGAAATGCCGGTAGAGCGTGCCGATGCCGACGCCGGCGCGCTTTGCCACGGCCTCGAGGCTCGCCTCGGGGCCGCCGGCGCTGAACACGGTTTTCGCGGCTTCGAGCACGCGCTCGCGATTGCGCACGGCATCGGCGCGGGGCTTTCGGGTCTGGTCGGTGTGCTCGTCCATGTCGGCAATGTAGATCACGAATTGGTTAGATTGAACCCTTGTTGAACCCTTGGCTGGCTGCATCGCGTTGGTGGCGCACAGGCTTTTGACGAATTCCAAATATTTCTGGGTGCCTCTTGTTAAGCGGAGGGTGCCTCCGTATCTTCGCTCAAGTGTCGGCACGGATCATGTTCGGGCGGCGCCACGTTGACGGCGGCCACGGCGGTGGCGCGCTGCACGACTAGTCATGTCCATATCTGATCGGAGCCTTGTATGAACCACTCCATCAGCCTCACCGTGAACGGTGCGCGGCGCGAATTCGTCCTCGACGATCCGCGCGTCACGCTGCTCGATCTCCTGCGTGAGCGCCTTCATCTCACCGGAACCAAGAAGGGATGCGACCGCGGCCAGTGCGGCGCCTGCACCGTTCTCGTCGACGGCAAGCGCATCAACTCCTGCCTCGCGCTCGCCATCAGCCATGACGGCGCCGACATCCTCACCATCGAAGGCGTCGCACGCGGCGACCAGCTTCATCCCGTGCAGGCCGCCTTCATCGCCCATGATGGCTTCCAGTGCGGCTTCTGCACGCCCGGCCAGATCATGAGCGCCATCGGCATGATGAGCGAGGCGCAGGCCGGCAACGATCCCGAGCGCATCCGCGAATGCATGAGCGGCAATCTGTGCCGCTGCGGCGCCTATGCGGGCATCGTCAATGCCGTGCTCGAGGCGCAAGGACGCATGGACGAATCCAATCAGAGGCGCTCCGCATGAAACCGTTCGATTACGTCAGGCCCGCCACGGTCGCCGAGGCCGTTGTCGCCGCGGCCCAGCCGGGCGCCGTCTATCTCGCCGCCGGCACCAATCTGCTCGATCTGATGAAGGGCGGCGTCAGCCGTCCCGATCGTCTCGTCGACGTCACGCATCTCGACGGACTCGATGGGATCGAGCGCCTCGCCGACGGTTCGTTGCGCATCGGCGCCCTCGTCAGCAACGCCGATCTCGCACATGACACCGAATTCGCGAGATCGTATCCCGCGGTCGCCGAAGCGCTGCTGTCCGGTGCGTCCGCGCAACTGCGCAACACGGCGACGGTCGGCGGCAATCTCTTGCAACGGACGCGCTGCGCGTATTTCTACGACACCGCCAGCCGCTGCAACAAGCGCGAGGCCGGCAGCGGTTGCGATGCGCGTGAAGGCGAGAACCGCAGCCATGCCGTGCTCGGCTGGAGCGAGAACTGCATCACCACGCATCCGTCCGATTTCTGCGTGCCGCTGGTCGCACTCGACGCCGTCGTCGAGATCGAGGGCAGGAACGGCCGGCGCGAGATCGCGCTCGACGAACTGCACCGCCTGCCCGGCAATACCCCCGAGCGCGAGTCGGCGCTCGAGCCCGGCGACCTCATCACTGCGGTGCGCCTGCCGCCTCCGGCGCGCGGCTTTGCCACGCATGCGCGCTACCTCAAGGTTCGTGAGCGTACGTCTTATGCCTTCGCCGTGGTATCGGCTGCGGCCGCATTGCGGATCGAGAACGGCAGGATCGCGGAGGCGCGGCTCGCGCTCGGCGGTGTCGCGGCAAAGCCCTGGCGCGCCCGCGCCGCGGAGGATGTTCTCAGGAACGTCGCGCCCACGGCCGACGCCTTCCGGGAAGCCGCCAGCCGCGCGCTCACCGACGCAAAGCCGTCCGGCGACAATGCTTACAAGATCGAGCTCGCGCGCCGCATCGTGGTGCGCGCGTTGACGCTGGCCGCGGCTGGTACGCCCGCGCGCCTGCCGGCGTTGCCGGCCTCTCCCTTTGCCTCGACCTCCGGAGCCATCCATGCCTGAGCTCAACCTGACCAGTGCGCCCGCCCATCTGCGCCACGGCTCGAACATCGGCCAGCCGCTGACCCGCCGTGACGGCATCCTCAAGGTCAAGGGGCAGGCGATCTATGCCGCCGACAATCATCCGCCCGGCATGCTGTTTGCGGTGATGGCTGTTGCCAGCATTTCGCGCGGCCGTGTGGCCTCGCTCGATGTCGATGCCGCAAAGCGCCATCCCGGCGTCGTGGACGTCATGACGCCCGACCACAAGCCGCCGCTCGCGGTCGACCCCGAGATCAAGACCAATCCGTTCGTGTTCCGGATGGAGGTATTGCAGAGCAATGAGGTCCGCTACGCCAACCAGCCGATCGCCGTCGTGATCGCCGAGACGCTGGAGGCCGCAACGGAAGGCGCGGCGCTGCTGGCGCCGCGTTACGAGACGCTGCCGGCGCTGATCGGTCTCGACGCCGGCGAAAGCTTCGTGCCGCCGGTCGTCGGCGTCGGCAACCCCGCGGCGCATCACCACGGCGATGTCGAGGCGGGCCTTGCCTCTGCTGAGAAGCAGATCGACGCGGTCTACGAGACACCGCCGCAATATCACAACGCGATGGAGCCGCATGCCATCGTCGCCAGCTGGAACGGCGGCAAACTGTCGGTCGACATGCCGACCCAGGGTTTGACAATGTCGCTGGCGCGCATCGCCGAGTTGTTCGGCATCGCGCACGACAAGATCCACATCCGCAGCCCGTTCCTCGGCGGCGGCTTCGGCTCCAAGGGGCTGATGGCCGGCCCGCCGACGCTCGGCATCATGGCTGCCAAGCTGGTTGGCAAGCCGGTCAAGCTCGTGCTGCGCCGTGAACAGATGTATGGCCCGGTCGGCCATCGCGCGCCGACGCGCCAACGGCTGCGCATCGGCGCCGACGGTGAGGGGCGTCTGACCGCGCTCGATCATCATGCCCGCACTGTGTCGAGCACGTTCGACGATTTCTACGAGCCCGCGGCCGGCGCCTCGCACTCGCTCTATGCAGCCCCTGCAATCCGCACCTCGCATGACGCCGTGCGCGTCAACACCGGCACGCCGTTGTTCATGCGCGCGCCCGGCGAGGCGACCGGATCGATCGCGCTCGAAAGTGCGATCGACGAGATGGCCTGGGCCTGCGGCATGGATCCGCTCGCCTTCCGCCTCAAGAACTATGCCGAGGTGGAGCCGATCACCGGCAAGCCGTTCTCCTCGAAGGCGCTGCGCACCTGCTACGAGCAGGGCGCGGCGCGCTTCGGCTGGGCGAAGCGCTCGCTCCAGCCGCGGCAGATGCGCGACGATGCCGGCCTGCTGGTCGGCTGGGGCATGGGCACCGCGACCTTCCCGGCGCTGATGTTCCAGGCGGAAGCGCGTGCAGCGATCCGCCGCGACGGCTCGGGCGCGATGGAGATCGGCGCGCATGACATGGGGCAGGGCGCCTGGACGGCATTGGCGCAGATTGCCGCCGATGCCGTTGGTCTCGACATGGAACGCGTTACGTTCAAGGCGGGCACTTCGGACCTGCCCGATGCCGGCATCGCCGGCGGCTCGGCGCACACCGCAACCGCCGGCGCGGCGATCTACAGCGCCGGCGCGGCCGTGATTGCAAAGCTCGCCGATCTCGCAACCAATGATGAGGGCTCGCCGCTGTTCGGCGCCGGCAATGCCGGCGTGATCGCGCGCGACGGCCGATTGATCCGGCGTGACGACGAGAGCCGCGGCGAGAGCTATGCCGAGATCTTGGCACGTGCTGGCGTTTCCGAGGTCGAGGCGCGCGGCACCGGCGCGCCGAATCCTGCGGCGATGGAGGAATACGCGATGCACGCCCACGGCGCGGTGTTCGCGGAGGTGAAGGTCGATCCCGAGCTCGGTCAGGTCCGGGTCACCCGCATGGTCGGCGCCTTCGCGGCGGGACGCATCGTCAATCCGCGGATGGTGCAGAGCCAGCTGTTCGGCGGCATGATCTGGGGTCTGTCCTTCGCGCTGCACGAGGAGGCCATCACCGATCGCCGCACCGGCCGGATCATGAACGCCAATCTCGGCGAATACCACATCCCCGTGAATGCCGACGTGCCGCCGCTCGACGTGATCACGGTCGAGGAGCATGACCCTCACGTCAATGCGCTGGGCATCAAGGGTGTCGGCGAGATCGGCATCACCGGCAGCGCCGGCGCGGTCGCCAACGCGGTCTGGCATGCGACCGGCGTGCGTGTCCGCCGCTTTCCGATCAGGATCGAGGAGTTGTTGACGCAGCTCTAGCTGCCGTCCCGGAACAAAGCGGCCCCGGAGTGCCTAGGAGTCCGGGGCCATAACCTCAGCACCTTTTGCGCGAGGCTGCTCGGCTACGTGATGACAGTTAGCCCAGCTTCGGCCAGCGGACATTGAGGTGGCTCAAGCGCGCTGAGAGTTCGAGCGGGACCAAATTCCTTGAGTTAGCGCAAGAAGGCCGGCGAGCCGACGCGGGCTCGCTTCAGAACGTCGGCGGCGTGCAGGCCGAGATCACTTCGCACGGCTTGCCGCCGACGCAGCGGAAGCGATGCGGGCGGCGGCTCTCGAAATAATAGGCATCGCCCGGATTGAGGATCCGCCGCTCGTCTTCGACGGTGACCTCGAGCTTTCCGGAGATCACGACACCGCCTTCCTCGCCGTCATGGACGAGGTGGACGCGCCCGGTGTCGCTGCCGGGCTCGTAACGCTCCTTCAGGATCTGAAGGCTGCGGCCGAACAGATTGTCGCCGACTTGCTGGTAGGAGATCGGCTTCTTGCCGACCTCGGTGAGTTCCTCGGCGCGGTAGAAGATCTTGCGCCTAGACTCCGGCTCCAGCGCGAAGAACTCGGCGAGCCCCATCGGGATGCCGTCGAGGATGCGCTTAAGCGCGCCGACCGACGGGTTCATCTGGTTGGATTCGATCAGCGAGATCGTCGAATTGGTGACGCCGGCTCGCTTTGCCAGCTCACGCTGCGACAGCTTGTGGCGCGCCCGGATGAATCGCAGCCGTCCACCGATGTCTACGCTCATGCCTTGGTCCTTGCCTTGGTCCCGTGTTGCAGGTGTTGCGGATCGCGCAAATATGGACCTGCAGCCCCAGTGAAATCAATGGCTTGCAGCTGATCAGAAAAGGACTTGTTGCGCCTTATGAGCCGTGGCTCTGCTAGCCTGTCAGCAAAGGAGCGCGGCCGTGACCCTTCATCAGATTCCGAACACTATCAAGACCGACTCGTTCTGGATGCCGTTCACGGCCAACCGGCAGTTCAAGAAGGCGCCGCGCCTGTTCTCCTCCGCCGAGGGGATGCACTACACCACCGTCGACGGCCGCAAGGTGATCGACGGCTCCGCGGGCCTGTGGTGCGTCAATGCCGGTCACGGCCGCAAGCAGATTGCTGCTGCGGTCGAGCGGCAGCTCATGACGCTGGACTTCGCACCGTCGTTCCAGATGGGCCATCCGCTGGCGTTCGACTTCGCCGAGCGGCTCGCCGAGATCGCGCCGAAGGGCCTCGATCGCGTCTTCTTCACCAACTCCGGCTCCGAGTCGGTCGATACCGCGCTGAAGATCGCGCTGGCCTATCACCGCGCCAACGGCCAGGCCAGCCGCACCCGCCTGATCGGCCGTGAGCGCGGCTATCACGGCGTCGGCTTCGGCGGCACCTCGGTCGGCGGCATGGTCGCCAATCGCCGCGCCTTCGCCACCCTGCTGCCGGGCGTCGATCACATCCGCCACACCCACGATCTCACCCGCAACGCCTTTGCCAAGGACCAGCCTGAGCACGGCGCCGAGCTTGCCGACGATCTCGAGCGTCTGGTCGGCCTGCACGGCGCCGAGACCATCGCCGCCGTCATCGTCGAGCCGGTGCCGGGTTCGACCGCGGTGCTGCCGCCGCCGAAGGGCTATCTCCAGCGCCTGCGCCAGATCTGCGACAAGCACGGCATCCTGCTGATCTTCGACGAGGTCATCACCGGCTTCGGCCGCCTCGGCACGCCGTTCGCCGCCAACTTCTTCGGCGTCACGCCGGATCTGATGACGACCGCCAAGGGCATTACCAACGGCACCATTCCCTGCGGCGCGGTGTTTGCGAGCCGCAAGGTGCATGACGGCCTGATGGTCGGCCCCGAGAACCAGATGGAGCTGTTCCACGGCTACACTTATTCTGCGCATCCGACCGCCTGCGCCGCCGGCATCGCGACGCTCGACATCTACAAGGACGAAGGCCTGCTCACGCGCGGTGCGTCGATCGCCGAATATTGGCGCGATGCGCTGCATTCGCTGAAGGGCCTGCCGAACGTCGTCGACATCCGCAATTGCGGCCTGATGGGCGCGGTCGAGCTGGCGCCGCGTGACGGTGCCGTCGGTGCCCGCGGCTACGACGTCATGGTCGACTGCTTCAACACTGGCCTCTACCTGCGCATGAGCGGCGACAGCTTCGCGATGTCGCCTCCGCTCATCGTCGAGAAGAGCCACATCGACCAGATGGTCTCGATCCTCGGCGACGCCATCAAGAAGGTGGCCTGATAATTGCTCCCGCGGTTCACGGAGTTTCTTCTTGCAGCGGCGCGTGATGCCGCGGGAGTTTGACGAAGCGTGAAAGTCTTGATCCTCGGCAGCGGTGTCATCGGTGTCACCTCTGCCTACTACCTCGCGCGTGCCGGCCATGAGGTGACGGTCATCGACCGCCAGCCCGAGCCGGCGCTGGAGACCTCTTTCGCCAACGCCGGCGAGGTGTCGCCGGGCTATTCCTCGCCCTGGGCCGGCCCCGGCGTTCCGGTGAAGGCGGTCAAATGGCTCTTGATGAAGCACGGCCCGCTGGTGATCCGGCCGAAGCTCGATCCGGTGATGTGGGTCTGGCTGCTCAAGATGCTGCGCAACTGCACCAGCGCGCGCTATGCGGTCAACAAGAGCCGAATGATTCCGATCGCGGAATACAGCCGCGATTCCTTGCGCGATCTGCGCCGCGACATCGGCATTCAATATGACGAGCGCTCGAAAGGAACGCTCCAGCTGTTCCGCTACCAGGCGCAGCTCGACGGTACGGCCGAGGACATCGCCGTGCTCAAGCAGTACGGCGTGCCGTTCGAGGTGCTGAGTCGCGAGGGCTGCATCGCGGTCGAGCCGGCGCTCGGCGGCGTGAAGGAGAAGTTCGTCGGCGGACTTCGCCTGCCGCAGGATGAAACCGGCGACTGCCACATGTTCACGCAGGCGCTGGCCAAGCATGCCCAGGCGCTCGGTGTGCGCTTCCTGTTCAACACAGGCATCGATCGCATCGTCACCGATGGCGCGCGCGTCAGCGGCGTTGTTGTGACCAGTGCCGGCCTGCTGCAGGCAGACGCTTACGTCCTCGCGCTCGGAAGCTGGTCGTCACGGCTGGTTGCGCCGCTTGGCATCTCGCTGCCGGTCTATCCGGTGAAGGGCTATTCGATCACGGTGCCGATCAAGGACGCCACGGGCGCGCCGGAATCGACCGTGATGGACGAGAGCTACAAGGTCGCGATCACCCGCCTCGGCAATCGCATCCGCGTCGGCGGCACGGCGGAAATCTCCGGCTACTCGGACAAGCTCTACGATGCGCGACGTGCAACGCTCGATCACTCGCTGACCGACCTGTTCCCGCTTGGCGGCGATCTCGCCAAGGCGACGTTCTGGAGCGGCCTGCGTCCGATGACGCCGGACGGCCCGCCCGTGATCGGCCCGACGCAATACGCCAACCTCCACCTCAACACCGGCCATGGCACGCTTGGCTGGACCATGTCCTGCGGTTCAGCGCGCGTGCTCGCCGACATGCTGTCGGGCAAGAAGCCGGACATCGACGTCAGCGCGCTGGCGGTGGACCGGTACAAGCATCGGTTCGGGTAAGGCACTATCCGCTCGTCATTGCGAGGAGCCCTTGCGACGAAGCAATCCAGAGTCTTTCCGTTGAGGCAGTCTG
Source organism: Bradyrhizobium genosp. SA-3 (assembly GCF_004212635.1). Taxonomy (GTDB): domain Bacteria; phylum Pseudomonadota; class Alphaproteobacteria; order Rhizobiales; family Xanthobacteraceae; genus Bradyrhizobium. The sequence goes on along the minus strand of NZ_PSRT01000084.1, from coordinate 6,727 downwards.
GATTGCTTCGCTTCGCTCGCAATGACGATGTGGCGGCATTGCGATTCTCTTCACTTTCACCGCGCGCAGTAAGCAGCAGGAGAGCTTACCTCGCCCCGGTCACGCAATTCACCCACAGCACAACTGCCTTGGCATCCTGCGCCGGATTCGAAAACCGGTGCGGCCGCCGGCTCGCAAACCTAAAACTGTCACCCGCCTTCAGCGACCATGTCTCGCTGTCCACCGTCAGCATCATCTCGCCTTCGAGCACGAGACCGGCTTCTTCGCCATCATGGGTGTAGAGCTCGTCGCCCGTCGAGCCGCCGGGCTCCAGATGCACCAGGAACAGATTGAGCTTGTTGTCGGCGCTCGCCGGGCTCAGTAATTGCTTTGATACGCCGGTGCGCCAGAGCTTCAGCTCGGGCCGCTGAGGTGCGCGCGTCACCACCTGGTCCGATCCGTCGTCGGCACTCGGGCTCGCGCCGAACAGTGCAGCGATGCCGACGCCGAACACGTCGGCCAGCGTCGCCAGCACGCGCAGCGAGGGGGACGACAGGCCGCGCTCGATCTGGCTGAGGAAGCCGATCGACAGTGAGGTGCGCGACGCGACCGTTTCCAGCGAAAACTGCCTGACGCGCCGGAGATCCCTGATGCGGCGGCCGACCTCGACGTCCATCGCGGGCTCTGCGGGTCTGGTGACAGTCTTGGTCCTGGCTTTGGCCTTCAGCTTCTTCGCCGGCCTCGCGGCCGGTTTGCGCATTCTTTTGCCACCGCTCACGTCAGATCGCTTCCTTCATGTGCATGAAAACCGCTTGCGCGATCCGCAAAAGTGTGACCAAATTTTCATATTGGTGAAAATAGGCCGAAACGGTCTGGCCCGCAACGTCTGATCCCATGACACGCGCCAGCGCCGCCATCGGCCAGACCCAAAGGGGGATGCGATGAAGCGTTTTGGTCTGGCCGCGATCGCGGCACTCGCAATTGCAGCCGTGGTGCCGGCTTCGGCGCAACAGGTGCTGAAAGTCGGCTCGACACCGACAGGCATTCCCTTCACCTTCCTCGACACCAAGACCAACACCATCCAGGGCATCATGGTCGATCTCGTTACCGAGATCGGCAAGGACGCCGGTTTCAACGTGCAGATCGAGCCGATGCAGTTCTCGGCGCTGATCCCGTCGCTGACCTCGAGCAAGATCGACATCATCGCCGCCGCGATGTTCATCACGGCGCCTCGAAAGGAAGTGATCGACTTCTCCGACCCGATCTACACCTACGGCGAAGGCCTCGTCGTGCCGAAGAGCGACACCAAGGCCTATGCCACGCAGGACGACCTGAAGGGCGAGACGGTCGGTGCCCAGGTCGGCACCGCCTTCGTCGATGCGCTGAAGAAGTCCGGCCTGTTCGCCGAGGTCAAGGCCTACGACACCATCCCCGACATCCTGCGCGACGTGAATACCGGCCGCCTCAAGGCCGGCTACGCCGACTATCCGATCCTCGCCTACAATCTGAAGCAGGGCGGCTTCCCCGAGGTGCGCCTCGTCGACGGCTACAAGCCCGTCACCGTCGGTTCGGTCGGCATCGGCGTTCGCAAGGGCGAGACCGCGCTGCTCGGCAAGATCAACGCCTCGCTGGCGAAGCTCAAGGCCAATGGCACCATCGCCAAGATCCTCGATAAATGGGGCCTGAAGGCACAAGGCTGATCATTAGAGGAGGCTGATCGATGAAGGCTGCCCGATGAAAGGCTTCTGGCGCGACGCCGTCGAGTTCTTCCCGATCCTGTTGAACGGCGTCGCGCTGACGATCATCGTCACGGTCGGCTCGCTGCTGCTCTCGACGGTGCTCGGCCTCGTCTGGGCGATGATGCGGGTCTCCGGCATCAAGATGCTGTCGATGCTCAGCGCCAGCCTGATCAACGTGATCCGGGGCATCCCGATCATCGTGCTGTTGTTCTACCTCTATTTCGTGATGCCCGATCTCGGCGTCACGCTGTCGGCGTTGCAGGCCGCGATCCTCGGTCTCGGCATCGCCTATTCGGCCTATCAGGCGGAAAATTTCCGCGCCGGAATCGAGGCGATCGACAAGGGCCAGATCGAAGCGGCGCAGACGATCGGCATGGGCTGGTGGCTCACCATGCGCCGCGTGGTGCTGCCGCAGGCCGTCCGGATCGTGCTGCCTCCTTACGGCAACGTCATGATCATGATGCTGAAGGATTCGTCGCAGGCCTCCACCATCACGGTCGCCGAACTCGCGCTGCAGGGCAAGCTGATCGCGTCCTCGACCTTCAAGAACACCAGCGTGTTTACTCTTGTTGCGCTGATGTACCTCACCATGAGCATTCCCTTGATCCTGCTCGTTCGTCATTTCGAGAAGCGGGCCGGCAAGCGATGATCGAGCTGAACGACGTCCACAAGAGCTTTAGCAAGGTCGAGGTGCTCAAGGGCATCGATGCGTCGGTGCAAAAGGGCGAGGTGGTTTGCATCATCGGCCCGTCCGGCTCGGGCAAGTCCACGATCCTGCGCTGCATCAACGGGCTGGAGAGCTACGACCGCGGCGAGATCAGCGTCGAAGGTCTGAAGGTCGATCGCGATGCACCGTCGATCGTGGCGATCCGCACCCAGGTCTCGATGGTGTTCCAGCGCTTCAACCTGTTCCCGCATCGTACGGCGCTGGAGAACGTGGTCGAGGGGCCGCTCTATGTGAAGAAGGAGCCGCGTGCGCAGGCGCTGGAGCGCGGCCGCGCGCTGCTCGCCCAGGTCGGGCTCGCCGAGAAGGCCGATGCGCATCCGCCGCAACTCTCCGGCGGCCAGCAGCAGCGCGTCGCCATCGCGCGTGCGCTCGCGATGCAGCCCAAGGCCATCCTGTTCGACGAGCCGACCTCGGCGCTCGATCCCGAACTCGTCGGCGACGTCCTCGGCGTGATGCGCAAGCTCGCCGACGACGGCATGACCATGGTCGTCGTCACCCACGAGATGGGCTTTGCCCGCGATGTCGCCGACCGCGTGCTGTTCATTGACGGCGGCGTCATCGTCGAGCAGGGGCCGGCCAAGGCGCTGCTCAACCAACCCCAGCATCCGCGCACGCAGGACTTTCTGCGCCGCGTGCTGCATCCGCTCTGATCGGTCTTCGCCATGACCACGCGCCTGTCTCTGCCGCCCTCTGTCTACGCCGACACCGCCGTCGCGCCGATCGCCACGCCGCCGCTCGACGTCGACAAGACCGTCTCCGTCGCGATCGTCGGCGGCGGCTACACCGGCCTATCCACCGCGTTGCATCTGGCCGAGCAGGGCGTCGAGGCGCTGGTGCTGGAGGCGCAGGAGCCCGGCTGGGGCGCGTCCGGCAACAATGGCGGCCACACCAATCCCGGACTAAAGCACGACCCCGATCAGATCGAGGCCGATTTCGGCGCAGATCTCGGCGGCCGCATGATCGACTTCTCCTGCGGCACCACCAACTTCACCCACGAACTGATCCGCCGTTACCAGATTCCCTGCGAGGCGCGGCAGAACGGCACGCTGCGCGCGGCCTATAACGAGGCCAGCGCCGCCGCGATCGAAAGCACCGCGCGCCAATGCATCCGCCGCGGCATGCCGGTGTCATTCTTGAATCGCGAGCAGTTGCGCGAGATGACCGGCACCGACCGCTATATCGGCGCCATGCTGGACACGCGTGGTGGCGATCTGCATCCGCTCAGCTATGCCCGTGGCCTCGCGCGCGCCGCGATCTCCGCCGGTGCGAAGGTTTTTGGCGAGACGCCGGCGCTGTCGCTCCGCCGCGAGGGCACACGCTGGCGCATCGAGACGCCGCGCGCGATCGTGCATGCCGAAAAAGTCCTGCTCGCCACCAACGGCTTCACCGACGATCTCTGGCCGGCACTTCGCCGCACCATCGTGCCGGTGTTTTCCTCGATCGCCGCCACTGCGCCGCTCTCGGACGCTGTCGCGCGCTCGATCATGCCGACGCGTCCCGTGCTCTACGAGAGCGGCCACATCACGGTCTATTACCGCATCGATCAGCAGAACCGCCTGTTGATGGGCGGCCGCGGCCCGATGCGCTGGATCAAGTCGCCCAACGACGTCGCCTACCTCATGCGTTACGCCGAGCGGCTATGGCCGCAGCTCAAGGGCGTCGCCTGGACGCATGGCTGGAACAGCCGGCTCGCGATCACCGTGGATCATTATCCGCATGTGCATGAGCCCGCGGAGAACATCCTGATCTCGCTTGGCTGCAACGGGCGCGGCGTTGCGCTCTCCACCGCGATGGGGGCGCAGCTGGCGCGCCGGCTGATCGGCGGGCCGAAGGTGGAGATCGATATGCCGATCACGGGCATCAAGCCGATGCCGATGCACGCATTCTGGCCGATCGGGGTGACTACAGCGGTGATCGCGGGGCGGGTGAGAGATCGGTTAGGGATATAGAAAAGGCGCTGCCGAGGCAGCGCCTTGCTCGATCCGATGTTCAGCAGCGGCCCTGTTTCCACAGGCCGGGTGGGCAGCCCATGCCGCGCCAGCCGACCTTGCGCCCGTGGTACCATCCCGGCGGCGTGCCATGGTAATGATGGCCCATCGCGTGGCCACGACCGTAGCCGTGCCCATGTCCATGCCCACCCTTGGCCAGTGCAGGGCTGGTAAATGTGAGGCCGGCCGCAACGATCAGCGACGCGGCGAGCGCAAGTTTCTTCATCATGTCCTCCACTGGGGCGAGCGCATTTGTCCGTTCACTGAACGAACGGTGGGCAGGTAAGTTCCCTGCGAATGTGGAGGAGTCATGACGCTCGCGGAGATGCGCAATGGCGCGACGGCTCAACGAGCGCTGGCGCAAGCTCGCATCGATCCGTGCGCTCAGCCTTCCACCACCGCTTCCGCCCACGGTTGGATAATTTCGACCGCGCCCGAATTGGTGTCGCCCTGGCGCATCACCACGCTCGGGCAGGCGAACTTCATCGGCAGTGCCTGCACCTGCGTCTCCTCATAGTCGAACCGCGCCGCCAGCGTCTTGCGCGCCTCCACCGGCAGACGGGCATCGCCGATCACGATCGCGCCTTCGCTGGCGTCGATTCGCGGCTGGTGGATGGCGGCATCGAGGTCCATGCCAAAATCCATCGCAAAGGACACGAGCTGCGTCACCGCCGGCAAGATGCGGCGGCCGCCGGAGGCGCCGACCGCGAGGCGCTTGCCGTCCTTGGTCTCGGCGATGACGGGCGTGTAGTTGGTGAGACAGCGCTTGCCGGGGGCGAGCGAATTGGTGGTGCCAGGCGTCGGATCGAACCACATGATGCCGTTGTTCATGGGAATGCCACTATGCGGCGTCACATATTTCGAGCCGAAGGTGGAGAGCAGCGTCTGCGTCACCGCGGCCATGTTGCCGTGACGGTCGACCACAGAGAAATGCGTGGTGCAGGCCGGCGCCAGATATTCCGCCCCGAGCGAGCGCTTGCCGTCGGCATCGCCCATGTCGCCCAGCCGCTGGCGGTAGGCCGATTGCAAAGCGAGCGCGTATTCAGCGTAGGCGGCCGCATCCGGCGCGGTGCCCGGCTTCAGGTTCTGCTGCAACAGGCGTAGCGCATGCGCCATCGTCGGTCCGGCCGTGAGCTCCGGCGTCGCAAACACCTTGCCGCCGCGATAGGGGATCGCGAGCGGCTCGCGCAGGTGGCTGCGGAACGCGGCGAGATCCTCCACCGACAGCGAACCGCCATCGGCCTTGATGTCGGAGGCGATGCTCTTGGCGAGATCGCCCTCATAGAAATCGCGCGGGCCGGCCGCGGCGAGATGGGCCAGCGTCGCCTTCAGCTTGTCCTGAGGCAGCCGCGTCTCGGCCTTGATGCCCCAGGGCGCATTTGGCGGCAGACCGTCCTTCAGGAAGATCTCCGCGCTGGCGGGATAGCGCCTGAGGTCGGCGGCGGTGCTCGCGATCATCAGCGTCGTCCACCAGTCGACCAGCAGGCCTTCGCCGGCGATCGTCGCAGCGGGCACGACCAGATCTTTCCAAGGCATCCTGGCGTGGCGGCGATGCGCTTCCTCCATGCCGGCGACGACGCCGGGCACCGCGATCGAACCGGGCCCGTGAATGTTGCGATCGTCCTTCACCCGCGGCCAGGGAAACAGGTCGGAGGCCGCACCTTCGCCCGTGATCGGATAGTCGGCGACGCGCAGGCTCTGCGGCGCGCACATGCCGTAGTCGATCACCTCGTAGCGATTGTCCTTGGCGCGGTAGAGCACCATCGCGCCGCCGCCGCCCATGCCGCTCATCCAGGGCTCCAGTACGTTCAGCGCAAACGTCGTCGCGACGATGGCGTCGACGCAGTCACCGCCTGCCGCCAGCACCTCTGCGCCAACCTCGGCGGCCCGGCGCGATTGCGCGGCGACGATGCCGCCCTTGGTTCTGACTGCGGGTTTGCGGATCTGTTGGGCGCGACTGAACTGATGAGGCATGATGTCGTCTTGATGCTTGTCGTGGCTTTGCTGCGTTGACGTCGAGGCTCCGCAATTGGCGAAGCCCGCGGACAATGGCACATTGCGGCCAACGAGAACATCGAAAGGGAGGCGCGACATGGCTGGTGTGAAACAGGCGCGGGATGGCGCGGTCGGGATACTGGCTCGTCGTGCCGGGGCTAGTCCCGGGCATCCACGGCTCCGCGGGTGCTCCAAAAACGTGGATGGCCGGGACAAGCCCGGCCATGACGACGCAGATCAATGGGAAAGCGACGGGCCGGAGCGCTCAGAGCGAGCGGGTCAGCCGGCTGGCCTGATGC
>NZ_PSRT01000083.1 GCF_004212635.1 Bradyrhizobium genosp. SA-3 | reverse complement strand
GCCAAGGTCGAGCCCGGTCGTGACGAGGCCAAGCCCGACACCGGCAAGGCATCCGAGAATCCCGCCGAGGCCAAGCCCGATAGCGCGAAGGTTGAGCCCCGCGGCAGCGAAGCTCCGGCGCTGCGCCCCGATCCGGTCCCGCAGGTGACGCCGTCTGCACCAGCCGCCGTGAAGCCGGCCGAGCCGGCCGCGCCCAAGCCGGCGGAAGAGGCCGCTCCCAAGCCAGCCGCGCCTGCCGCCAATTCCGAACCGGCACCCGCGGCCAAACCGCAGGAATCGGCGACGCCCGCGACAGCTGCAGCCCCGCCCGCAGCGCCAGCCGAGTCCTCTGGCCCGCCGGCGCCACCGATCTCGCGCTAGGCCGATCCACTTTTTCCGATCGACAGTGCGGAGGCCGCGCATCGCGCCTCCGCGCCGTCTTGACCGCTTCTAGAGCGGCGCTCTAGAGTAATACTCTGGAGGGTCTCGATGACGGCGAGCATGCGTGATGACCTGTTGGAGGCGGGACTAATCGTGTTCGACCGCGTCGGCTTCGAGGCTGCGACGGTGGCCGCGATCCGCACCCGGGCGCGCGCCTCCAATGGCAGCTTCTTTCATGCCTTCGGATCGAAGAAGGAGCTCGCCGGCGCGCTGTTCCTGGAGGTGCTGCGGCACTATCACGCCGCGGTGCTGGCCGCGCTCGATCCCGTGCCCGATGCGGAGCAGGGTATCGATCGCCTGATCCGGGCGCATCTCGACTGGGTCGTCACCAGCCGGCGCGAGGCGCGCTATCTCTTCGAGATCTCGCGCAGCGAATGGGGCGAGGACGTGCGCGACGGCCAGCGCGCGCAGAACGCGCGCCTTGTCGAAGGCATCGAGCGCTGGCGTGCGCCGCTGGTCGCGCGCGGCGAGCTGCTGCCGATGACGCCGGTGATGTTCGTCAGCCAGCTGATCGGCCCGGCCCAGATCTTCTGCCGCGCCTTTCTGTCGGGACGCGAACGCGCCGATCCGCGCATTGAGGCCGACACGCTGATCGCCTGCGCCATCCGTGCGCTACGGCCACTCGATCGCATCGACAAACAATAGGGAGAGACAGCATGCGAGCCGAAGCGGATCCCGAATTCGCAGCCGTTGCCGAGCGCATCCACGCCAATGTCGGCCAGCAGGGTTTTATGAATCTGGTCGGCGCCGAGCTGTCCGAATTGTCGCGCGGCACCTGCACCATCGCCGTAGAGCGCCGGCCGGAACTGCTTCAGCAGCACGGCTTTTTCCATGGCGGCGTGACCGCCTTCCTGGTCGACAACGCCACGACGATCGCTGCCGCCACCTCGCGCGGCCAGCCGGCGCTAACGGCGGAATACAAGCTCAATTTGTTGTCGCCCGCGGTCGGCGAGAAGCTGATCTGCCGGGCAAGAGTGATCAAGCCGGGCCGTCAGGTTGCCGTGGTCGCGGCCGACGTGTTCTGCGTCAGCGATGGCGTCGAGAAGCATACGGCAACCGCGCTCGCCTCGATCGCGATGCTCAGCGAGGACGTCGCCGCCAAAACGAAAAGCCCGGCCGCCTGAAGCGACCGGGCTGATCCATTCTCTGTTGTCGTTGCCGGGCCTGACCCGGAAATCCATCTTCTTGAGCAAACTCTCTTGATGGATGCGCGGGTCAAGCCCGCGCATGACGAGCTGTACGTGCTGCTTACTTCTCTTCCGCAGCCGGCGCCGGCTCGACCTCCTCGTGCTGGGCTTCCGGATCGAAGAACTCGCCGGCCGCAGCGATCGCCTCGGCGGCCGCGTCGCGGTCCTCGTTGCGGGTCGAGATGTCCTCGCCGCGGTTGATGCGCTCGGCTTCGTCCTGGCTGCGCGCGACCGTCACGGTGATCTCGACCTCGACCTCGGGGTGAACGGCAACCGTGACCGTGTGCTTGCCGATGGTCTTGATCGGCGCGTCGAGCTGCACCTGCGGACGGTCGAGGTGGACGCCGTCGGTCTCGAACGCGGCGACGAGGTCGCGCACCGTGACCGAACCGAACAGCTGGCCGGCTTCGGAGGCCTGGCGGATCACGATGATGTTCTTGCCCTCGATCTTCTCGGCGACCTTGGACGCCTCGCCCTTGGCCTGGAGGTTGCGAGCCTCGAGCTCGGCCTTCATGCCGTCATACTTGGCACGGTTGTCGGTGGTGGCGCGCAGCGCCTTACCGCGCTTGAGCAGGAAATTGCGGGCATAGCCGTCGCGAACCTTCACGACTTCACCCATCTGGCCGAGCTTGTTGACGCGTTCCAGCAAAATGACTTCCATATTCGTTCTCCTTTGAAGTGGTCTGAGTTTCAGTTTTCGGGGTTGGACTTAAGGTGTTGGCAGCGGCGGCGGCTGCCGGCTGCGCAGGAAGCGCTCGCGGAAGCCGAACACGGCATCCGCAAGGCCGAGGATCACCATCGCGATCACGGGCCATCCGAACACGACGACGACGGCGTAGGTCGAGCCGAGCCAGAAGGTGCGGCTCTTCAGCGTCAGCGTCAGCGTATGCAGCACGGCGAAACCGGTCAGCGCATAGCCCATCATCAGCGCGGCCGTGGTGATCTGCGCGACGATCGCGAGTAGTCCGCCGGTGAAGCAGAAGGCGAGCGCGATGCAGAGCGCCACGAGCGTCATCGGCGGCAGCTCGGCCGTCTTCATGTCCGGCCAGGGACGACGCAGCCGGCCCGAGGTCGCCGTCACCTTGGCGCTGAGCCAGAGGTTGAGAGTCAGCGTCATCATCGCGACGATGGTGGCGGCGGCCGGTGCGATGCGCACCAGCGCGTCGACGAACTGGCTGGCTTCGCCCGAGGTTTGCGGGTCGGTGGTGCGCAGAAGACGCATCAGGCCCCGCCGCAGCGTGCCGGTGATGGTCTCGGCGTCGGTGCCGAGCGTGAGCAGGGCGGCGATCGTGGTCAGCGCGGCAAAACCTGCGATCCAGAGCAGGATGCGGCCGACCGGATACCACTCGATCTCGAGTTCGGCCGGCGGCTCGGCGGCGGAGGCGTCTGGCCCGACGCTTCCGATCTGCCGGCCGAGCAGGACGAGGTGGCCGAGCCACCAGGCCGGCAATGCGACGGTGACGGCGAAGGCGATGCAATAGGGCAGGCCGAACAGGGCGCCGAGGCCGATTGCGGCGGCAATGCCACCGAGGCTCGCGCACAGCGGCCCCCAGCCGATCGCGGCGACCATCAGCGGCAGCGGTGCGAGATAGAACAGGACGAGCGAGATCAGCGCGCCCGAAATGATCGAGGCGAACATCAGGGCCGACGCGGCGCCGGCAATCAGGGCTATCAGTCCAAAGGCCATCATCAGCTGTCCCGCTCCCTTCGAGCGGTTAGAGCGAGACCAGCGAAATCGCTAGTGTTATCAGAGGCTTATGGCTTTCGGTTTGTGCTCTGTAGCAGAAACCGTAGCAGAAACCTCAGCTCGCCCAACTCCAAAACGATTACGGCTCCCCTAGGGAGCCGCAAACCAATGCCGGTCTTCTATCCATTTTGACCCCCATGTTCAACGCCCAATTCAGTGGGCGGCATCAAAGGCTCTGTGAGCCCGAGGTGGTGGTGGCTCGTCCAAAATGTCGCATATCTATCGAGTGCTCGTTGCAATAGCATCGTGTCACTCCAGACACGCACGGGTGACGCCATGAAAATGAGCATGTTGCTTGTGGTCAGCTTTCTCTTCGCCCCCGCGGTTCCAGCGGTTGCACAACAGGGCATGCGGGAGAGAGCCCAAGAGGGCGCCGGGTCCACTCGACCAAGCTGCAACTACTGCACGCGGGAATCCAGTTCGCAGAAGGCCCAGTGCGCCCGTTACACTAACCCAAATGAGAAGGCCAACTGTGAGACCCGAGCGTTCGACTGGGGATCCTCCTGTATGAGGAGCTGCAAGTAGGGGTTCGTAATGGTTACACGGTCTATGGTCGCCGTGCTTCTCGCGGTAGGACTTCAGGTCCCTGCCACAGCTGTTCAGGCTCAGCCGAGCTTGGAATTTCTCAAGTCTGACAAGCCTCATTTGGGGACCCCACGCACCCCATCTCCAGTGCCAACGCCGGCTCCGCAGAACCAGACCACAAGCACGGGCGCCGCAGGCATTGTCAGACTGGTCTGTAAGGGCATCACAGCGGTGAAAGCCTGGGGGAATGGGTATTCGGAAAATAGTGCCAATAATTTCGAAGCTGTTGTTGAGATAGATTTTAACGCCCGCACTCTAAAGCGAGACGGTTTAACCTACAAAGATGTGGAAATCAGCGAGACGGAGGTTTCGGCCGAGATCAAGTCCTCTCGCTATCGGGATCCTGAGGGGATCGAACGGATTAAAGTGAATCGAATAACGGGCGGCTATTCGGGCTATTGGACTAACACTGCTGTTCCAGGAACCACTGCGTTCTTTAGTCGTGAAGCAAAATGCGTCCCGGCGCCAGAAAAGCTCTTCTGAGGGGCTTGCCGGGAACGCACTCTTCAACGCCCAATCTGATGGGCGGCCACTAGCAGGTCGTCGAAGGTTCCCGGCATGACGTGGCGATAGGTCTTGCGGATGGTCGCCACGGAGACGCCGCAGTAGAGGCTGACCTTCTCGATATCGACCCCCTGATCCAGGTACCAGGTGATGGCCGTGTGGCGCAGGGTGTGGCGGAGGATCTTCTGTTGCTTGTCCTCGGTCGCCAGACCGGCCCGCTCGACCACGCCCTCCCAGCCCTCCCTGATCGTCACGACGGGCTTGCCGTTGAACTCGATAACGGCGCGCTGTGAGATGCCTAGCCGCTGCCAGCGCCGCATATGGGCTAGCAGCCGGGGCGGGATGGGGACCGTGGGTTGCCGCTTGGAGGTCTCTTTCTTGTCGTCGGGCTTCCGCCTGAAGATGCCCTTATCCAGGTCGACGTAGCCGCGCCCGATCGTCGGAATGGTCGCGGCCCCGCAGATGTCCCCGTTGCGGGATCCGGTGTAGAGGCCGACCAAGATGTACCGGGCGATGTGCCGCGAGGTGTGACGCCCCTTGCTCCCTGGCAGCTTCGTTTCCTTCCGTCCCCGCCACGCTGCCCAGAGCAGCTTGGCAGCCTCAGAGCGGGTCAGCCACCGGATACGGGACTCCGGAGCGTCGGGCAGGACCGGGCTGAACTGGGTGACGACGCCGCCAACCTTGTGCTTGAAGTACCGGTTGATGGCAGCGGCAAGAAACTTCAGATCGCGATAGGCCGCAACCGGCGCATGCTCTCCGGTGTCCACATTGGTCCGGACACCTTCAACCATCTTGAAGACGTGGCGCGTCCGCTCAGCCGCATAGCGTTCCTGAAGCTCACCGTTCAGGTCGCCGACGACACGATGGCCGAACCAATTGCCCATGTTCTGGCAGACGGCGATGAGTTCTTTCTTCCGGTGGCTGTCCAGGGTCGGCTTCGCAGCAATTCGGGTCATCTCGACGGCGAGGATGTCGGCTATCTTGACCTCATTTGGACTACCTGACCGGATTGCCTTGGCCGGGTCGTGCTTGGCGATGATGTACTCTGCAAGCTTCGCCTCAGCCTGTTGGCGGTCGCGTTCATCGCATCGAGTGCTGATGTTTTTTGCCCCGTCTCGGATGATCCATTTTGGGGTACGGCCTTCTCCGGTTTGAAGCTCAAGTCGGGGGCCTTTGCTACGACGCGGCATGATGCGCGGAACTCCTCAATTGCATTCAACGTGACGAAGTATTTTCCAGCAAAAAACTCATGGGTGATCTTGCCTGAGACCACGAGTCGCCTCAATGCCGAGACTGACATCGACCCGTCGGGAAAAGCGAGCCGCGCGGCTACGTCCAGCCGGAGGGGGGTGGTCGCGGTGATGATACCGACATCAGAGTTTATGGTGGTCATTTGCCGTAAGCCAACTTGGAATGGGGTACTGGTTATGAGGGCGCTCTTCCGCGGCTGTCTGCGGACGAAGCAAAAACGCCCCCGGCTGGTTTGGCCGAGGGCGTTGTGAGAGTTGGAAAAAACAGCTCCTCTCGATGGGGGCTGCTCCCTCAACGAAAATCTTTCGCTACCGGTCAGGCCACAGGATCTCGACCCGAATCTAACGCGTCGAAACACGGCTGGTGTTTGACCGTAAAGTCTCCATCATCCCATTCCTTTTTGTTCGGTGGGACCGCGATGAAGTAGCCAGCCTCGACCAGCCGCCTCAGCGCAGTCCGGACCTTGGTCACGCTGAAGCCCGTCCGAATACTCATCTGGTGCTTCGAGAGGCGGGCGTGGCCGTACCCGGGATCGAACGCGGTAAGCAGCACCTTCGCGACGATGCGGTCGGACTCTTTCATCGCGGGATCATTCGTGATGACCTGCATCAGCGCGAGCGGCGGGCCGGCCAGAGAACCGAAGATGCCGGTCCCGACTAGTCGGCGTAGGTTCTCCGCTGCGGCGTCGGCGAAAGCCGCGGCCTCTCCATCGTCGATCTTCGAGAGCAATCGGAGGAGATTCCAGATTTCGTGTTCCGTCGGATGCATCAGCGAGCACCGACGACTGCGTCGAGATCAACCTCGTTATGGTCGAGCATCCACGACCATGGCGACGCGGTCGCGCCGGCGAGCGCCGACCACAGTCCATCGATCGCATTGTAAATTCGCCGCAGGTCCGCAGAGAACATCTTGAAGCAGTTCGGGTCGCTCGGGTCGAGCGCGACGTAGCGGCCATCATCGTGAGTGGCGATTAGGTAATTTCGGTAGGCAATTCGCATTGGTAGCCCCTTGGTGATGAGATCAAGCAACTTGATCCGCTTGCACCTGATACGTTTTTGAACGCGTCATCAAGCCATTGTTTTTGTTTGCATATTTGCATTTGCTTGAATTCGATCAAAGCGCGTATAAGAACGCGATGCAATCAATGGGTTAGACCCCGATTTGCATTTTTCCCGTAGTATCCCGGACCCGTAGGTCCGGGATCGTTGGTGTAGGCGTTAGGTGTATTCCGACGCGGTGTCGTGCGTGCGCCAGTTCATGCTCTCGTCGATCCGGCGCTGCACCAGCGTGGCCAGTGCTTCCGGATCGTGCGAACCGCCATGGATGTTTATCGCCACGTTGCCCGGGACAGAGCGCGCGTCTCCAGCACCCGGTCCAGGCCTCACGGCTGACGGAGGCGGCACGTTCTTGATGACGTCGGTCGGACTCGGAACGTTTGCGATCGGCGCGTCGCCGCTGCCAGCGATGCCCTGCTCGATGAGATGGCGGTAATTCATCGACTTGCTTCTGCCGCCGGGACCAACCCAATCTGTGAATTCGTTTCCGTCCTTCGGACTGATCTTGAAACCGGGGATGCCGGTTCGCCGAGACCCGTTGGGATCGGTAGGCAAGCCCTGGTCGGTATAGCCGCCGATGACATGGCTGCCGGCAAGGGCTCGGTTGGTTAAGGCGTCGTACTTCGCGAACTCCTTCGGGTTGTTCTGCAACCTTCGGATCGCTCCGTAGATTTCACCGCGACGGATCGGGCCGTAGAAGCTGTCTGGTTTGCCCTTCAGGTATCCCTTGGTGCCGAGATGTCGAACGCCGTTGGCATCCATGCCGATCATCTGGCGGAGCGTCTTGCCCTCCATGTCGGCGCGGTTCATCAGGCTCTCCATAGTTCCGCCTCCGCTGGCTCCCTCGGTGACCTGTATGGCCGCGAGATGCATTCGGAGAGTTGGATCGTTCTTGATCTCCTCATCGAACTTGGCGCGGCGAGCGGCAAGGTATCTGTTGCCGCTGAGACCCTGACCCGTCGTCGTGTCAATCGAGCCGCCCATGGACGGAACCTTGTCGGCGCCCGTGATAGCGTCAATACGTCCGCGACTGGTCCTCATGATGCTGCCGCTGCGGCCGACGCCGAAGTCGGGCAGGGCCGCGCCCGGAGTGCTCTTCATGAGAGCGGGGACGCCGTTGATGTAGCTGCGCCCGCCAAGTCCACCGGATCCGGGACCGCCGCTCGCTCCACCGATAGATGCGTACTGCAAACCACCGGGACCGCTGTTGAGGAACGCGGCGCGCTCGACCTTGCCCGTGAACCTGTTCAGGTCGTCTGACAGGTCACTGGTGCGGCGCATGCCTGAGAAGTCGGTCGAGCCGGTGTAGCTGCTCTTGTGGTAGAGCCCGTTCCGGTGTGCCTTCTGACGCTCGCGCCATTCGCTCGTCGACTCTCCGGGCCGCTTCACATTGGCATCGGGAACGCCATCATTCTGATGACGCACGGCCAACGCACTCAAAAGCGCGACGACGGCAGGCAGGCCGGCGATGTATGCGAGAGCATTGCCGAACCCGGTGAGGCCGATGGTAACGGCACTTAGGACGGTCAGCACGGGCGAGAGAGCCGCCAGAGCCACAGTCAGCCCGGTCAGTTGCGCGACCAGATTACCCATCTCCCTGGCATCGGCCGGATTTTTGCCAGCGAGGAACCCGAGCGCTGAAAAGGCGGCCTTGAGCCCACTGGCAAATTCACGAATGCCTTCCGCGAAGCCCTTGCCGAACTCTCGCCACTTCGCGATGGTCCCGGCATCGAAATTGTCAGCTACGGATTTGACCACCTCCCCCCAGTTCTTCAAACCGAGGCCCTCGCGAGCGCCATCGATCAGCGCAGCGAAGTGATCCCTGATCGAGTCGAAGTTGAAGCTGTCCGCTAAGTCGATGATGCTATCGGAAACCTGATTGAACCAGGTCTCGAGTCCGGCGCCGACCTTCTCCCAGACCAAGCCAAGTGCGGCGCTGATCGAGGCCCATCGACCCTGCATCGATCTGATTTTCTGAAGTGCCGTTCGATCCAGGAAGCCCGGCTTGTTCTCGATATCCTTCAGCACGTCCCGTAACTTGTCGCGACCTAATACAACTGTAAGTAGTTCATCCATCCACTCTCGTCCGGCGATCTGCTTTGCGACCTTCGTCCGCAGTCGCTCCGGCATCTTCGCGAGGTTGTCGAGGATCTGTTGGATCGCCTCCATCGGCCGCTCACGCATGGTCTTGGCCATGCCACTGCGGCCACCGAAACCAAGGGCATTCGCAGCGGCGTTCAGGTCGCCGGCCTGTTGGCCTCTGGCGGAATCCGCGCCAGCGATTTGCGAAGTGAGGAACGACACGAAGGTTCCGGCCTTGAACGGTTGGATGCCGAGCGAAATTCCGGTGGAGTCGATCGCGGCCAATTGCTCTGGCGTCATCCGGGTTGTCGCGAGTGCGGACAGGCTCCGGCGCATGGCCTCGATGATCTCGTTTCCATCGGCAGCGGTGGCGTTGTTCGCGACCGCGACCGCATTCAAGATTTTGCTGAAGCGGCCGGTGTCCCACGGCATCTGAGTCGACAGACGACCGAGCAGCTTGCCGACTACCTCCGGGTTGACGTCGAGCCCGGCCTGCGCCTTCAGAGCCAACTCAGCGAACTGGCCAGCGAATTGCTTGGCGACTCCGGCCTTCAGCCCTTCAACCGCCGTGTCGATGACCTTGGTGCTGCCGACGCCATACTTGATGCCGGCCCTGTCCGCGAAGTCTTTGCGGAGCGTCAGCATTTCTCGCTCGGTGAGGTCGCCGAACATCTGCGCTCTTACTTCAGCAGCCTGAGTCTGGGCGCGGCGGCGGATAGCAGACGCAATACCAGCTCCCGTGATGGCCGCACCGGCTGCAATGGTGCGGATGTTTGGCGCGGGCAGGCGGCCGACTCCACCGCCATATGACCGGCCGGAGCTGGTCCGACGTTCCACGACAGCGCGGCGTTCGATCTGGCGTTGGTAGTTGGACTCGAGACGTTCAAGGCTGGAGTAGGTTCGCCTTGCGTCACTCAGACGCTGAGCGTTCGCCTTGGCCCAGTCGGTCGAATAGCTACGGGCGGCCGACCTGCTGAGGTTGGCCATACCTCGCACCTGGTCCGTTGCCGCTTTCGCAGCACGGTTGAAACCGTCGAGCGATGACATGCCGTAGCGGCCCATACCGGACAGCTGGATGTTGACACGCTTCGCGGTGTCTTCGAACTTTTGGAGGTTGCCGAGCACGCGCTTTAGGACGGGCGAAAGTTCATCGATTCCGGTGAGGCGCGCTCTGAGGTCGAGGTTGTTGTCGGACATGTGTTCCTTGTGGGTGTTGATATTGGTGAGGCAGCGCAGGGAAACGGCCCTTTTGAAAATTGCGCTGGAAAAACGGTTTGGAATGTGCCCGTCAGATTTTTTGACGGGGTACGGTCGAAAGTCTGTCTTTTGAAAAATCCGAAGTGTGGGGGCCTGACTCAAGTGGGCGCCTATGCCGCACAAAAAGTCGCGCCTTCGCCTCCCGCGCTCGCGAGCGCTGGGAAACCTTCGCTGCCTGTGCAGGAGGGTGAAGACGGTGCAGGTGTGACGCTGCCCCTGCCAACCTGCTTCATTGAGTTAGATCAACGTGGCTGGGTCGTTCATCGCTGACGTTGAAGCATGGGACGCCAACCTCAGCCACTCCAGACCAAGGCCCTGCCGAAGACCGAGCCCCCGCCCTCGGAAGAGGTGTTGCGGACTCTCGAAGAGTACGCGGAGGACTTGCGGGCGATCATCAGGAAGCTCCGCCGCCTGAACTAGGCACCAGTGGCCGGGAGCCTTCGACCGAGCGTCGTGCATCTGTGACCGTGGCACCTCGACACCCCGCTGTGCCACGGCCAGCGCGGAGAGCGGCAGCACAGGGACAGGGGACAGGACCACCGCGCGGTCGGGACCAAGCGGGTCCGTACTTTCAAAAAGTGTACCTTGTGAAAGTTTTTCTTGACCCCTGAAAACCAAGGCCTTACGACTTTCAAAAGTCAGACTTTCAAAAATAAGGTTTCAGACCATGAAATACGGATACGCTCGCGTCTCGTCGAATACCCAAGACCACGAGTCTCAGGTCGAGGCCTTGAAGGCCGCCGGTTGCGAGCGGGTCTTTGCGGAGAAGCAATCGGGCAAGTCCGTAACCGGCCGCCGCGAGTTCGAACGGCTCTTGAAGTCCATCGGAGCCGGTGATGTGATCGTGGTGACCAAACTCGACCGGCTCGCCCGTTCCAGTCGAGACCTGCACAACATTCTCCACACCCTGCAAGAGAAGGGCGCAGGCCTCGTCTCGCTGGGTGAATCCTGGTGCGATACCACGACCGATGTCGGCCGGCTGATGCTGACGATCATGGGCGGCATCGCGGAGTTTGAGCGCGGGCTGATCCGGTCGCGGTGCGAAGCTGGCATTGAGCGGGCCAAGGCCAAGGGCACCACGTTCGGCCGCCCTAAGGCCCTCGATGCAGGCCAGCGCCGCAAGATCGCAGAGCGCTACGCGAACGGAGAGACCATGGCGGAACTGGCTCGCGAATATGAGGTATCGGAGCCGACTGTCTGGCGTGTCCTCAAGGCCGCCTGATCGATCAGCGGAACGCCTTGCAATAGGCGCCGCTGGAGAAGGTGCCGGACGGGCAGGGCGCGCCCTTGATCTTCGGGTAGGCCCGGGGCGTGTCCTGGTGCAGCGCCTCGCACTTGTCACCCAGGCCAACGAAGCCGGTAGGACAAACGCCTGTGCGCTGGATGCGCTCCCGGCCGTCACGGGTGGGTGTTGCATACGGGCTCTCAGCAGCAGCCGATGTAGCAAATGCAAGGGCGGGGAGCGCGCCAGCGAAGGCCAACGCGAACGCGAGTCCGGCGAGTTGTCTCATGTCGTCGCGCTCCCCTGTGGACGGCGGTCTCTGGAGACAAATCCTAACCGCCGAACAAGCCATGTTAGGCAGCCGCAGACGCTGCCGCTTGCAACTCGGCCAACTTCGCGTCGATGTCGGTCTGCTCCGCCAGTGCTGCTTCAAGTTCGGCCCTGAGCCCGTAAAGATCAACCGACTCTAGCCGGTCCCGCGCCATTTCGACTCGTTGGTCAATCTCAGACTTTCGTCTGCGGAGATTGAACAAGTTCAAGGCCACGCCACGGGCGGCCCTGACACCGTCGTCGACTTGATACTGCTCCCCCTTCAGCCGTGCGGCCGTCTGGCGAGCGTAAATTCCTGGTCGTCTCATTTTATTCTGTCCTTACTTCAGTTGGGCAGCGCGCTGCCGCTCTTCCATGTGCTGACGGGTGACGCCGCTGTATCGAGCGAGATCTGCATCGGTGATACGGGCCTGCTTCCGGCTCGCTGCGACCTCAGCCATCATGGCCGCGGTCAGGTTGCCGACTGGTCGATCATTCGTCCCGTCGTCCTGCTGGGTGAAGAGTCGCTTGCTCTCAGCGTTTGCGAAGAGCGCTCGCAGCTCATCGATCAGTGGCTTACCGTCGTGCGAGACGACGCCGTGTCCGAGCACGAGGCCGGTCGAGAACCGTGCAGAGAGTGCGTCAACGCCTTCCGGAGTAAGTGAGGGCAGGCCGTGTTCCCGAAGGAGTCCCTTGAGGACGACGGCGGCGTTTGCCTGTCCCTGGACCGAGATGACGCTCATCACGCCGCCTCACGTCGAAGGGCGGCGATCAGAGCGCGCCGGCACCAGCTTGAGCGATTGGGTGCGGACGGGTCGTCGGCCTGTGCGGCCCGGTCGATATGTTCGATCAGGACTGCCGGCAGCAACATCGTGACGTGCTTCATCGGGCTCGTTACAAGTTCATGGGTGTCGAATTTCGGTTTCATTGGAGTCCAAAATGCAAAAAGCCCGCGTGCGGCGAGGCAGCGGGCGGGGTGGAGGACGGGTCGTGTGGCTGGCTAGTGGATCAACGAACGAGCATGTTCGTTCATGTAATGTTCTGGCATCGTGAGCTAATGTCTGCCCTAATCTCCCTCTAGCGTCAAGAGCAAAACTCCAAAATTATGGAATGTCTGCTATGCAAAAATGCTCCCTTTTTAGAGCTGCGCAGGTTCTGGCCGACCGACCATATCGGGTCCCATGACAAACGCTTCAGACGCTCCTCCGCCCGGCTGGCTCTTCAAGGTCGAGAACCACGAAGGCGACCCCTTTGCTCGTTACATCGCTGCGCGCATCGCCGACGTTGATGAGGCCACGGAGGCGGTCAGAGAGGTGGTGGAAGAGAAGATCGTCACCCCGGACCGAAATCTGAACAAGGTGGAGGTCGAGGGTATGCAGCCGGGCGAGGTTCGTCCCTACAACGTATGACCCGGCGTTGGCTGTCGTTCGATCTGATGGCCATCTTGCCGCTAGGGTTCCTGACGTGACGGGTTGGCAACGCTCTAAGAGGCGCTGCCGGGACCGCTGAGTGTGTTTACTGATCGGCGCTTCTCGTGCCTCTCTATCAAATCAAACGCCTGTGCGGCGCTCCGGCGGCGGCCGGCGAGTGTGATTGGATCGAGGCGCGCGCTGTCAGATGGCAGTGCGCTTCTGTGATTTTAGCCGAAGCTCCGAAAGCTTCTGGTTATCCTTCCACGGTTCGTCGTCCATCCACGTCACCGGGTTCTTGCAGAAACCGGTGTTCAGAATCCCATCGCGAACGAGTTCTTTGCCATGCCTCCGTGCAGCGACGATGATGGGGTTCATCGGGACACCGGCCCTGGCGAGCGAGATGAGTTTCAACTCCGCTGCCTTCACGTTCTTGCGGACCGGAAAGGCTTTCCAGAATTGGTCCTTCCAATCGTCCGGCCAGTTGCAATCGGCTGGCTCAAACATGCTGTTCTCGTTTCCGGCTTTCGGCTTGGTCCCAGACTCAACATCCGAAGCAACGGCCGGTCCACGCTCGCCGGAGGCGGGCGGAGCCTGGGTGGTGTTTTTGGGCGGGGTCTCTGGGTGGGGTAAGTGGGAAGAGTTGGGGGCGGTGACCTGCTTATTCTCGACAGGTGACCGCCCCCCGTCCGACAGGTGACCGGATTCGTCCGACAGGTGACCGCCCTCTGACTGCTGCACCGCCTCGCGGTTGCCTACTGCGAACGCGCCCCAAGACCTCGGCCGATAGAGATTGAAATCGTCGTGGCCGTCCGCGGTCTTGCGGTTCTCTATGGTCAGGGCAGCTTTGCATGGGACGAGCTTTCTCTCGCCGTTCTTGGAGCGCGTCTCACGCTCGCCATCCTTCAGTTCTTTCAGGATACGCCGCGCGGCTCGCTCGTCCTTAGCGATGTCCTTCGCGAGAGTCTCCGGCGTCGGGTAGGCGCTTCCCCAAAGGGACTCGTCAGTTCCTTCCTTGCCTTCGTTCAGGCGATCGACAATGCAAACGAGCGCGCGGAATTGCGCGTCCGAGATGTCGGGGTCGCGTGCGAATGCCCTGATCTGCTGTAGCTTGCGGCCGGCGGTGATCTTAATCTCGACGCCTTCGGGCGTCTTGATGACACGGGTATTGTCGTTGGCGGGTTTGTTGTTTTTTTCGGTCTTCTGTGGCATGCTGATCTTGCTGTTTTACTGATCCAACCCCGTAGCGTTGCGAGCGCTGCGGGGTTTTACTTTGCGTGCTAGGCGGCGGCTGCCGAGACCGTGCAGGTCGGTCGGCCCGTGAGGCGCGGACCGCGATACAGGTCATCGAGGGCGAGCCGGATCAAATCACTACGGCTGAGACGGAGAGAGGCGCGGGCGTCGTCGAGTTGACGGGCTTCGGCGGCGGTCATGCGTAGGTGGATTTGCGGGCGAGCATTGTCGTTCAAGGAAGGGCTCCAAGGGCGGGGAGAAATAGAACAAAGAGAGTACATAAACATCGTGGCGAAAATAAGATTGCAAGGAAAAAATGAACCACCTCTCGCTTTGTAGGCCGTCCCGTCGTCCTGCCGGGGCGCGCGCATCAGGGGCCCTAAACTGGCAGGCCACTCCTGGGCTTCCCTGGCCGTTTACACTGGAGGGGGTGGCCATCGAAAAAGACCCCACCCCGTTTTGGGGCCCCATTCCGCGCCGCCGCCTGCAAAAGGCCAATTGTGGCGAGCGCTCCGCGCTGATAGTGCAAACCTCGATCGCCCGGTTGGCGATGGGGGTGACGATGCGAACGCTGGCGTGGATCTCGACGGCCTTGCTCCTGGCCGCGTGTGGCGGCGGACATGGCAGATACGAGCCGCCTGTGGTCGACAGCTACGGCAAGAAGCCAGAGCAGCTCGCCAAGGACCAGCACGAGTGCATCGAGGCCAAGCGCGCCCACGGCTTCGTCGGCGACGCCGGCATGATCACCAGCTGCATGGAGCAGCGCGGCTACACGGTCCTGACCCCAAAAGGCTGATAGCCGGCGAGGGCTTCGCCCTGGGGAGAGTCCCAATTGCGCCGGAGGGCCATTGCCACGTAGAGGATGGATGGCTGATGAAGAGGGGGGCTTGAGATGCTTTACGTGGTACTTGCGATATTGGCGGTGGTTTTGGTGATGGCCCTGATCAAGGGCAGCTTGCTTTTCCTGTTCAAGACGAAGCTCGGATGGCTGATCATCCTCGTGCTGCTGTATGCCGCACTCATGCCGCCTGTGGTTCCTCATTGAGGCATGGCCGGAGGCCGATTGTAGCGAGCGCTCCGCGCTGATAGTGCAAATCCCCCGCCGCCGAGGATCCCCATGCGCCTGATCGCCCCGCTCGCCCTGCTGCTGCTCGCCGGCTGCGCGGCCCGCACGGCCTATGTCGAGCCGCCCGTGGTGGACATGGCCGGCGTCGACCAGAACCGCTACAACACCGACCTGTCGGCCTGCCAACAGGAGAAGATCGCGGCGACCGCCACGACGGTCTGGACCGGCTACATGGTCGGCGAGTGCATGGAGCGGAAGGGCTACCGCGTCCTGCAGCACAAGAGCTGATTGGCCGATCTCCTGGCCGATCTTTTTGCCGCATGGCCGGCGAGGGCTTCGCCCTTTGAAAACCAGGTCAGCCGCGCCGCGGGCCGCCGCCGATTGCCGGTTTGTTTGCCGGTTACTCTCGTGGACCAGGGAAGGGCACCACGTCGCCGTCCGCCGCCCGGATCACTTCCTTGGCCATCCGCATCGGGTCGAACCCGAGATTTGCGACCGCCACGGCCACGCCCTGCCGCTCCAGCTCGGCGACGATCGCCTCAGCCACCTTCATCAACCTGGCCAACTCCGCAGTCGTATCGCTCATCATCGTGCCCTCGGTAAAGCCTCGCTATGGGTAGCGAGCGCTTCGCGCTATGGACTCTTCACCGCGATCGCGCGGTCGATCAGCTCGGGCTGATGCACCAGCAGCGCGGCCACGCCGACCAGCAGCAGCATCGAGGCGACCATGATGGCGATCCAGATCCTGTCATCCATCAGGAACCAATGCAGGCCCTTGGTTGCCGTTCCTCATGGCCGGCGAGCGCTCCGCGCTATAGATTGAGTCAGCGGGGCGAGCGGACGGAGGTTCCTTTGAAACTGGCCAGTGACTGGGAGCGGGGGCTCGTAATTCAATTCGCGACCTGGTTCATCAAGCAGCATGACCTGAAGCTTGAGGACCAGAGCACGCCGGCACTGGCCGCGGAGTTCGCCGCCGAGATGTGCGAGCAGGTTGACTGCGCCATCAATGTCGAGGCGCCGAGCCGCGAGGAGGTCGAGCGCTGGGTGCGCGAGGAAATCAGCGATCTCCAGATGGAAGAGTGGGACCAGCTTGGACGGCCGCTGTAGGGCGAGCGCTTCGCAGTGATGAACCGCCGAGTGTTGCCCTGCGGCCCTTTACAAACGCCTGAGTAGGACTACCCTTGATTCGACGCACCCGGATGGTGACGGCTCGATCGTGCGGACCGAACCGTCACCTGCGGGTGTAGCTCCAGAGGGGTCAGGGGCCGGGTTCTATCCCGTGCCAATGGGCCGGCTTCCTGCCCCCTCAGTGACGCTCCTCGCTGACGAATCAGCCAGGGCCTCACCGCAATCATCAAACACCCGGGCGCCTCCACGACGCAACGAACAGCGTAGGCACTCGTAGAGTTACGAACATGCAGAAGCCCGCTTTTTAAGCGGGTTTTGCGTGAGAAGCGCCCGAAATCAGCAAATGTGGCCTGGCTGCCACATCCGGGCATTTCCGGGGTAGCGAGCGCTCCGCGCTGATCAGTGCTTCAGCGCCGCGGAGCAAGCTCGCCCGTGAGAGCAAGGCCAGCGTCGGCGATCGTCTTCGTCGGATGAGCGTTGCACCAATTCCGCATCCATAGATCCATCGACGACAAGTCGATCCTAACCTGGTCATCGATGTTGGACTGGAAGCCGGAGTTGAAGCCGGAGATGAATCCCTCCATCCATTCGTGGTAGCGGATCAACTCGCCGTAGAGCTTGCCGTTGGGCCGTTCGACGTACAGGATCTGCCCGACTGGTGTCTGTCCGACCGCGGCGATGAACTGGCCGCAGGAACGCTGGCCGGCCCCGATCACGAGGACACCCTCAGCCGCTCGCGCCTGGCTCACCAGGCACAGCACGATCAACGTCAACCACAGGCGCATTTGAGCATCCCCCCTAAGCCCGGAGGAAGCATACAGGTCGACCCGCGGCGTGCGAATCTGAAGATCAGTTCGGGCATGGCCGGCGAGGGCTTCGCCGAACCAGGTCCGCCGGCCGCTGGGCTTGTCCTTGCTCGGCCGCCGCGACAATCTGACCAATGTCAGCGAGTGGAAGCAAATGAAACCATCACAGGGTGTAATTCTGATTGGGAGGCGGGAATGAAATCTATCGCGACCGTCGGAATTTTCGTCGGCCTCTTTCTTTGGGCCACTTCGGCGAACGCCCTGTGTAACCGCAAGAACAGCTCCGGCACCTGCATCTCTGCATCATTGGCGCACGGATATAACGAAGACTGTACCAAGGAATGCTATATCGGCGTGAACGGGAAACCGGTAATCGGGAAACCCATAGTCAAAACGCCAAAACGTTCGGCGCAGTAGCAGCGAGCGCTTCGCGCTGATCTACAGATTTCCGCCGCAGTGCTTGCACTGTCGGTGCTCGACCGGTCGGAAGGCATCCTCGATCGGTGGCTCCGCAAAGACGCCGCCGCTGGTCACGCTGACGCTCGTCTCGACGTCGGGGTGCTCCCAATCCGGACGGGCAATATGCGCGTACCGGGCGCCCGGGAAGATGGGCTCGCCCTTCGGGGCCGGCTGTTCGGCGGCGGTGCGGATCGGCTTGGGCATGAGTAGCGAGCGCTCCGCGCTGATCAAATCATCCATCACCGCATCAGCTCCAGGTCGTCGTGGGAGAAGCCGTCCGTGTAGCCGTGCCGGTGCTTGATCTCGTCGTCGCTGGCGATGCCGACGTTGATGTCGTGGCCGGTCCCGTCCGGGGAATCCCAGACTGTCGACACGACGACGTGTTCGCCGCGCCATTCGTCGGCATGCTGGGCGGTCGGCACCAGGTCGCGCGGCTGGAAGTCCATCGGTGGGAGGCGCGCACCTCGGCAGGTGGCGGGTAGGTGGGGATCGCGATCTCGCCGAGGACCCTCTCGATTACTTATCTGATGATGGCAATGGAGATAGTCCAAGTTCCTTCAGAAAGGCGTTGTGCTTCGCCGTTGAGTCTCGAATTTGATTCTCGATCGCGACCAACTCTCTATGAGTCGCCGACAGATCGATCGCGACCTCCTGCTCGGCTGTGCTGACATAGCGCGAGATGTTCAGGTTGAAGTCGTTGGCCTCGATCTCGTCCATTCCTACACGTCGGGCGTACCGCTCGATGCTCTCTGGACGCTGCTGGTAGGTGTCGATGATCTTCTCGATATGACCGTCCGACAAGTAGTTCTGTCGCTTGCCCCTCTCGAAATGCTCGGATGCATTGATGAAGAGGACATCATCGGGCTTCTTGCACTTCTTCAGGACGAGAACGCAAACCGGGATGCCGGTCGAGTAGAACAGGTTCGCCGGCAGACCGATGACGGTGTCGATGTGACCGTCGTCGAGGAGCTTACGGCGGATCTTCGCCTCCGCACCGCCGCGGAATAGCACGCCGTGGGGCAGGATGACGGCCATAACGCCGTCGTCCTTGAGGTAGTGAAACCCGTGCAGCAGGAAGGCGAAGTCCGCCGCTGACTTCGGGGCCAATCCGTAGTTCTTGAAGCGCACGTCCTCACCCTGCGCCTCGTTCGGGTCCCAGCGGTAGCTGAACGGCGGGTTGGCGACGATCGCATCGAAGTAAGGCTTCTTCGCCGGGTTCGTCTCACGGAGCATGTCCCAGTCGTTCGTCAGCGTGTCGCCGTGGTAAATCTCAAATTCCGCGTCCTTCACCCCGTGCAGCAGCATGTTCATCCGCGCGAGGTTGTACGTGGTAATGTTCTTCTCCTGCCCGTGGATCTTGCCGATACCGCGCGACCCCATGCGCTTGCGCACATTGAGCAGCAGGGAGCCCGAGCCGCAGGCGAAGTCCATCACGCTGGACAGGTGCTTCCGTTTGCCGGTCTTCGGCTCCTGGCTGTCGAGCGTGACGATCGCGGAGAGGATGTCCGAGATCCGCTGTGGCGTGTAGAACTCACCGGCCTTTTTGCCCGAGCCCGCGGCGAACTGCCCGATCAGATACTCGTAGGCGTCGCCTAGGGTGTCGCTGTCCGTCGAGAACTCCGTGAGGCCCTCGGCTATCTTGGTGATGATCGTGCAGAGCTTCGAGTTCCGATCCGCGTAGGTCTTACCGAGTTTGTCAGAGCCAAGATTAATTTCCGAGAAGAGTCCGGAGAAAGTGCTCTGGAATGATTCGTTCTCGATGTACTTGAAGCCGGCCTGGAGCGTATTGAGCAGCTCGTCGTCCTGCTTGCGGGCCATGTGGGCGATGCTGGCCCAGAGGTGCTCGGGGCGGATGACGTAGTGCGCCTTGAGCCGCATCTGTTTCTCGAAGGCCAACACATCGTTGGGGTTCTGCTCGTACCAGACAGAAAGTGAGGACCGCCCGCCGTTACCGACGGCGTTGGGGTCAGGATAGTCGCGCCCGAGTTCCTTCTTCGCGGCCTGCTCGTAGTTGTCCGAGAGGTACCGGAGAAAGAGAAACGCGAGCATGTAGTCGCGAAAGTCGTCCGCGTTCATCGCCCCGCGGAGTTGATCGGCGATGGCCCAGAGCGTTTTGCCGAGCTGCTTCTGGTCTTGGTCAGTCATGAGTTGGCTCTTTGCGGGGCGACTTCAATAACAAGCTTGGGAAGTGCAAACTGGAAACGGTCGAGAACATCATTCAGAATTTTGCGAAACAGCTCTTTGTTGTCGTCCACCATCTCAACTGGTTCGTTGATAGCGTACCTGCCGTGGCTCAGCAGGTTCAGTGCGCGGTTGTAGAGGGCTTCATCCTGTAGCCCGGCCAAGCAGACCCTAAGGTCATCGTGGCCGAGAAAACTCGCCGTCTTCTCCAAGATACTGCGTAGGGCATTGAAGTGGTAAGTGTATAGGGTCCCTGTCTGCAAACACCTCCGAAGCTCAGCGAGAGTCGCTACATGGTGAAAGTAAGGCGTATCTCCAGTAGCTCTTAGCGTGAACACTCCCTCGGCGTCTGGTCGGTGCAAAAAGTACCGCTTAATCTTTACCTTCTCTTGGTCTTCCTTCGTCCTTCCAAGCTCGTTGCACATGACGTTGAAGAACAGCGCGTGGTGAGAGGAGAATATAGTTGTGAGCGGATCTCGCTCCCCGTTGGTGCCTCGGCGGGTCGCGGCTTTGCGGATAAGTGCTGCCAGATCACAGGCAATGGCGATGGCATTGTTGTCGTCCAGCGACGAGATGGGATCATCGATGTACAGATGCTTCACCCACTGGTACGAGCGGTGTCCATCAATGACCCGCTCGCAGATCGCCATGAACATGCACCAGATGAAGATCTTCTCCTCGCCCCGGGAAATCTTGATCCGATCATTATCGCCCTTTCGAAAGGTCACCACCCACTTTTCGTAATCGATGTCAAAATCGAAATCGGCGTAGCGTGACAAGTAGCCCGCGATGGACTCGTCCAGTGCAAGTTCTGTGAGACCGTTGAAGAATGTCGATTTCTCGTTGATCTTCAGGTGCCGATCCGTATCGCCATCAAGATCGTTGTGCCAGACAAAGAGGTCCTCGGTATACGCATTGAAGTAGAGAGTGTCCGGCTTCCCTCGGGCTTTTCGCTTCCCTTGATCCTTAAACTCCATCGACAGACGCGTCTTCCCCGTTCGGTTATAAGCGTAGAGCAAGACACAGTGGAGATCGTTGACGTCGCTACGAAGCCTTCGTGCGAGAGTCGCCAAGTTCTGGTACTGATGGATGTTCGGCGTATTGCTCATCACTCATTGCCCTGAAGCGACGGGAAGAGCTGTTGTTGCAGGCCCTTCTTGTGCTGCTTGAGAGAATCCAACCTCCGAGATTGCCCATCGATGCATGCGTCCAAGCACGAAAGGCAGTCTGCGATTCGCCGCTGCTCAGGAAGCGGAGGAACTTGGATCTGCATTTGTCGTAGGTGAGTTGGGCCGAAGTGCTTGATGCCACCTCCAACTGCGTGGGACTCCGCTTGCCGCAGGAAGTCTGGACTCTCCAAATAGGCTTTTAAGTAGTCGTTGCTCAACCGCTTACTCTTAGAGCGAAATCGCACCAGTCCGGTGTAGAAAACCGCTCCGGCCGCAACCTCCGTAACGATCGACACTCTGCCGAAGGACGCACTGGTTGAAATGAGCAGATCACCGACAACAAGCCGGAAGTGCTCCCATTTTTGGACTACTTTGTCAGGGTTCAAATAGTCGCATCCGTCGAGCGTGACGGTCGTCCCAACCACGCAGGACAGCCTGACTAACGGCACTCCTTCTGTGTAGAAATCCTTGGCCATGATCCCCGGCCCTTCTTGGAAGAAGGCGACCTCCGAAAGATCAAGCATCTCCCAGTCGCTTTGATTCCCCAGAAGCGGCACGGTCTCGCCAGGCTGGGGGAAGAGCTGCTGCATCAGCCCTTGTTTGTGCTGCCGCAGCGCTTCGAGCTTCCGGCCCTCCGCCGCGATCAGGCCGTCCAGCGAGCCAAGGCAGTCGGCGATCTTCTGCTGCTCGGCAATATCCGGCAAACTCAGTCGCAGTTGCGAGATGTCGTCGTAGTAAATTCGTACACGGACGCCACCGTCGCCAGCTTCAGTAACAAATGCGTCCCATTGGTCAGAGCGCCGGAAGTGGTCGAGATAATCCGCAGAGAGTGAGTTCTGGTCCGACTCCTCAAGACATCGGAAAACTACATAGTCTGGACTGACGAGAATATCGCTGTTGCCGTGCCACCGCGCAATCGAGCCGATGTTGAGGCGCATCGGGTTGTAGGCAAACCAGTTTTTGCGAACGACTCGGTATCGGGAAATATCCGATGCGGCCAACCCTTCCTCCATCGGGACGATTCCGTCCACTTTACTGACTCCCATAACCGAAGCTGGCGGGAGCTTGTCACCATTTCGAATCTTGGACTCCGCCGTGACATCTCGAAGTCGAACGATACGCAACCGTCGCCCGGTAAACTCAGGGAAGCGAAGCCTGGGTTGAGGAAGATTTGACACGTCGACTGTCATCGTGCGCTCCCGTGCTCGTAGGCGTTGAGGCCCGAGATTTCCCGGCCATGGGCCCGTTTGCTCAGGAGTGGGACGAGGTCTAGCATCAGGGCGAGTTCGCGCTCCCGGCGTTCACGCCAACCGAGGCCAAGCGGCTCCATCAAGTCGGTGAGCCACTCGCCGTCGAAGATCATGCGCTGGAGGATGGTGTCGATGAAGGCCGCCAGCGAATCCGCCGTCAGACCGTGGGCCTGGGCGAGGCCCTCGATCTCCTTTGCCTGTTTCTCGGCCTTGAACTGCTCGTAGCCGGCGCGGATGGCGGCCTCGTCGAGGCCTTCGCCCTCCTTGAGTGAGCGGACGTACTCGGTGATCTCCTCCCGCTCGTCGAGGAACTTGGCGTCGGACTGGATCAGGCCGATGAGCTGCTCACGGCTGATCGTGAGCTTCTTCGGGTCCTGACCCGAGTACTTGGCGATCAGCTTCATGATGTAGTCGTAGTCGATCACGGCGGAAGCAAAGAGGACGAACTCGAAGTCAAGCTGGTCGACCTCGGGGTTATCCCGTTCGCCGTCCAGAGCGGGGGTGCGCTGCTGCTCCTTGAGACGCTGAGCGGTTTCGAGATAGACGCCGCGGAAAGCGCGGAGGTCGTCATTGGGCAGGGCCTGCTCGATCTGCTCCCGCTGCTCTTCGGTGAGGTCGGTGTACTGATCGAGCTGGGTCTGGAGGCGCTGGACCTCCTTGAAGCGCTTGATGAATTGGACACGGGCGTCGTCGCCCATAAGGTTGGTCACCTGATCGGGCGTGGCTTCGAGGCCCTGCGACTGCATGAACTTGCCCAGGTCGGCGACGGCCTCCTTGAAATTTCCGATGACTACGGGCGCCTTGTCGACTAGCCAGATCTCGCGAGCCCGGTCAGCGTGCGCACCGGAGAAGAGAGCGATGGCCGAATCGACGCTGTCCTGCTGGTTACGGAAGTCGAGGATATGGCCGTACGGCTTGGTCGCGTTGAGAACGCGGTTGGTGCGGGAGAAGGCCTGGATCAGGCCGTGGTGCTTGAGGTTTTTGTCGACGTAGAGCGTGTTTAGGAACTTGGCGTCGAAGCCGGTGAGGAGCATGTCGACGACGATGGTTATGTCGATCTTTTCCTGGCCCTTGCGGGTCAAGTCGCGGTTGGGGAACTGCTGATCCTTTATGCGCTGCTGGATGTCCTGGTAGTAGAGGTCGAAGTTGTTGATGTCGTGGCTCGTGCCATACCGCCGGTTGTAGTCGGCGATGATAGCCTTGAGCGCGGTCTTCTTGCCCTCGGGATCGTGCCGGTTGTCCTCCCTCTCCTGAGGGAGGTCCTCTTGGATCTGCTGAACGTCCTTATTGCCCTCCGCAGGCGGAGAGAAGACGGCGGCGATCTTTAGAGGGACACGCTCTGCGTCGGTGGCTTGGCGCTCGGCCTGGAGCTTCTTGAAGACGTCGTAGTACTCGATGGCGTCGTTAATCGAGGCGGTAGCCAGCAGCGCGTTGAAGCGCCGACCTCCGGTCGCAGCGTCGTGCTTGTCGAGGATGGCCTGGACGACCGCCTGCTTGGTGAGCGTCTGACCGGGCTTGAGGCCGGGATCGTCTTTGGGCTTGTAGTAATCGACGTGGAAGCGGAGGACGTTCCGATCCTCGATCGCGTGAGTAATTGTGTAGGCGTGAAGCTCTTTCTGGAAGAGGTCCTTGGTGGTTCGAAGGGTACCGACGTCTCCCTCGATCTGCTTAATGGTGGCGTTGTCCTCGAAGATCGGGGTGCCTGTGAAGCCGAAGAGCTGGGAGTTCGGGAAGAACTTCTTAATGGCCTTGTGGTTCTCGCCGAACTGCGACCGATGGCATTCGTCAAAGATGAAAACCATCCGCTTATCTCGGATCTGCTCGAGTCGCTGCTTAAACGTTGACCGCCCCTGAGCGATGTTCTGCTTGTTGTGCTTACTGTTCTCGTCCAGGGCTAGCCCAAGCTTCTGGATGGTCGTGACGATGACCTTGTCCGCGTAATCGTCGGACTCTAGGCGTCGCACGAGCGCCGCGGTGTTGGTATTTTCCTCGACGCAGTTCTCTTGGAAACGATTGAACTCTTCACGGGTCTGGCGGTCGAGATCCTTGCGGTCAACGACGAAGAGGCACTTGTGGATGCTCTCGTTGGTCTTGAGGAGCGTTGAGGCCTTGAAGGAGGTGAGCGTCTTGCCCGAGCCGGTCGTGTGCCAGATATATCCATTGCCGCAGTTCTGATCGATGCAGTCGACGATGGCCTTGACGGCGTAGATCTGGTACGCGCGCATCATCAGGAGCTTCTGTTCGCTTGCGATGAGGACCATGTACTTGCTGATCATCTGGCCAAGTGTGCACTTGGCGAGGAACCGATCGGCAAAGTCGTCAAGGTGAGCAATCTTCGAGTTGTCCTCGGCCGCGAACTGGTAGATCGGCAGGAACCGCTCGTCCGCGTCGAAGGCGAAGTGCCGTGCGTTATTGTTTGCGAAGTACCATGTCTCCGTGCGGTTGCTAACGATGAAGAGCTGGACGAAGCAGAGAAGCGTCTTCGTGTATCCGTTACCGGGGTCGTTCTTGTAGTCGACGATCTGCTCCATCGCCCGCCGAGGGCTGATTCCGAGCGTCTTAAGCTCGATCTGAACGACGGGGACTCCGTTGATCAGGAGTATGACGTCGTACCGGTGATGGCTGTTGTCGGTATTGATGCGGAGTTGGTTGACGACCTCAAAGGCGTTCTTGCACCAGTCCTTGATGTTGACGAGGGTGTAGTTGAGCGGCGTGCCGTCGTCGCGGATGAACGCTTCCCGGTTCCGGAGGGTTCGGGCGGCTCCGAATACATCCGGTGTGACGATCTCGTCCAGGAGACGCTGGAACTCGCCGTCGGTAAGCGTGACACGATTCAAGGCTTCGAACTTCGTCCTGAAGTTTGCCTCAAGCGAGGTTCGATCACGGATATCGGGGCGATACTCATACTTGAGATCCCGCAGCTTCGTGACAAGCGACTCTTCTAGTTGGCGTTCAGGTGCGATCATCGCCATCGCGGCAACTCACTCTGTTTTAGATCTGCTTGAGGTATCCGACGGCCCGGAGTGAAATGTGAAAATGAGAGCATGGACGGTCGGTTGCTGTGGTTGTCGCGGTGAAGGAGTAGACGTGGCTGAAGGTTTTGCGATGGTCCAGGCTCGATAGCTGCCGGAGCACGACCGGGAAGCCAGAAGGATGAATCACGCCATTCACAGCAGTCTGTACTGCGACCACCCCTCAATTCCCATAGGTCCCCCACCGACGGAAAGCTGGCGAGCAGATGTAACAACATGACTGCAAACGCGTATGCGCGAACGGTCAGATCATGAGCCGTCCGGCGTCGTCAACAGTAGCGAATCGCTTTCGTGCAACTGTCGATCATCGCCTGCCGTCGCAACTCGGCGCAAGGCCGCCCCTTGTGCCAAGCAATGCTCCGTGGACAGTCACGTCCCCTTAACAGCCGAATCATTTCAGTCCTCAGCGTCAGGAGGCGGCATAGTTTATTGATAGACGGGTCCTGCATCCTGTTCCGTCTCCGTGGCAGAGGCCCCACTGTAATAGGACAATCGCTCGCGGCAATTGCGTGGGGTAGCTCTAGCAACCGTGAAGATTTTGGCCCTGGACCGTGCGAGGAGGCCTGGAGACTCACAGGGGTGCGTGCGGAAAGGCGTGGAGAACCCCGTTCGGTGGGAGGTAACCGGCGCGGCCCCCAATCTGACAACAGGCTGGGCGAGCGTGGAGGAAGGAGGCCTCAGCCCGTAGCAGTTTCGTAGCAGAAACGGGACGAAAAAGCCAGTACGCAACGTGAACCAGCGGCAGCAGAAGTCTTGATTTTATTGATGAAAATTCTTGTGGCTCAAACGAGCGGTTAGAGGCATCGTTCGCCCCAACCATCGGCGACCGGACGACCCGGAAGCCTTATGCGTTCAGATGAGTTTACGACCGGCGGCTCAACGGCCGCCGGTCGAATTGGTCGTATCAGCGAATGACGTAGGGCAACAGACCCAGGAACCGCGCGCGCTTGATGGCGCGGGCGAGCTCACGCTGCTTCTTCGCGGACACCGCGGTGATGCGGCTCGGCACGATCTTGCCGCGCTCGGAAACGTAACGCATCAGGAGCTTGGAGTCCTTGTAGTCGATCTTGGGAGCATTGGCGCCCGTGAACGGGCAGCTCTTGCGACGACGGAAAAACGGACGGCGTGCACCAGCTTCAGCCATTGATCTTACTCCCCATCCGTCGTGGTTTCAGCTTCTTCGCGCGGGCGGCGCGGGCCGCGGTCACCACGGAAGCCGCCCTCGCGGTCACCACGGAAGCCGCCTTCACGCTCGCCGCGGAAGCCACCGCCGCGGTCGTCACGCTCGCGATCACGATCGGCCTTGCGCATCATCGCGGACGGGCCTTCCTCGAGCTCCTCGACGCGGACGCTGAGATAGCGGATCACGTCTTCGCTGATGCGCTCCTGGCGCTCGATCTCGGCGATCGCCGCGGACGGTGCGTCGATGTTGAGCAGCACGAAGTGCGCCTTGCGGTTCTTGTTCATGCGGTAGGTGAGGGAGCGAACGCCCCAATTCTCGGTCTTGGTGACCTTGCCGCCGAGACCCTCGACGATACCGGTCATCTGCGCAGTCAGCTCTTCGACCTGCTGCGGGCTCGCGTCCTGACGCGCGAGAAAAACATGCTCGTAAAGAGGCATGGAAGTCCTTTCCTCATGTTGGCGCATCGCCCGGCGTCAAGCCCTTAAGAGACCTTCGGAAAGGACTCTGGGATCAAGCTCAGAAGGCGGAAACACGGGACGACGGGCCGACTGGCCCTGCCACACCAAAATCACGAATGATTTGCTGAGACCGTCCGTTCAGCTCCCGGCCGGGGTCTGCGGATGCGCGCCTTATACGGATTTTGGCCGGCTTTGCAAGGTTTGGGGCCAAGTCTCGATCTGGACCGCCCGTAGGCGGTGGTCACCACCCTCAAATCTTACCGGCTTGATTTATTTGTTTGTATAGCATACAAAGAAAACAACGGGAGGATCCAATGGTAGACAATTCTGCCCATGCTCCGTTCGAACCGGGCGCCAGCGACCCCAAGCATGCCGCGCGCGCCACGCGCTCGGCCGGCCGCAAGATGCGGTCGCTGCTGCTGGATGCCGCGAGCCCGCTGTTCCGGGAGCGGGGACTTTCGGGCACGGCGATCACCGACATCGCGGCCGCGGCGGACGCGTTCCCGAGCCAGATCACCTATTACTTCCGCACCAAGGAGGCGCTGTTCGTCGAATGCGCCTGCCGCGAGCTGCTGTACCTGGCCCGCGCGACGGAGCAGGCGGCGCTGAAGTCGCGCACGCCGCAGGAATACACGCGCGCGCTGGCCGAGACGGTCACGGCGAGCGATTCGGTCGCCTTCTTCGCCGAAGCCCTGACACTGACCCGGCGGCGCCAGGATCTCGCGCCACTGGTCGAGCGCACCATCGAGCGCCTGCACAGCGAAGGCGCGCGGGCCTATGCGAGCCAGGTCGCGCGGCATGGCTGGCGCTCCCTGCGCGCGCCCGACGAAAGCTCGCGGCGGTTCTGGGCCGTCGCCATCGGCGTCATCCTCGAAGGCTACGCCATGGGCCGTTCGCCCGAGCAGCTCTGCGCCGAGATGCTGCGCGTGCTCGGTGAGCAGGCGAAATCCACCGGCGACGCGGCGCGCCTGCGTCTCGTCGAGCAGCACGACGCATCGACCACTTCGGATGGGGAGAGTTAGGCCATGACCGCGCTTCGCATGCGTGCCCGCGATTTCCTGACTGACGAACAATTGGCCGACGTGCGCCAGCGCGTGACGTGGAAAGGCGTCGCACTGATCGTGCATGCCTGGGCGCTGATCGTAGGCGCGATCGCTCTGGTCGCGTGGTGGCCCAATCCGCTGACATACATTCTCGCCGTCGCCATCATCGGCTCGCGCCAGCTTGGGCTCGCCATCCTCATGCATGACGGTGCGCATGGCTGCCTCTCCGCCGACGAGAAAACCAATCTGGCGCTGAGCCAGTGGTTCTGTGCCTATCCGTTGTTTGCGGAGACGCGGAGCTACCGGCGCTATCACTTGCAGCATCACGCGCGCACCCAACAGGAAGACGATCCCGATCTCGTGCTATCGGCGCCGTTTCCGATCACCAAGCTGAGCTATCGCCGCAAGTTCATTCGCGACATCACCGGACAAACCGGCTACCAGCAGCGCAAGGCGCAATTGCTCAACGCGCTCGGCCCGAACGACTGGCCATGGCGGCAGCGTGCGGCGCATTTCTGGGAGAAGCTCGGCCCGCAATGTGTGGTTAATGCGATCATGTTTGCGGCGCTCGCGGCGGCCGGCGTGTGGTGGGCCTATCCGTTGCTATGGTTGGTGCCACTGCTGACCTGGATGATGGTCATTACCCGTATCCGCAACATTGCCGAGCACGCGGTCGTCCCTGACAGCAATGACCCCTTGCGCAACACCCGCACCACGCATGCCAATTTTCTCGAGCGCCTGTTCATCGCGCCGTACTATGTGAACTATCACCTCGAGCATCACCTCTTGTTCTACGTGCCCTGCTACAATTTGCGGAAGGTGCATCGCCTGCTGAGCGCCAGCCGGCATGCCGGCCGTATGGAGGTGCAGCCGGGCTACGCCGCGGTGCTGCGGCTCGCCACCGCGAAGCCGAACCGGGACGATCGGCCGGGGCAACTGGTCAACAGCGCGCGCCGCGCGCGGGCGGGGGCAGAGGTCGATGCCAACCAGACGGCCGGCGGATTTTAGGAAGCCACATCCCCGGTTGAATGCCGGCCGGGGTTCCCATCTTGGCTTGACAGTCCGACCCCGGACAGTGTCTACGGCCCCCTTTGGAGCATGATCCGGAACCTTGGCCTAAGGCCGCGCGTAATCGGCTGCCGGTTCTCGTGAGGATCAAGCCCGACAAGCAGGGAGCGCCGATGACGGCAGCATTCACATTTCCGGGGCAGGGGTCCCAGGCGGTTGGCATGGGCAAGGCCCTGGCCGACGCCTTTTCGGTGGCGCGCGCCGTGTTCGACGAGGTCGATGCCGCACTCGGGGAGAAATTGACGGCGACCATATGGGATGGTCCGGCCGAGACCCTCCAGCTCACCGAAAACGCCCAGCCGGCGCTGATGGCGGTCTCGGTCGCCACCCTGCGAGTGCTGGAGAGCGAAGCCGGTTTTTCCGTCGGGCGGGACGCGGCCTTCGTCGCTGGCCACTCGCTTGGTGAATATTCGGCGCTGGCTGCGGCCGGCAGCCTGACCATCTCCGATACCGCACGACTGCTTCGCACCCGCGGTCTCGCAATGCAAAAAGCCGTCCCGGTCGGCGCCGGTGCGATGGCCGCGCTGCTTGGCCTCGACTACGAGGCCGCCATGGAGGTCGCCCATGAGGCGGCGCAGGGGCAGGTCTGCCAGGCCGCCAACGACAATGGCGGCGGGCAGGTAGTGGTCTCCGGCGACAAGGCGGCGGTCGATCGCGCCGTCGAGATCGCCAAAACCAAGGGCGCCAAGCGCGCGATGCTGCTGCCGGTGTCCGCGCCGTTCCATTGCAAGCTGATGCAGCCGGCCGCCGATGCCATGGCGGAGGCGCTCTCGAAGGTCACGATCAAGACGCCGGCCGCGCCGCTGGTGCCGAACGTGCTGGCGAGCGCCATTAGCGACCCCGATGAGATCCGCCGCCGCCTGGTCGAGCAGGTCACCGGCACGGTACGCTGGCGTGAATCGGTCGCCTATATGGCAGGGCAGGGCGTCACCCGCTTCTTCGAGATCGGTGCCGGCAAGGTGCTGACCGGTCTCGTCAAGCGCATTGCGGACGGTGCCGTCGGCATTGCTGTCGGCGGTCCCAACGACATTGCCGCCGCCAAGGATGCCTTGGCCGCCGCGAAGCAGGGTTGAGGGAGTTATCGATGTTCGATCTGACTGGCAGGAAGGCGCTCGTCACCGGCGCGACCGGCGGCATCGGCGGCGCGATTGCGCAGGCGCTGCACGCGCAGGGCGCTACCGTTGCAATTTCCGGAACGCGCAAGGAAGTGCTGGATGAGCTTGCCGGCAAGCTCGGCGAGCGCGCCTTTGTGCTGCCCTGCAATCTCTCCAAGGCCGATGAGGTCGAAGCGCTGGTGCCCGCTGCGGAAGCCGCGATGGGACAGGTCGACATCCTCATCGCCAATGCCGGAATCACCCGCGACAATCTCTTCGTGCAACTCCGTGACGAGGATTGGGAGGAGGTCATCAACGTCAATCTGACCGCGACCTTCCGCCTGGCACGCGCCGCCACCAAGCTCATGATGCGCAAGCGCTTCGGCCGCATCATCGCCATCACCTCGGTGGTCGGCGTCACCGGCAATCCCGGACAGGGCAACTACACCGCCTCGAAGGCGGGCCTGATCGGCATGATCAAGACGCTCGGTGCCGAATACGCCAAGCGCGGCGTGACCGCCAATTGCATCGCGCCAGGCTTCATCAAGACGCCGATGACGGATGCGCTCAATGACAAGCAGCGCGAAACGATTCTGACCAAGGTTCCGGCTGCCCGTCTGGGCACGCCCGAGGACATCGCGGCGGCCGCCGTGTACCTGAGTTCGAACGAAGCAGCCTACGTCACCGGCCAGACCATCCACGTCAACGGCGGCATGGCTATGATCTAAGCCCTCATTCCGCACTGCCCACATGGGCGGCGCGGGATGCGGCAAACGGCCGTTTCCGGAGCGAAATGAGGCTTGTAGTCAAGGCAATTGAAGTATGATAACCGGACCTTCAACGGATGGGCAAAGAACGCCATTGCAGGTTTTTGAAACCCTGTATATTGGCGATGCGGAGCCTTGGCCGTCGTTCGCCGGGCCCTGTATCGGTTAGGATGGGGCCAAATCAAAGTTCGTAAGCGAAGGCAAGTAACACGACCACGACGGCTCGTATCGTCCCGGGGGGTCGGGTCTACAGGGAACAACACGAGGTTAAGCAATGAGTGACATTGGCGAGCGGGTTAAGAAGATCGTGGTCGAACACCTTGGTGTTGAACCCGAGAAGGTTGTCGACGCTGCGAGCTTCATCGATGACCTCGGCGCCGACAGTCTGGACACCGTCGAGCTGGTGATGGCGTTCGAAGAGGAATTCGGTTGCGAGATTCCGGACGACGCTGCGGAAACGATTCTCACCGTCGGCGATGCCACGAAGTTTCTCGAGAAGAACGCGAAGAGCTAAGGCTCTTCATTTTCGCGGGGACAACATTGAAACCGGACGGGCCGCTTCGCAGCGGCCAGCCGGTTTCTTGTTATTGGCCGTGAATCTTTCGATGCGGAGTTTTCGGATATGAGGCGGGTTGTCGTCACGGGTCTTGGCATGGTCTCGCCACTCGGCTGTGGCGTCGAACCGACCTGGAAACGCATCCTCAACGGCGAGAGCGGTGCGCGCAGGATCGCGAGCTTCGACGTCTCCGATCTCCAGACCAAGATCGCCTGCACGGTCGTGCGCGGCGACGGGACCAACGACACCTTCAATCCCGACAAGTGGATGGAGCCGAAAGACCAGCGCAAGGTCGACGACTTCATCATCTTCGGCATGGCCGCAGCCGGTCAGGCGCTCGATGACGCCAACTGGCATCCCGAGACTGAAGAGGACAAGTGCGCGACCGGCACCATGATCGGGTCCGGCATCGGCGGCCTCAACGGCATTGCCGATACGGCGATCCTGCTCAAGGAGCGCGGACCGCGCCGAGTGTCGCCGTTCTTCATTCCGGGACGCCTGATCAATCTCGCCTCCGGCTATGTCTCGATCGCGCACGGGCTGAAGGGACCGAACCATTCGGTGGTCACGGCCTGCTCGACCGGCGCGCATGCGGTCGGCGATGCCGCCCGCCTGATCGCGCTCGGCGACGCCGACGTCATGGTTGCCGGCGGCGCGGAATCGCCGATCTGCCGCATCGGCATTGCCGGCTTCAATGCCGCGCGCGCGCTATCGACTGGTTTCAACGAGACGCCCGAGAAGGCTTCGCGTCCCTATGACAAGGACCGCGACGGCTTCGTGATGGGCGAGGGCGCCGGCGTCCTAGTGCTCGAGGAGCTCGAGCACGCCAGGCGCCGTGGCGCGAAGATCTACGCCGAGGTGATCGGCTACGGCCTCTCCGGCGATGCTTATCACATCACCTCACCGTCGCCCGATGGCGATGGCGGCTTCCGTAGCATGTCGGCAGCCCTCAAGCGCGCCGGTCTCACGGCATCCGATCTCGACTACATCAATGCGCACGGCACCTCGACACCGCTCGGCGACGAGATCGAGCTTGGTGCGGTGGAGCGCCTGCTGGGCAATGCCGCTTCCAAGGTCGCGATGTCCTCGACCAAGTCGTCGACCGGTCATCTCCTCGGCGCGGCCGGTGCGATCGAGGCGATCTTCGCCATTCTCGCGATTCGCGATAATGTCGTGCCGCCCACCATTAACCTGGACAATCCGTCGGTCGAGACCGCGATCGATCTCGTGCCGCACAAGGCGAAGAAGCGTGAGGTCAACGTCGCATTGTCGAACTCTTTTGGTTTTGGCGGCACCAATGCGTCGGTGATCGTCCGGCGTTTGGCCAGTTAGTTTGCGTTTGAGACGAATCCACCGTTTTGCCGTATTCGGCGATAGTCATAGAAGTGGGCGCGTGCATTTGGCTCGGCAAGGTGATTGTCAGGCCGCGATTGAACCGGCAGGATTCAGGTTGCTTCGATGAGTGAAAGGCCGCCCATTTCGCCCCGGAGTCCGCGGGCAGCGCTCGAGCCCGAGCAGGTCCCGCCGCCGCCGAAGCGATCGGAACGCGCGCGCAATCCCTTCGTGGTGGTCGGCAACGCCATCATCACCCTGGTGTTGATTGCCATGCTCGGCGCCGGCGGGGTCTATTATTACGGCCGGCAGGTGTTGGAAGCACCCGGGCCGCTTAGGGAAGACAAGATCGTCAACATCCCGCAGCGCGCGGGCAAGCGCGACATCGCCGAGACGTTGAACCGGGAAGGCGTCACCGACATCAATCCGTGGGTGTTCATCGCCAGCGTCGCCGCGCTGAAGGCGAGTTCGGACCTCAAGCCCGGCGAGTATTCGTTCCAGAAGAACGCCTCCTTGCGCGACGTCATCGCCACCATCGTCGAGGGCAAGGTGGTGCAGCATGCCGTCACGATCCCGGAAGGCCTGACCTCCGAGCAGATCGTGGCGCGGCTGTCCGACAACGACATCTTCACCGGCAGCGTGCGCGAGCTGCCGCGCGAGGGCACGTTGTTGCCGGAGACCTACAAGTTCCCGCGTGGTACCACGCGCGAGCAGGTGATCCAGCGCATGCAGCAGGTGCACAAGCGCGTGCTGGCCGAGATCTGGGAGCGCCGCAGCCAGGACATTCCGGTGAAGACGCCGGAGCAGCTGGTGACGCTGGCGTCCATCGTCGAAAAGGAGACCGGCAAGCCGGACGAGCGCAGCCGCGTCGCTGCCGTGTTCGTCAACCGCCTGAAGCAACGGATCAAGCTGCAGTCCGATCCCACGATCATCTATGGCCTCGTCGGCGGCAAGGGCACGCTGGGCCGTCCGATCAAGCGCAGCGAGATCACGCAGCCATCGCCCTACAACACCTATGTGATCGAAGGCCTGCCGCCGGGGCCGATCTCGAATCCGGGCCGCGCCTCGCTCGAGGCCGCCGCCAACCCGGCCCGCACCCGCGATCTCTATTTCGTCGCCGACGGCACCGGCGGGCACGCCTTCACCGAGACCTACGACGCGCACCAGAAGAACGTTGCGAAACTCCGCGCGATGGAGAAGCAGATCCAGAACGACACGGTCGAGCCGGCCGAGGACGCGCAGCCGCCGGCTGCTGCTGCGCCGGCCACCACCGATCCGCCGACCGCGACCACGCCGGCGCGCCCAACCAGCAGAAAAAGCAACCATCACGGCCCGCTGGTCCCGCGCCGGCCCGGCAGGGCGCGGTGCAGTCCTCGCCGCCGGTGGTCCAGCGCTAGGTTGGCGCAGACCTGCCCGCGGACATTGCGGATTCCACTTTCCGGCAAAATAGTCTTAAGATTCGCGTGGCTTGATGGCCTCGCGAATCCCGCGTTTCTGGAGAATTTCAACCGATGGCGCTGTCGTCCATGACCGGCTTTGCCCGAAGCCACGGCGCGAGCGGGCCGTACACGTTCGAATGGGAATTGAAGTCGGTCAATGCCAAGGGCTTTGACCTCAGGGTGCGGCTGCCGCAGGGATTCGACGAGCTCGAGGCCCACGCCAAGAAGCGCGCCGGTGAGTTGCTCGCGCGCGGCACCGTCTACGCCAATCTCAGCGTCAAGCGCACCAACGCCGCCGCCACGGTCCGCGTCAACGAGGACGTGCTCAACGCCGTGCTGAAGGCGGCCGCACTGATCTCCGGCAAGGTCGACGCGGTCGCGCCGAGCATCGATGGCCTGCTCGCCATCAAGGGCGTCGTCGAGGTCGCCGAGCCCGACGGCGACGAGGAAGAGGACAAGGCCGCGCGCGCCGCCGCGGCCGGGGCCTTCGACAAAGCGCTCGCCGATCTCGTCGAGATGCGCAAGCGCGAGGGCACCTCGCTGGGGCAGATCCTGACCCAGCGGGTCGACGAGATCGAGCAACTGGCGAAGAAAGCCGAGGCTGCGCCCGGCCGCAAACCGGAGGCGATCAAGGCGAAGCTCACTGAGCAGATCGCCAGCCTGCTCGACACCTCCGATCGTTTCGATGCCGATCGCCTGATGCAGGAGGCGATCCTGATCGCAACCAAGGCCGACATCCGCGAGGAGCTCGACCGCATCGCCTCGCACATCGCGCAGGCGCGTGAGCTGATCGGCAAGGGCGGGCCGATCGGCCGCAAGCTC
Organism: Bradyrhizobium genosp. SA-3; assembly: GCF_004212635.1. Classification (GTDB taxonomy): domain Bacteria; phylum Pseudomonadota; class Alphaproteobacteria; order Rhizobiales; family Xanthobacteraceae; genus Bradyrhizobium. The sequence continues at coordinate 1,463 of NZ_PSRT01000083.1, read as the reverse complement.
GATTTCCTGGCGCAGGAGTTTCACCGCGAGGTCAACACCTGCTGCTCGAAGTCGAACGACATCGAGCTCACCAATACGGGACTCGCCATGAAAAACGTGGTCGAGCAGTTCCGCGAGCAGGTCCAAAATCTGGAGTGATCGATGACGACGGGCGGTCACGGAACTGACGGTGTCGAGCGCCGCGGATTGATGTTCGTTTTGTCTTCGCCCTCGGGCGCGGGCAAGACGACGCTGTCGCGTCTCCTGATCGAGCGAATGCCCGGCTTGAAAATGTCGGTCTCGGCGACCACGCGCGCGATGCGGCCGGGCGAGGTCAACGGCAAGGATTATTCGTTCGTCGACAAGCCAACGTTCGAAGCGATGGTGAAGGCCGGCGAGCTCCTGGAATGGGCGACAGTCTTCGACAATAGTTACGGCACGCCACGCGGCCCGGTCGAGGCGGCGCTGTCGGCGGGGCAGGACGTGCTGTTCGACATCGACTGGCAGGGCACGCAGCAGCTACGCGAAAAGGCGCGCGCCGACGTCGTCAGCGTCTTCATCCTGCCGCCCTCGGCGGCCGATCTCGAAAAGCGCCTGCACTCGCGCGCACAGGATTCCGACGCGGTTATCCGCAAGCGGATGAGCCGCGCCAGCCACGAGATGAGCCACTGGGCCGAGTACGACTACATCGTCATCAACCACGACGTCGACCAGGCCTTCGCTGAGGTGCAGTCGATCCTGAAGGCCGAACGCCTCAAGCGCGAGCGGCGGATTGGCCTCGTAGGCTTCGTGCGAACTTTGCAAGGTCAGCTTCAAGGTTAGGCCGCGACAGGCGCGGCCCTTCCTTCGCCAGCTGTTCCAGCATGGTCGTGATGACATCCACGTCGACCGCATCCTGGTCGCGGCCTGCCGGCGCCTCATCGCGATCCTCGCCAATCTCGTTGGTGACTAGCTTGGGCGCAGCAGCCCGATCGAACAACTTGATCTCGACCTCGGCCGGCTTGATCTCGTCGGGTTCTGCGGCAGGGACCGCAGCGCGCCGCTTGCGCGCGTCGATCAGATCGATCTCGCGGCCGATCGCGGCAAGTTTTGTCACTTGTTTTGCTGCTTGCGGACGTGCGGTATCGAAGTCGATCGGGTGCGGCGGCTGCGCGCGCGGCGCAACGGCCGGCGTTGCATCGCGCCACGGCGCGCGGCTTGCGTTCTGGTCCTGTGGCTCCCAATCGTCCCAATAGCCGTGACGGTCGGCGGACTGGACGCGGACGCGGACGCGCCTGCGCGCGCCGGCGAAGCGGTAGATGAGGCTGGCGAGGATTCCGGCGAGCGCCAGCGCGCCGCCGATCACCAGCATCAGCATCTGGACCGAGCCGGCCGGCTTATCGGTCGCGCTGTCTGCCGCACCGAGCGCCGCCGGGGCAGGGGATTTTGACGGCTTTGCACTCGGCTGCGCGGCTGCCGCGACCGCGGCAGGCGCCGGCTGTGGC
>NZ_PSRT01000082.1 GCF_004212635.1 Bradyrhizobium genosp. SA-3 | reverse complement strand
CACTAACGTTCGAGCCTGCGGGATCGAGACGGGCCCAACGTCTTAAATCGCGCCGTTATATTCTCCTCTGGCTGGATAGTCGTTCTTGATGACGAAATCCAACGCCTGGACCATTTCAGAGAAGTTGGGCCTGACGAACGGCATGGATTGGACGGAGAGATAGTAGATCGTTTGATCCGGTCTGATCAGAAACACGCCGGGTTCAGAGAACAAAGAAGGTTCTTCGATTCCGATCGAGGTCTTTCCCCGAGATGTTGATATATACAGACCCCATTTGCGAGCATCGCTCAGTCCCAGACCATATCCGACCCGCAAATTCTTGGCTTGGATCTTGTCCGCCATCTGGCGGGCTCGCTCCTCCCCATCTGAACTAATGGCGACGGTGGTAACGCCGCGGATGGCAAATTCCGGCGTCAGGCGTTCTAATTCCTTCAGGTAGTTGGCACAGATCGGGCAATGCAAGCCGCGATAGAAGCAGACGAGCGACATGCGCTCTGGGCTCTCAATTGCCAGGTCGAAGGGACCGTGGTCGAGCGTGTTTACGACAAGGGGCGGCGCTTTCTGGCGAGGTATAAGCATTTGGATTCCTTTCACGGACCAAGGGGCAGCACAGGACCGGTTGCTCCTGGATCCAGCTCATGCCACACTGGAGAGCGTGAATGGTCCAAAAAACATGATTGAGAGTCCTGTGACGACTAGGCGCGACAGGCTTTCCGCCTTCTTCGATGCCTTTGAAATGTCAGTGACGGTCGCTGCGAAAGATGCCCGAGACGCGGTCGCAAACCTTGTCGTTGTTGGAGAGGGTGGCTGCGCAAGGACCGTCGTCTTCTGCCCCCACCGTGATGCAATGCCCGATCGCGGCGGCGAGATCCTGGCTGCGGCGACCATCGAGTTCGGGGGCATTACAAACCCGCTCATGAATGCGATGCCCGAGCGGATCGTGATCCCCCTCGGCGAGGCCCCTACCCTGCAAGCTCTGACTGCAGCCTTTGTAACCGAGGCCTTGGACATGCTATGCGGCAGGCAAGTCGCTCTCGACCGCTTGTGCGAGGTGATCATCTTGCTTGTGCTTCGGAGGGCAATCGATATCGGCTCAACGCGACCAGGACTTCTTGCCGGCCTATCCCACCCAGCGATCCATAAGGCTCTGGTCGCTATGCACGATCAACCCTCTCGCCCGTGGCACACCGAGGAGCTTGCGAGTATCAGCGGACTCTCGCGGAGCCGCTTTATGACTCTGTTTCCCAAAGTGACCGGCACGACACCGGCTGCCTATCTTAAGGCGTGGCGGCTGACACTTGGCCAGCGTGAGCTCCAGCGCGGCGAGCGCGTCAAGTCGGTCGCGAGGCGCGTGGGTTTTGGCAGCCCAGCGGCGTTCTCGCGCGCATACGCATTGGCATTCGGCCATTCACCGATCTCTTTGCGTAAGCCAGCTGCTGCCAACTAGCTGCTACCGCCAACAGATCATCAAGCGTCAGGCGAAAAGGTCCGTCAAGCGGTCGCCTATGCGTGAAAGGCGCAATCTCGAGAATCTCGGCAGTAACAACTTCCGCCGCGACAAATGGATCGAGAGCGACGCGCTCCTCGATCTGCGAACGAGAGAGGCGACCGACAGGAGTATGGCTCCGCCAAGGTTCGGCTGAAGACTCCCTGCCATCAGCGCAATCTGCCAGCGGGCTGCGAACCAAATCGACATCCAGGTCCGTCCGGGTCAGACGCAGAAGTATCTGCCGAGCGAACCTTTCGTCCGCTTCCCTTCAAGCAGCCGACTAGATCGCGTCTTCGCGGATAGGCGGCTTCGGTCTCGGCTGCTGACGTGCCGGGCGCCATCGCGATCTTCGCCTTCGGGCCAATCGGCGACATAGAGGCGTCCACTGAACAATCGGTCAGGGCAGCTAACGTTTCAGCGATGGGGACCGCTCTGGGTGGACATCGCACGGTTGGCACTATCGCGCATCCGTCGTAAAAATGAGCGGGTTGGAGAGCCGGCGATGGTGCAGGAGCGGCCAGCCCGGATCGCGCGCAGGCTGTCGGCGATATTGGCCGCCGACGTGGCCGGCTATTCGCGGCTCATGCACAATGACGAAGAGGCAACGCATGCCAAACTGACTGCGCTTTTGACGGACGCAGTCGCCCCGGCAATTGCCGAACATGATGGCCGCATCGTCAAGAACACCGGCGATGGCTTCTTGGCGGAATTTCCGAGCGCGGTCGAAGCGGTTCGAGCTGCCGTACAATTTCAGACCCGTGTCAAGGAACTGACAATCGACGATCCAGAAGCCAAGCGCATGGTCTTCCGTGTGGGAATTAATATCGGCGATGTGATTGTCGAGCCGAATGACATCTTTGGCGATGGCGTGAATGTCGCGGCGCGGCTTGAAGGCATCGCGAAGGCTGGCGGCATCTGCATATCTTCCGCCGCCTACGATCAAGTCCGTGGCAAGGTCGGGGTCGAGTTCGCAGATCTCGGCGAGCAGAACCTCAAAAATATTGCTCTCCCAGTTCGAGCCTATGCTTCGCAGCTCTCCGATACGCTGCCGGTCGTTTCGGGCTTTCCGTTTGTCCAGTGGCCTGCGCACAACCGGCGAACTCGGATGGGTCTTACAATGGCGCTTCTGCTGCTCATGGCTGGCGGCGGTCTTGGTTACTGGTACATGCGTTGGAATGAGCCACAATTGGTGAAGCATCGTCTATCGATTGTCGTGCTGCCGTTCACGAATTTGAGCAACGAACCCGAGCAGGAGTACTTTGCGGAAGGTGTTGCTGACGATCTAAGCTCCGATCTCTCGCGGATCGAGGACAGCTTCGTGATCGCGCCGAGTACAGCCCGTGCCTATAAGAACGTTGACCCAAAGCGCGTTCGCCGCGAACTCGGCGTCCGTTATATCCTCGACGGTAGCCTGCGCCGAACGGAGTCGATTGTCCGGATCAACGCCCGGCTGATCGATACGCGAACCGGCGCACAGATCTGGTCGGAGAGCGTCGACGGTGAGTGGTCCAAATCGTTGCAGCTTCAGGATGTCATCACGGGTGGATTGGCGCGGCGGCTTGATCTCGAGCTGACTAACCACGAAAGCCGCGACGCGGAGGTTGCGCGGCCCAACAATCCCGACGCGGTCGATCTTACAATGCAGGGCCTGGCCGTGCTCAATCGTCCCTATTCGCGCGAACAGGTAGCCGAGTCGGGTGCCCTCTTCGAGCGCGCACTGCGGATCGACCCCGGCTACCCTAAGGCCCTCGTGGGGTTGGCAGATACTTTGGCAATACAAGTCAATTATCGTTGGACCGATGCACCCGCCGATAAGTTGCGGCGCGCTGAGAAAACGGTGGATCAGGTTCTGTCCCAGTTTCCCAGCGACGCAATGGCACATTTTGTAAAGGGCGAGATCCAACGGGCCAAGGGCAGGAATCTCGACGCTGCTGTCAGCGAGTATATGGCGGCAATCGGGATAAATCCTAGTCTCGCCCCGGCTCATGGCGCGCTGGGCGCTGCCAAGATACGTGTTGGCCGATCTGCGGAGGCATTTGCCCCACTCCAAATGGCCATCCAGCTCAGCCCCCGCGATCCGCTCCTAAGCACATGGTACTTCTATGCCTGTCATGCGCACAGCCATCTCGCTCAATATGATGAAGCGATAGACTGGTGCAGCCGCTCCATTACAGTGAATCCCTTTTGGATTGCCTACGCAGATCTCGCCGCCGCCAACGCATGGACGGGACATGAGCCCGAAGCTCTTGCCGCCATCGGCGAGCTTCGTCGGCTCAGGCCCGATTACACCGTCGCCCTTTGGTTGCAGGACGGGTCTGCGTGGTCCGATAACGTCGTTTTCCTTGCCGAATTTCAGCGCATCGCTGAGGGTTTGCGTAAGGCGGGCCTTCCCGAACGGTGAACGAGCAAAGAACCGAGCCGATCCCTACGCTCGCGGCGTGCCGGATAAGAGCTCGCCGGACCTCGCTCAGGCATATTATCAGGCATATTAGAAGTGGCCCGGAAGTCTGATCCGGGCCAGAACCGGATTACCAATTACCCTGAGGTCCAGAATGCCGTTCCGTTCACGGGGGCGAAAGTGCGGCTGCCTTCTCAAGTTCGTTGCTGGGTGCAGGTTCGTTGGACCGCGCGAAAACAAAACGGGACGTGGCTGCACTTTCTGCTTCGTCCCTCCCGTCTTGGCCGATCAGGATTAATTCAGCTCCACCATTCGCGACGTTCAGAATAGTCGGTTCGCCGCCCCACGTCTTGATTGGCTTCATTCCGATGGTGAGAAATTCGCCCATAGGCTGGTCCAGATACTGAATCCGCAATTGCGGACCGACCTCCGCGTCGACGAGCTTAAAGCCGATCTGCCCGGCGCGCGCGTAAATAGCGGCCAAAGTCACGGTATCCGTCTTGAACCCAAGCTCGGCTACTCGCACAACGACAAGCTTCACTTCGGCTGTCTTAGAAGCAACGGTGAAGGTCGGTCGAGCGAGGATTTCGGCAGCCGTGCCACCGACACCGCACCTCATGGTGTCCAGCACGTTACGCAGCGCAACAGAGTTGCCAAAGGTGCCGACCCTAATTGTCTTCCACGTCGGAACATCGCGCGCCGACTTGAGCTGTTGGAGCGCATAGGATGGACGCGGCTTGTGCGCCTTCATCTCGTTTTGCAGGACATCGCGAGCTGCACATTGAGCCCACGCATCCTCTGCCAATGAAACGAAGCAAGTGGCGCACACTATCGAAGCGATCAGGTGACGACGGTTGCGCCCTGCAGAACGCTGATTGACCGCGCCGCAATCGGCTCGACTTTCCAGAATGGACATGTCGAAAATCGATTTGTTCGTACGCTTGACCCAAAATGCCCGCCTCCGAGTCAAGGGGAAGTTCGGAGGGTAACGCGTCAATAAACATTGCCCGGCCGATTTTGAAATGGGTCCGGAGGCGGGGCACCAGCTGAAGTATTCCAATTACAAATGGCAGGCGCCAGTCCGTAAGCCTGATCGCGCCCGCACCATCATACCAACGAGGAATGATGCGGTTGAACGATAGCACCGTCGTTCCAATGGTTCAATTCTGAATCAAGGGCACGCTGACCGAGGCGGCCATCCAGACTTGTTCGACGTCATTGGGTCAAAGCGCCACTCGGACGATTGGCCGGCCGCCGCCGCTCGATCCCGATGAGCCGACAATTTGACGCTACGCCCGGAGTTCGTATTCGGGCGACAACCGGACTATTCGATCACTTCGTCGGCCCGTCGAGCATCATGACGGCTTAAGGCCAGAGGCAAACGGCACTGGGCTATAGTCCCAAGGTCAGCCTATGCCGTCCTTTTCGTCAGCCCGTGCGTAGAGGATTTGATCAATGACCAATGGATATTTTGAAGACGTCGAGGTCGGTGACAGCCAGAAGGCTGGCCCCTATTCTGTTTCCAAGGAAGAAATCATTCAGTTCGCCAAGCGGTATGACCCGAGGCCCTTCCATATCGATGAGGCAGCTGCTGCTCGTTCCGTTTTTGGAGGACTGTCGGCATCTGCCGCCCACACGTTCGCGATCTTCATCTCGCTAACTAACGAATTACAGCCTCCGGTACGTGCCATTGCCGGGTTGGGCTATGATGAGTTGCGGCTGCCCAACGCAGTGCGTCCCGGCGACGATCTCTATCTCGAAGCGATGACGTTGGAAAAGCGCGAGTCGAAGTCGAGGCCCGATAGCGGAGTCGTTCGCGGCCAGTTCCGCTTGCGTAACCAAAAAGGCGATACGGTGCCGCAATGCGTCGGCAACGGTCTCGTTGCGAGGCGACCGGATGCGAAAGCATCAACGTAAGCCATTGTCGGCTGGGCCCGTTGTCTGCTTCGGAAGGCAGGCCTTCCTGAACGGTGAACGAGCAAAGGACCGAGCCGATCCCTACGCTCGCGGCGTGCCGGATAAGAGCTCGCCGGATCTCGCTCAGGCATATTAGAAGTGGCCCGGAAGTCTGATCCGGGTCCAGAACCGGACTACCAATTACCCTGAGATCCAGAATGCCGTTCCGTCCACTGAAACGATGCAAGCGGCGCACATCATCGAAGCGACCAAGTGACGGCGGTTACGCCCTGCAGAACGCTGATTGACCGCGCCGCAATCGGAGATCGTCTCGCGATCCGGACAGGCCAATTAGTCTACGAACAGCACACCCCGCTCGTTTGAATCGGGGGGCATGGAACGGTCCCGTAGGAACAGAAGACGCAGCAGTCGCCCGACTTGGGCTTTAGCCGTAGGCCGCACCTCCTGCAGTCGTAAAAGAACTGGCAGGCATCCGTCGGCATGGTCTCGATCTCTTGATGGCCACACGCCGGACACGTGAGGGTCGACTCTAGCTGCATTTGTTGCCTGCGGTTCAAGCGTTGTCCGAGATCCTCGCGTCATTCTGCCAGCCGCGCGCCGCAGCGGCAACGACGGCAAGCGTGGCCTTGGCGCCGTCGGCCTCGCCCTTCTCGAAGTCGCCCTCGGTCTGCGCCATCGAGTTCGTGACGTGGGCGAAGCAGACGATCGAGTTGCCGCTCGTCGTGCCGAAAGCGTAGAGCGCCGCAGCTTCCATCTCCACGGCGAGCGTCCCCAGTTCGCGCGCTCGCGAGATCGCCGCTTCGGTCTCGCGATAGGGGGCATCCGTCGTCCAGGTCGAACCGCGATGCAGTTTCTCCGGCAGCGATCGGCCCGCCCGCTCGACGCAATCCAGAAGCGACATGTCGGGTGCTGCCGCGAAAGTCGAGCCAGGCAGGTAGTGATAACTCGTCCCCTCGTCGCGCAGCGCGCGGTCGACCAGGACGAAATAGGGAGTAGGTCCGATGGGATTGATCTGGCCCGCCGAGGTGACGCTGACGAGCAGCCGGCAGCTCGACGCGAAGAGCTGTTCGGCGACCAGGACGGCGAAGGGTGCCCCGACCGCGCAGCCGACGATCCCGACCTCGCCGATGTCGTCGAGATCGAAGGCAAGAAGCTCGGTGTGGTAGCAGGCCCAACCTTCATGGATGCGGCCGGCGCCGGTCCGCTTGAGGTGACGGACGACGTCACCATCCGGATCGAGCACGCAGATTTCGGGCACAGCTACGAGCGGCAACTGCCTCTGCCGGCGCGCCTCCCTCAACAGGGATTCAGGTCGGAACACCGAGGGCGCCTTGTGATCCTTTACGCCAACGATCGGCCACGCGGGTTCCGCGCGATGAAGCTTATCATCCATGATGCACCTGATCGACCTGTTTCAAGCAACGGATTCGACCGGCAGGCCGGCGGCCTTCCACTCCGGGTAACCGTCCTCAAGGCGGCGAATGCGATAGCCGCGCGCCCGCAGCGCCGCCACGGCTTCGAACGAAAGAACGCAATAGGGCCCGCGACAGTACGCAATCACTTCACGGCCTTGCGGCAACTCGCCCAACCGTCTTTCCAGTTCGACCAGAGGAATGTTGAGCGCCCCCGGCAGATGGCCCAGCGCGAACTCATCCTCGGGCCGCACATCGAGCAACGTAACCAGATCGTCCCGCAATCGCGCGACCAGGTCGTCACGCGAGACGGGCTCTAGCGCATCACGGGCTTGGAAGTAATCGGTCACAACACGACCGATCTCGGCGACATTCCGTTCACCGACCCGACCCAGCGCCTTGATCAGCGTCACTACTTCGGCGTCGCCAGCGAGGCGATAGAGAATGTGCTTGCCACGACGCTCCGTTTCGACGAGGCGCGCGCGCCTCAGTATCTGCAGGTGCCGCGACGTGTTGGCGAATGTCAGATGTGCCCGAGCCGACAGCTCCTCGACGGTGCGTATCCCCTGCGCAAGGTGCTCCAGCAGCTCAAGCCGGTGAGCATGGCCGAGCGCCTGCGCCACCTCGGCAAGGTTTTCATAGATCTCCTGTTTCGGTCCTGAGCTTGACACGGCGGTCCTTCAATATATCATTCAGCAGATTGATTGAATGTATCTAGCGTATCTCTCGAGGGAGTGCAAGTCCATGATTCTCCGCCAATTCTTGCATAGCGATCCAGTCGGTATCTCCTACCTTTTCGGCTGCGGCGGCAAAGCTGCCGGCGCGGTCGTTGATCCGGTCGGCGATATTCAGCCCTACCTGCAGGCGGCCGACAATACCGGCATGCGGATCCATTTCGTCATAGACACTCATGTCCATGCCGATCACCTGTCAGCGGGCCGGGCGCTCGCCGCCGCAGCGGGAGCTGAGTACGTGCTCTCGACGGAGGCTGGTGTATCGTTTCCCTACAAGGGTGTGCGCGACGGCCACGTTCTTCCCCTCGGCAATGTGTCGGCGACGGTGATGCACACGCCGGGTCACACGCCCGAGCACATCTGCATCCTTGTTACGGACCAAACACGCGCCAACGAACCCTGGTTCGTCTTCACCGGTCACACGCTCATGGTCGGCGATCTCGGCCGCACTGAACTTGCCGTGAGCGCGGAGGAAGGCGCCAGGCAACTGTTCCGAAGCGTGAGCAGGCTGAAGGAGCTTCCTGACTACGTCGAGGTGCTGCCGGGCGCCTATGCGGGCTCGGTTTGCGGTCGGCGCCTGAGCGGCAAACCATCCTCCGCGATCGGCTTCGAGAAGCGGCACAATCAGGCGTTCACGATCGAGGATGAAGCCGAGTTTGTTCGGTTCATGGTCACCGAGATTCCGCCGGCGCCGCCAGAGGCCGCGCGGATCAGGGCGGCAAACTCAGGCATGGCGGCGGCCGCGGCCTGATCTAATGACCGAAGCTGTAACTGGCCCACAGATTGCCTCGTCTGTCCAACTGGGGCTGAAAGAGAACTGGCCGCAGTTCGCCTTGCTCGTCCTGATCAACGCCTTCGTCGGCGGGATGGTCGGGATCGAGCGGACAGTCGTGCCGTTGATCGGCTCCGAGGAATTCAGGATCAGTTCGACGACGCTCGTCGTTTCCTTCATCGTCAGCTTCGGCGTCGTGAAGGCTTGCGCCAATCTGATCTCCGGCCAGCTCGCCGACGCCTGGGGACGCAAACGTGTTCTGATCCTCGGCTGGCTCGTCGGCCTGCCGGTGCCGCTCATGATCATGTGGGCGCCGAGCTGGGGATGGGTCATCGCAGCAAACGCCCTTCTCGGCATCAACCAGGGTCTTGCCTGGTCGATGACGGTAATCATGAAAATCGATCTCGTCGGACCGAAGTCGCGGGGACTTGCCGTGGGCCTGAACGAGTTCGCCGGTTATCTCGCGGTAGGCGTGACCGCTTTCCTCACTGGATATCTTGCCTCGAAATACGGACTGCGGCCGGCACCGATCTACCTCGGCGTTGCCTACGCGATTCTAGGCACAGTGCTATCGATCCTGCTGGTGCGCGACACACGCGAGCACGTTCGGCTGGAGACCGCAGCGCATGCGCGTCAAGCGTCCCCAATCAGCTTCAGGGAGATATTCGTCCTCACGTCGTTCGGAGATCGCAATCTATTCGCCGCGTCGCAGGCTGGGCTCGTCAACAATCTGAATGATGGAATGAGCTGGGGCATCTTTCCGCTGTTCTTCGCCTCGTTCGGCCTCCCCGTCGACCGGATCGGCATACTGAAGGCCGTCTATCCGGCCACCTGGGGCATCCTGCAGATCGCCACGGGCCCTCTTTCTGATCGGTGGGGCCGCAAGGGCTTGATCGTGGCCGGCATGTGGGTCCAGGCCGTGGGTCTATTCTTGAGCGCTGCAACAAGCCATTTCGAATGGTGGCTGGTCGGCAGCCTGCTTCTCGGACTTGGTACGGCCATGGTGTACCCGAGCCTGATCGCTGCGGTGTCCGACGCTTCGCATCCAAGCTGGCGCGCACGCTCACTCAGCGTCTATCGCTTCTGGCGCGATCTCGGTTACGCGATCGGGGCGCTATCGGCCGGCATCATCGCCGACCTGTTCGGCATGGCCTGGGCGATCGGAGCGATCGGCGCGCTCACTTTCCTCTCGGGGGCGATAGTATTCGTCGCTATGGAAGTCAGGCCCGGAGCACGAACGTGAGCGAAACCTTTTCTGGACGTTGCCTTTGTGGGGCGGTGCGTTTCGAGGCGCGAGGCCGGCCGAAGGGAATCTTCTGGTGTCACTGCGATAGCTGCCGCCGCCATTCCGGCGCCCGTTAGCGTGTTCGTCGGGTTCGAGAACGACTCTGTCACGTGACCGAAGGCGCCATCACGACGTTCAAATCATCGCCGGGAACGACGCGCGGTTTCTGTGCCCGCTGCGGCTCGACGCTGACCTGCGCTACCGTGCACTTTCCGACGGAGACGCACTATCACGTCGGTGCCTTCGACCGGGCGGCGGAGCTCCAGCCGAGGAAGCATTTTTTCGCCAACGAGCAATTGCCCTGGCTGAAGCTTAGCCACAACGAGCAAGGTAAATGACTGCGACGATGCGGCCGATCTATCTGGATTTCAACGCGAGCACACCGGTTGATCCAGCCGTGGCGCTGTGAGCAGACGCCCTACGCCCGCCGCATCAGCTTGAGCGAAGCCGCAAGGCGCAGGCTGCGCTTGCCGGCGAGTGCGATACCTTCGAGCTCGCCGCTATCGGCCGTGCAGGTTCCTGAGAAGCCGATCCCGACCTCGAAGCCGCCAAAGACGGGATTTTCGCCTTTCGCCGGCGTGTGCTCCTGGTTCAGCATCTCGCCCTTCCAGCGGCCGTCCGCGGAGGAATAGGAGCCGAGATAGTAGAAGAACGCATCGCCGCCGAGGATGCGGCCATCGATCAGCAGCATCACGCCGGAGAGTCCGGCATCCACGCCATCGAGCGCGCGCAGGCTCATCCCATAGAGCCCGTTGGCGATCCCGCCCGGACCGACTGCTCCGCTCGGCGGCAGCGCCTCGTCGTCGAGCGGGGTGAGATTGGCCCAGAAATTGGCGCCCGGCATCGTGTCCGCGCTGCCCTGAAGGCGGATCTGGTTGCCGTACAGCCGGCCGCGCGCCCCGATCGAGGCGACGTCGGCGCCCATCAGCGGTTTGTAGTTGGGATCCTGGTTATGCCGCTCGGTGATGACCTCGGCGATGATCTCGCCGTCGCGCTCAACATAGGTGCCAAGATGCGCAAAGCCCGAATTGCCGCCCAGCATCTTGCCGTCATGCAGGCACATGATGCTGCGGCCGAACGCATCGTTGACGCCGTATTCAACCTTGTACAGTCCGTCCAGCAACGTCTTGAACCCGCAAAATCGGAAAAAAACTGTGGCTACCTAGCATCGTCGCCGCATTGAAGCCACCCGGCTTTTCGCGCAGGGCCGCTCGCGGGACGTTCGCTGTCATGATGCCATTATGCCCCTGTTTTGCCCGACGGGTCAATTTGAATTTCGATTAATCCGCAAGGTGTGCGATTTCAATCCCTTGGCTACTGTGCATGGGGTTGTTTTCGCATGTTTTGTTTTGCCGGGCTCCTGGACGGCATTCGCCGTCCATCAGTGCCGCTTGAAGTACTGCACCTCGCGCTCGTGCTTCTCGGCCGCCGCACGGCTCTTGAAGGTGCCGAGATTGCGGCGCTTGCCGGTCTTCGGATTCACCTTGCGTGAATAGAGGCGGTATTCGCCCGATGCCAGTTTGCGGATCATGATCGCGCTCCGTCGTGTCTTGATATCAACGGCGTGGGCGCGAGCCAGGTTCCTCAGTGCGTGCGGGCCCTGCTCAGAAGCACAGCGTGGTGACGAGCTTGCCCTGCTTGTCCTTGATGGCATAGGGGCAGCGAATGCGCTCCAGCGCCTTCTTGGCGTCATCGTCGCCGAGCGCTGCGGCGCGCTCGTAATAGGCCTTGGCGGCGTCCTTGTCCTTCGGCCCGCCGCGGCCTTCCTGGGCGAAGGCGCCCATCCGCTCCAGCGCGCCGGGATGGTTCTGCGCGGCCGCCTTCTCGAACAGTGCGCGCGCCGCGGCGTCGTCCCTCTCCCCGCCATTGCCGCTCGCAAGCATCAGGCCGAGCTGGTACTGCGCCTCCGCGTTGGTCTCGGCGGCCTTGCCGAGCAGCGCCCGCGCCTGCGCGGGATCGGCGGGCGCACTGCCAGTTGCACCGCCGAGCGCGGCGAGATTGCTGACGCCGCGGGGATTGCCTGATTGCGCCGCCTTCTCGAACAGCTTGCGCGCTTGTGCTTCGTCCTTCGCAAGGCCGGAGCCCGTACCATATGCGACGCCGAGCTCGACCATCGCCGCGCTCGATCCCTTGTCGGCGGCCTTGCGCCAGGCGGCGATCGCCTCACTCGTCTGCCGGTTGGCCGCATAGGCGCGGCCGAGCGCGAACATCGCGCGGCGCGAGGAGGACGCGGCCTGCTTGCAGAACTTGATGGCGGTCGCGACGTCGGAGGAAGCGATCTCCGTCACGCCCTTCACGTCAGACGGCTTGTCGGGATCGCTGGGATCGGCGGCGACCCGATCGCACAACACGAGATCGGCCGATTGCGCATGCGCCGCCAGGGGCGCGGCAATCGCAAAGAGAGCTGCGAGGAGATAAGCGCGCATGGCCACTACGTTGCGTCCCCGCCCCGGCAAATTCAAGGCTCAAGTCCCGATTGGCGCAGCACGGGCATGACCTCCGGCGAGGCCAGATAGCGCAGCAGCCTGTCGGCGGCCTCGGCATGTGTCGCATTCGCCATACGGCCGGCGGAGAACACAGCCGGCGTCTGCAAATCATGCGGGATCGGGCCGACGACCTCGATGCCGCCGACCTGATTCAGCTCGCTGATCTGCTGTACGGCGAGATCGGCCTCGCCGTTGACGAGCCGCTCCGCCGTAAAGCCCTGCTGCACGATGGTGGCCTTGGCGTTGATCTCGGCCGCGATACCCAATCGCTGGATCAACTGGGCAAAGTAGATTCCGCTGGCGCCGAGCCGCGAATAGGCGACGGACCGCGCCGCAAGCAGCGTCCTGCGCAGCGCGGCTTCGTCGGCGATGTCGGGATGCGCCTGCCCTGCCCGCACGGCGATGCCGACATAGGAGCGCGCGAGGTCAGCCGCGCTGTCGGCGACCACGCGGCCCTCACCGATCACCGCGTCGAGCCCCTCGCGGGTGAGGATGACGAGATCGGCCGCCTCGCCATCGCGCAGCCGTTGCAGCAGCGCCTGGGTCGGCGCGAAATCGGCGTCGATGCGCACGCCCGTCGCAGCTTCATACGCAGACGACAGGCTGCGCATCGCGCCCATCAGGCCGAGCGTCGAGAGCATGCGAATGTTGTCCATATGCAATTCCTGTCGCGATCAGGCGCGGTGCATCAGCTTGAGCGCAGCGGTCAGGCGCAGGCTGCGCTTGCCAGCGAGCGCCGTTGCCTCCAGCACCGCCTCTTCCGCGTCATAGCGGCCGAAGAAACCGATGCCGACCTCGTGGCCGCCGAAGATCGGATCGTCCTTGGCCGGCGTGTGCTCCTGATTGAGGATCTGGCCCTTCCAGCGGCCCTTCGCGGCGGTGTAGCTGCCGAGATAATAGAACGCCGCATCGCCGCCGAGGATGCGGCCCTGGTTGAGCAGCATCACGCCGGTGAGACCACCGTCGATGCCGTCGAGCATGCGCAGGTGGATCGAGTAGAGCCCATCGGCAATGCTGTCCGCGCCGATGCCGCCGGCGATCGGCACCTCGTTCTCCGTGATCGGCGTCATGACCGACTGGAAGGGTACGCCAGGCAGCTCTTTCAACTCGCCCTTGAAACGATAGAGATCGCCGTCGGCCCAGCCCTTCGCGATCAAGGTCGCGTCGTCAGTGCCGGCCATGGCGCGGTAGTTCGGATCGGGATTGTGGCGGACGGTCTTGATCACGACGTCGACGCCGCCTTCGGTCTTGTCGTAGGTGCCGATATGGGCGAAGGCCGAATTGCCGCCGAGCATCTTGCCATTGCCGGCATGCATCACGCTGCGGCCGACGGCGTCGCCGAGCTGAAATCTCACCTTGTAGAAGCCTTCAAACACCAGACGTGTCCCCGGCCCTGCGCGCATCCGGGGACACTCTCCCGCATTCGAACGCAATCGACAAGCTTGCGCGGCCGAGGTTCGCAAGACCGGAGGAACGGCCGTCAAAATGCAAAAATCCGCCGGAGCCTTACAGCTCCGGCGGATTTGAGACCAACCCGGGCCAGCCCCCCGGCCCGGGCCGGGAGGATCTTAGGCCGCGGCCTTCTTGTTGGTTGGCACGGACGCGATCGTCTTCAGGATCTGCGAAGCGATCTGGTAGGGGTCGCCTTGCGAGTTCGGACGACGGTCTTCCAGATAGCCCTTGTAGCCGTTGTTGACGAAGGAGTGCGGAACGCGGATCGAGGCGCCGCGGTCGGCAACGCCGTAGCTGAACTTGTTCCAGGGCGCGGTTTCGTGCTTGCCGGTCAGACGCTTGTCGTTATCCGGGCCGTAGACGGCGATATGGTCCATCAGGTTCTTCTCGAAGGCCGCCATCAGCGCCTCGAAATACTCCTTGCCGCCGACTTCGCGCATATAGGCGGTCGAGAAGTTGGCGTGCATGCCCGAGCCGTTCCAGTCGGTGTCGCCGAGCGGCTTGCAGTGGAACTCGATGTCGATGCCGTACTTCTCGGTGAGACGCAGCATCAGGTAGCGGGCCATCCACATCTGGTCGGCAGCGGTCTTGGAGCCCTTGCCGAAGATCTGGAATTCCCACTGACCCTTGGCGACTTCCGCGTTGATACCTTCATGGTTGATGCCTGCAGCGAGGCAGAGGTCGAGATGCTCTTCGACGATCTTGCGGGCGACGTCGCCGACATTCGAGTAGCCGACGCCGGTGTAGTACGGACCCTGCGGGGCCGGATAGCCGGCGGTCGGGAAGCCGAGCGGACGGCCGTCCTTGTAGAAGAAGTACTCCTGCTCGAAGCCGAACCAGGCGCCGGCGTCGTCGAGGATGGTGGCGCGCTTGTTGGACGGATGCGGGGTCTTGCCATCGGGCATCATGACTTCGCACATCACGAGCACGCCATTGGTGCGCGCGGCGTCCGGGAAGACGGCGACCGGCTTCAGCACGCAATCGGAGCTATGACCTTCGGCCTGCTGGGTGGAGGAGCCATCGAAGCCCCAGAGCGGAAGCTGCTCGAGCGTCGGGAACGACGCGAATTCCTTGATCTGAGTTTTGCCGCGCAAATTCGGAGTCGGCGTATATCCGTCGAGCCAAATGTACTCGAGCTTATACTTGGTCATTGAGCCTCTCTGTAGATGATGCGAAAGGTTGGGGGCCCTGGGGTCCCCGCACGTTTGTACCCGGCCACCATCGGCCGGCCCTTTACAAGCATTTAACGTGCCAAAAGGCCGCACTGCGGGAGGTTTTCCACCGCGGCAGGCGGCTCCTCGGCGCTGACAAACCGCCCCCAGCGTCGTGCGTCATAGCCGCGCACCTTCGCGTGAAGCTGCACCGCAAAAACTCCACGGAAACCGCCCGATTCTGAAGCAGGCGACGCAATGCTGGACGTTGCCGATGAAACGCGCATCAACGTCCAGCAACTTTCATAAAGCCCCACGGCCCTGCCCAGCAACCTTTGGAATAGCCCAGGCGTTGGTTACCGACACCCTGCCTTGGGAGATGCAGCAGGCGATCTGCCTACAAATTGGGCGACAACTGATTTCCTTTTCAGCACTTTCCAATTCGGGGCGCGCGGCCGATATGGGGATTTCAGTAACCA
Organism: Bradyrhizobium genosp. SA-3; assembly: GCF_004212635.1. GTDB lineage: Bacteria > Pseudomonadota > Alphaproteobacteria > Rhizobiales > Xanthobacteraceae > Bradyrhizobium. The sequence goes on along the minus strand of NZ_PSRT01000082.1, from coordinate 21,922 downwards.
CAATCGAACGAGTCGGGCGCACCATGGAGGCCAAGGCGCTTCGACCAAGGAGAAATCGCAATGATGAACAATGGTCTGAGTCACGGATCTGCGAAGATCTACCAATTCCCTGCCGGGGGCCGCGCAGCTCTTGGGGGACGCCGCTATGGCGAGACCAGCCTTCCCGCCGATCATGCTTCGCTTCCCACGAACGTCTCGATCTGCAGCGACAGCTGGTACCACCAGGACGCGGTGGACGAAGCCAAGCCGAAATGGGATCGCTGATGCCGGTGGTTGGTTTGATACCGTCGCGCTCTCGCGAACGGCGGCGGCAGTTTGAAAAGGGGTCGAAACCACGGTGTTTCGGCCCTTTTTGATTCTTGCGGGCACAGAGACGTTCAGATCACCGCGCAGGCGGTCACCGGCCGCTTCAGATGTCTGATCGTGGTGATCCCGGTCCTGCCGATCGTCAGCGTAGTCCCGGCCCTCGAATAGCGGGCGCCAGAGACCGTCAGCCGCTTGGCAAGCGTGACCGGCTCACCGTCGATCTGGAGGAAGGCGCGCTTGTCGCCGTCATAAAACCCGATGATGAACTGCGTACCATCGGCACAGCGATAGGTCTGGAATGTCTGCGCATCGGCCGGCCGGGTGTCGACACTTCCGGCCGACAGCATGGTGATAGCCAAAACAATGGCCTTGTATCGGCCCATGATCACCCCCTGTAATGGACTTTAAGGATGCCGCAGCGCATCCGGTGGAACCATAACCCAAGCTGATCTCATGTCCGACTCCCCTGCCCGCCACCTCGCCTTGCAAGGCGCCAGCAATTTTCGTGATCTCGGCGGCTATCCGACCTCCGACGGCCGCATCACCCGCTGGCGGCACATCTTCCGCTCCAACCATCTCGGCCAACTCACTGCGGCCGACATCGAGATCGTCCGCGCGCTGGGGGTTCGAAGCGCCTTCGATTTCCGTGGGTTGGAGGAGCGCGAGGCCGGCGTCTGCGTCGTGAACGAGATCACCGTGCACTCGCTGCCGATCGAGCCGACGGTCGTGGCTGCGCTGCGCGCCGAGCTCGCCCGGGGCACGCTGACGGCACCGGTCGCGCTGGAGCTGATGCGCGAATCCTATCGCAACTACGTTCGCCACAACACGCACAGCTTTCGCAACCTGTTCGGCCTTCTCCTGGAAGACCGCGCGCCGCTCGTGATCCACTGCACGGCGGGCAAGGACCGCACCGGCTTTGCCTGCGCGCTGATCCTGCATGCACTCGGCGTATCCGATGACATCATCGCCGAGGACTACCTGCTCACCAATCAGCACTACAAGCGCGATGCGACGGCTGCCACCGACCTGCCGGAGGACGTACGCAATGCCATCGGCAGCGTCGAAGCCTCTTACCTTGCTGCTGCGTTCGAAGCGGTCGGCAAGGAGTATGGCGACATCGAAACCTATTTGCGCGATGGGCTCAAGCTCGGCGCGGCCGAACGGACTGCGCTGAAGGAGCGTTATCTGCAAGCGTGATCCGCGGCGGACGCCTCAGGCCGTCAGCCCGATGGCCCTGATCATCGCGCTCTTGAGGGCCAAGGAGATTTGTTGAGTGCTCCAATCGCTCTGGTGCAGCTTGTCAGGATCACCTGTGTCCAGCAGTTGCTCGAACGAGACGTTGTTTTGCACGTGCCAATGCCGCATCAGTGCCCAACGCTGAAACAGATTCACCTCGGCCTCATTAGCAGCATCGCGGATCAGCCGGACCATCTTGTCCGAAAGCTCAGCACGGTCGTCCCAGAGCATCTTCGTCACATATTGCGGATCAATCACCAGAACCTCGAAACCGCGAGCGCGCAATTGCGCCAGGCCCTTCCTGATATTCCCGGCAACAACGTCCACGTCGTACTGGTCGTTGTGAAAGACCGCGTTCGTTCCAATCTGCCAGATGACCAGTGCCGGATCATCATGATAGATATCGGTTTCGAAGCGTTCGAGTTCTTCGCTTGCCTCTTCTCCGCCCTTGCCGCGGTTCAGCACGTCAATCCGAATGTCCGGCCGGTGGACAACGTCCTTGAAGTATTGCCGTAGATACATCTCCAACCGATAGGGATACGGCACAACATCGGCTCGTCCGGCCGTTGATGACGACCCCATGGCCACGATGCGAACGGGACCCTTCCCGTCTAAAGCCTGCCGGAGCCGCATCAGCGGATATCTTAGGTCGACGATGGCAGCGGGAAATTCGATGGTTGGCAAATTGTCAGACATGAACAACCTCCTCAACGATCTAAAGTTGTAACTATAGCCCAGCCTTGAAGCCGCCGCCATTGCAAGCCCAATTCACTGCGCGCAATAGTCGCCGGCAAAGCGAAACCACGGAGAGCACCGTGCAGGGAAAAGTCATTGTCGTGACCGGCGCGCTGGGAGCGCTGGGCAAGGTGGTCGCCGAGACGGCGCGGGCACGCGGCGCGCGCGTGGCCGGCATCGATTACGCGCCCTCGCAAGCCCCCACAACGGCTGAAAGCATCGAGATCGGCGGCGTCGACCTGTCCGACGCGGCGCAGGCGAAGACGGCGATCGAGGCGGCGGCAAAGCATTTCGGCAAGCTCGATGCACTGATCAACATCGCGGGCGGCTTCGCTTTCGAGACCGTCGACGACGGCGACACCGGGACGTGGCGGCGCATGCATGCGCTGAATGTGCTGACCGCGCTCAACACCTCGCGCGCGGCGCTACCGCATCTGGCCGCCTCCAAGGCCGGTCGCATCGTCAACATCGGCGCCATGGGCGCGCTCCAGGCCGGCTCCGGCATGGGACCCTATGCGGCGTCGAAGGCAGGCGTGCATCGCCTTACCGAGGCGCTTGCCAATGAGTGGAAGGGCAAAGTGACCGTCAACGCCGTGCTGCCGTCGATCGTCGACACCAGCGCCAACCGCGCCGACATGCCGAAAGCGGATTTCTCCAAATGGGTCACGCCGCAGGAGCTCGCCGAAGTCATCCTGTTTCTCGCCAGCGATGCCGCGAGCGGCGTCACCGGTGCGCTGATCCCGGTGGGTGGGCGGGTATAGGCGTGACCGCCGTGATTCAATCGGAGCCGAGAAGGCTTTAAACTGTGCGACTGATTCTCCGATCGGACATCACACTCGGACCTTGTCTTTGGAAACCGCGCTCTATCTACCCGTCAAACGCTTCCTCGAAGAGCTCGGCTTCACCGTGAAGGGCGAGATCGGCGGCTGCGATCTTGTGGGCCTCAGCGCCAGCGATCCACCTGTCGTGGTGATTGGCGAACTCAAGCTCGCCTTCAATCTCGAGCTGATCCTCCAGGCGGTCGATCGCGCGCCGGCCGGCGACGAGATCTGGATCGCCGCCAGAATGTCGGCCCGCGGCAAAGGGCGTGAGAGCGATGCGCGCTACCGCAATCTCTGCCGCCGGCTCGGCTTCGGCATGCTCGGGGTGACCGATCGCGGCCAGGTCGAGGTGCTGGTGAAACCGCCGACGGCGGCGCCGCGCCGCGAGCCGAAGGTGCGCTCGCGGCTCGTCGCCGAACATCAGCGCCGCCAGGGCGATCCCGTGCTCGGCGGCAGCACCCGTTCGCCGATCATGACGGCCTATCGGCAACAGGCGCTGGCCTGCGCCTCGGCGCTCGCCGAAGGTCCGCGGCGGGTGAGCGAGCTGCGCGAACGCTGTCCCGATGCCGGCAAGATCTTGCTTAACAATGTGTATGGCTGGTTCGAACGTGCTGAGCGGGGTATCTACGGGCTCACCGAAGCCGGGCACGCGGCGCTGAAACGCTGGCCACAGCAAGGGATTGAAGTCGGTGCAGGTGTCGCGTCACCGCCCTGACACCCGACCGGTGCATAGCTGAGATGCCACACCGATTCCATATTGCAATGCAACATTCGCGGCACTAGGTATCCCGGCATCAAAACGAGGCCGTTATGAGCGCAGACTGGAATACCAAATATGGCACGCGGCGCGTGCGTCACGATCCGCCCACCCTGGACGAGGCGATCTTCGCCGCCGTCGGCATCACCGACGACCAGGAGCAGCAGGCAGAGATCGCAGCAGCGCTGATGGGCATGCCGCTCGATGTCGTGCAGGCCGAGGTCAAGAAGCAGGCCCGTACCAACAGCCGCATCACCGCAACCCGCGTGATCGCCGGCGAACAGGGCGCCCAACGCTCCGTGGTGGTCGAGCGCCGCGTCGTCCGCCGCTTCGGCAACGACAAGCGCACCGGCACCTGAGCGCTCTTTCCTTTGATCTGAATGCGAAAGCGGACCGGCCTTGCCGGTCCGCTTTTTTGTCTCAGGCGGCGCGATTGCCGTACATGCTGGAGATGATCTTCCAGCAGGTCGAGTTGAAGCTGAGCAGGGCCCGGCCGGCCGTGAACGGCGAGGCCGCGAGGTCAGCAAGCTCCGCCTCGGGCGTCTTGCCGAGATCGATCGTCCCGGTCGATTCGCCGTGGCGGAAAGCCAGATGCGCACCGAACTTCCTGGCGAGCGCCCGCATGGCGTGGTTCTCGGCGCCGGTGGTGATGCGAAGGCGCTTATAGCCCTTCCAGCGCGCTTCCGCGATCAGACGGCGGAACAGCACGGTTCCGACGCCCTGACGGCGGGCCGAGGCCTCCACGCTGAAGGCGACCTCGGGCAGCGAATCATCCTCCGGCGGATGCAGCTCGGCCGCACCGCGGACCACGCCGTCGACGATGTAGGCGACGATCACGGTGCCGTCTTCGGCGCAGCGGGCGGCGTAACGCTCGATGAAGCTGTCGTCGAGAAAGCCGTTGAAACGGTCGTGCCGGCTTCCGGCATCAAGCCTCAGCAGGTGATCGCGCAGAAGCGGCAATTCTTCCTGCTGGATCAAGGTCCGCACGTAGCCCGGAGCGGTGCGGACGGTTTCTTCAAGTACCACGTCAAAACTCCTCTTGGTGTCCCTCGAGGAGGCGTTCGAATCCCTAGGCCGCCTATATTGTGCATCGCAACAAGCTTTTCAAGACGGGGGCCTGCTCAAGTAAGTGGCACCGGACGCGACTATTTCGTTAACAAAATCAAGGGTCCTGGTCATACGAGGACGAGCTGCGTCTGGGTCACGATGGCCACCAGCTTGCCGTCCTCAGTCTCCAGCCGGGTGGTCCAGACCTGGGTCCGCCGGCCTCTGTGGACCGGCGTGGCGGTCGCGATGACGGTGGTTCCTTCCTTGGCCCCGCCGATGAAGTTGGTCTTGCTCTCCAGCGTGGTCGTACCCTTTGCGTCCTCGGGCAGGTTGATCACGGTCGCCGCCGCGCCGACGGAATCGGCCAGCGCCATCAGCGCGCCGCCATGGATGGTGTGATGAAGCGTGCAGAGGTCGGGCCGGACCGTCATCCGCGCCACCACGCGATCTTTCTCGGCCTCGACGAACTCGACGCCTTTGAGCTCGGCGAACGGCATCTTCATCACTTTAAGTTTCTCGAGCGGCGTCATCGGATCTGCTCCCAATTCGTTGTTGTCTCAGCGTGAATTGCTTCGCGCGGCAAAGCAATGACGTCCGAGGTAATGGGCGGGCTGACATCGGCGCAGACATTGTGCATAGGCTCCTCGCATGCGCCACTTCCCGCCCCACCGCATCGTCTGCCTGACCGAGGAGACGGTCGAAACGCTCTATCTGCTCGGCGAGCAGGACCGCATCGTCGGCGTCTCCGGCTACGCCGTGCGCCCGTCCCAGGTGCGACGGGAGAAGCCACGGGTGTCTGCGTTCGTCTCGGCCGACATCCCGAAGATCCTGGCGCTGGAACCGGAGCTGGTGCTGGCCTTTTCCGATCTGCAGGCCGGCATCGCCGCAGATCTCGTCCGCGCCGGTGTCGACGTCCATGTCTTCAACCAGCGCGACATCGCCGGGATCATGGCGATGATCCGCACGCTCGGTGCGCTGGTCGATGCGGCCGGGCGCGCGGAAGACCTCGCCCAAGGTTTCGAGCGGCGCCTCGCCGCGATCGCGGCAACGCCCCGCCCCTCGCCGCGGCCAAGAGTCTATTTCGAGGAGTGGGACGATCCGCTGATCTCTGGCATCGGCTGGGTGTCCGAGCTGATCGAGGCCGCCGGCGGCACGGATGTTTTCCCGGAGTTGCGGTCGCGGCAGGCCGCAAAGGACCGCATCGTCTCGGCGGAGATAGTGCGCAAGGCAGCACCCGATGTGATCCTCGCGTCATGGTGTGGCAAGAAGGTCGTCCCTGCCCGTATCCGCGCGCGCGACGGCTGGGGCGAGATTCCGGCGGTGCGCGATGATCGTATTGTCGAGATCAAGTCGCCGATCATCTTGCAGCCAGGACCGGCGGCGCTGACAGATGGGCTCGATGCGATCGTGCAGGCGCTGTGGGGCGAGCTAAAATAGCCTGACTGCAGCTATCGTGTCCCGGACGCGCTGCAACGCCTCAGCGTTGCTGCGCAGAGCCGGGACCCATCTCGCGATGGATTCCGGTGCAGCATGGGCCCCGGCTCTGCAGCGCACCGCTAAGAAGCGCTGCGCTGCGTCCGGGGCACGAGATCATCCTCACGTCACCGCGTTCACGACCTGGTACTCCGGCCGGCGCCACACGTCGCCAGCGATCACCTCCTCGATGATCTCGGCGGCGCGGACGATCTCATCCTCCCCGATATAAAGCGGCGTGATCCCGAACCGCATGATATCTGGTGCACGGAAATCACCGATGACGCCGCGGGCAATCAGCGCCTGCATGGCGGCGTAGCCGCCGCCGAAGGCGAAGGAGATTTGCGAGCCGCGGCGCTCATGCGCGCGCGGGGTCACCAGCTTCAGAGATGGGCAGCGACGCTCGACTTCCGCGATCAGGAGATCGCCGAGCGCCAGCGAACGCGCACGCACCTCGGCGATATCGACCCTGTCCCAGATGTCGAGCGAGGCCTCCAGCGCCGCCATCGCCAGCACCGGCGGCGTTCCGACACGCATGCGCTCGACGCCGCCGGCGGCTGCATAGGCAAGCTCGAACGCAAACGGCTTGGCATGGCCCATCCACCCCGACAGAGCGCGCGCGCATTGTCAGCGTGGCGCGGCGCAACGTAGAGGAAGGCCGGCGCGCCGGGGCCGGCGTTGAGAAATTTGTAGGTGCAGCCCGCGGCAAAATCGGCGCCGCAGCCGGAGAGATCGACCGGCAGCGCACCGGCGGAATGGGCGAGATCCCAGACGGTGACGATGCCGAGCGCATACGCTTTCGCGGTCAGCTTCGCCATGTCGTGGCGGCGTCCAGTGCGGTAGTCGACCTCGGTAATGTAGAGGACGGCGACCTCCTCCGACAGCGCGGCCTCGATCTCCTCCGGCGCCACCAGACGCAATCGATGGCCGCGCCCAAGCGTTTCGATCAGGCCTTCGGCCATGTAGAGGTCGGTCGGGAAATTGCCGGTGTCCGACAGGATCACCTTGCGCGACGCGTTCATATCGATCGCAGCCGCGAGTGCCTGGTAGACCTTGAGCGACAGCGTGTCTCCGACCATCACCGAGCCGGCTTCCGCGCCGATCAATCGCGCAATGCGATCGCCGACATGACGCGGTTGGGCATACCAGCCCGCGGTGTTCCAGGCGCGGATCAGCTCATTGCCCCATTCGGCCGTGATGACGCGATTGACGCGCTCAGCAACGCCGAGCGGCAGCGCGCCGAGCGAATTGCCGTCGAGATAGATCACACCGTCGGGCAGATGGAACAAAGCTTTGGTGTCGTCATAGACGCGAAGCCTGGTCATCGACATCTCTACAAAATCGTACGCACGCGCCAGAGCTCGGGGAATAGCTCGATCTCCAGCATCCGTTTGAGATAGCTGACGCCGCCGGTACCACCGGTGCCGCGCTTGAAGCCGATGACGCGCTCGACCGTCGTCACATGGTTGAAGCGCCAGCGGCGGAAATAGTCTTCGAAATCGACCAGTTTCTCGGCGAGCTCATAGAGCATCCAGTGCGTCTCCGGCGCCTCGTAGACGATACGCCAGGCCTGGAGCACGCCTTCGTTGAAGCTGTGGGTTTCGCGGACGTCGCGGGCCAGCACGGCCCCAGGCATCTTGAGCCCGTTGCGGTCGGCAAGCCGCAGCACCTCGTCATAGAGGCTTGGCGTCGCGAGCTCGGCTTCGAGCAGCTTCGTCGTCTCCGCATCGTGCGCGTGCGGCTTGAGCATGGCGTGGTTGCGGTTGCCGAGCAGGAATTCGATCAGCCTGTATTGACGTGACTGGAAGCCCGAGGACTGCCCGAGTTGCGAGCGGAAGCGCGTGTACTCGCTCGGCGTCATCGTCCGCAGCACGTCCCAGGCGCCGTTGAGCTGCTCGAAGATGCGCGACACCCGCGCCAGCATCTTCATGGCCGGCTGCACCTCGTCCCTGGCGATGGCGCCGCGCGCAGCGCTGAGCTCGTGGATGGCAAGGCGCATCCACAGCTCCGTGGTCTGATGCTGGATGATGAACAGCATCTCGTCATGCGCTTCCGAGAGCGGATGCTGCGCCCCAAGGATCGCATCCAGCGCCAGGTAGTTGCCATAGGACATGCGCCGGGCGAAATCCGTCTCGGCGCCTTCGCTTGCAGGATCGTAATCGCTGGACGTCATGACAGGCCCTCTCGATTGATCTTCCCTCGCCTCGTCAGTCGAGGCCGATCAGGCGCGCGGTGATCTGCGACGACGGATCCTTGAGCCCGTCGATCACGGTAAAATGGTTGAGGCCGGGATCGATGACGAGGTGCGTCGGCACGTCGAAACCGGTCCAGACATTGGCCATCAGATCGGATTGGCGGATGAATTCAGGGCGCTCGTTGCCGCCGACCCAGGCCGTCACAGGCGAATGCCCCCGCGGCAGATGCAGCGCCGCGCTCTCGAGCGCCGCCTCCTCCATGGTCATGCACAGCGTCTCATTCATCTTTGTCTTCAAGAGCGGCCGCAGATCGTGCAGGCCGCTGATCGAGAGGGTACCGGCGATGCGATCGTAGACGGCGGGCTCGAGCCGGCTGTCGTCGCACAGCATGCGCGTGACGAGATGGCCGCCGGCGGAATGGCCGGCGAGCCGGATCGGCCCCGCCACCAGCGAGGCCGCCTTGGCGATCGCAGCGGTAATCTCTGCGGTGATGTCGGAGATGCGCGCGGCTGGTGTCAGCGTGTAGCTCGGCAGCGCCACGGTCCAGCCATGATGCCTTGCGCCCTCGGCCAGATCGGTCCAGGTCGATTTGTCGAAGCGCATCCAGTAGCCGCCATGGACGAACACGACGAGGCCCTTGCTGTCGCCGTCGGGCAGGATCAGGTCGAGGCGCTGCCGCTCACCGGCGCCGTAGGCGACGTCGGGACGAAAATCCTTCAACCCCGCACGGTAAGCCGCCGCCCGCTCCGCCCACAGCGCCGGCATCTTGTCCGAGCCCGGGATATGGGCAGAATTGGCATAAGCGTCATCCCAATCGCGCATCGTGATTCCCTCGGCGGACTCAGGCCCCTGCGAACCAGACGCCAGTCTGCCACCGGCAAGGCCGCCGTCCTAGTCTTTATTTTAAGCTTAAAGGATGTGTCTGCGCGTATTTCGGACAACAGATTCCGCCCCAACCGGAGCGCCGTAGGATGGGCAAAGCGAAGCGTGCCCACCTCTTCACACGAGATTGAGGATGGATGGTGGGCACGGCGCAAGGGCGCCTTTGCCCACCCTACGGGCCCTCGCCCGTCATTGCGAGCGCAGCGAAGCAATCCAGAGTCTTTCCGCGGAGGGATGCTGGATTGCTTCGTCGCTTCGCTCCTCGCAATGACGGCGGAGAGCGCAAAGCGCGGTTGTTTACGCCTTCTCCACTCCGCACCACTCGGCAATGAACAGCGCCATCGCCTTGGTCGTCTTCTTCAGCGACTCCAGGTCGACGAACTCGTTGAAGCCGTGCATCTCGCCGCCGCTCGCGCCGAAGCACAGGCTCGGGATGCCGTGATTGAGGCCGTAGAAGCGGGTATCGGTGAGCGCGGTGAACACGAGGTCCTCGACCGCGCCACCGTAGACCTTGTTAAAGGCCTTGCCGAAGGCGGCCTCGGGCGCGGCGGCGTCGGTCAGTTCATACCCCTCCGACAGGAAGCCCGACCATTCGACCTGCGGCGGGTTGTTGGCGAGGAAGCGGTGGTTGCGCGCAGCGGCCGCGACGCATGCCACAATCTCCTTCTGGTGCTCGGCGATCGACCAGCCCGGCAATACGGCAATCCGACAGTCGACGTCGCACCAGGCCGGCACGCTGGAGGCCCAGTCGCCGCCCTTGATGATGCCGGGGTTGAAATTGATGGGATGGTTGAGCGTCTTGAAATGGCGATCGGCTTTCGCGCGCTCGTTCCACTCGACCTCTAGCCTTTGCAGGGCCTGGATCAAATGATAGGCCGCCATGATCGCATTCGCCCCCGAACCGGCGAAGGCGACATGGGTCGGGTGGCCTTTCACGCGCAGGCGAAACCAGATCACGCCGACCTGCGAGCGCACCATCTTGCCGCCGGTCGGCTCCGGGATGAAGCAGGCATCGGCGCGGTAGCCGCGCTGCAGCGTCGAGAGCGCGCCGACGCCGGTGCTCTCCTCCTCGATCACGGACTGGAAGTGGATCCGCGCCGTCGGCTTCAAGCCGGCGGCCTTGATCGCATCCAGCGCATAGAGCGCACCGATCGTGCCCGACTTCATGTCGCAGGCGCCGCGGCCGAACATCTTGCCGTCCTTGATGACGGGCGAAAACGGCGGCGTGTCCCACAAATCCAGCGGCCCTGCGGGCACCACATCGCAGTGGCCCTGGAGGATCAGCGATTTTCCAACGTTGGTTTGCGGACGGTAGGTGCCCACCACCGAACGCGCTTTCGAAAAATCATGCTCGATCGGGCCGAAACCGCGCAGATCCTTGAGGTCGTCGACATTGATGTGCCAGTCGTCAACCTCATAGCCGCGTTCGCGCAGGAGTTCGCCGATCATGTCCTGGCACGGTCCCTCGGCTCCGCGGGTCGAGGGGATCGCGACGAAATCACATGTGGTCGCAAGCTGGGCTTCGAAGCCGGCCTCGACGGCGTCAAGAATCCTCTGCTGCGTTTCGGCATTCATCAGGCAACTCCAATCGGGCATTCAGATCATCGATGGAGCGCAAGCTAGCCGATTTCAGCCGTTCGGGTACTCTACAAAATAAGCATCCCGCAATGCATCTTCGAGCAGCCGGCCTTCGGAGTAGCCATTCAAATCCGCAGGCCGGCTGACGCCGTCGAGCAGGCGCGGACACGGCTCGGGCGCGCCGAGCACCGTGCGGACCGGGATGCGCTCGGCATAGATCGGCAGTTCGTAATCCTCATCGTCATCGGCCACGCCCTTGGCCCGGATCTTGGCCGAGGCCTCCTCGATCTCCATCGCGATGAAGGAGGTCGCCTTAGTCTCCTGCGCGGTGCTCTGACGCAGGCTCGCGGTGCGGCCCGGGAAGAAGCGGTCGACCATCGCGATCACCGCGCGCTCCTTCTCCTCGGGGTCGGTGACGAGATAGGCGGTGCCGAACGCCATCACCGCGCGGTAATCGGCGGAGTGGTTGAAACCGCAGCGCGCTAGCACGAGACTGTCGAGATGAGCGACCGTCAGACAGACGCGCTCGCCCCTGGTCTGGTTGCGCAGCATGCGGCTGGCGCTGCTCCCATGCCAGTACAGCTTCGTGCCTTCGCGCCAGAAGAAGGTCGGCGTGCAATAAGGCTGACCGTCGATCACATAGGACACGTGGCACAGCATCGAGGAATCCAGGATGCGGTGAACGGTCGCGTGATCGTAGAAGCCGCGATCGTGACGGCGCTTCACCTGGTTGCGCGCTGATGTCGGATAGGAATTTGAAGTCTCAACCTGGCTCACGGCCGCACCTCGAGATTGGAACAATCCAGAAGAGTTGTAGCCGCCGATTTGGTCTGCGATAGTGCCAATTCCATGCGAAAAATTCCGACCAATTCTCTCTCGCCGGCCAAGGCCGAGCTGCCGCTCGACCTCACCGGTCCGCACATCACGGCCGGCGCCTCCGCGGCGCACCGGCTCTACCAGGCGCTGTGCGAGATGATCGTCTCCGGCCTCGTCAGGCCCGGCGAGTCATTGCCGCCCTCACGGGCGCTGGCGCAGCAGACCGGCTTCCGCCGCAACGCCGTCGTCACGGCCTATGAACGGCTGATCGCCGACGGCCTTGCCGAGGCAACCGTCGGCTCCGGCACCTTCGTCGCAGCGCGCATCCCTGCGCGAGCGGCCGAGGCCAAGAAACCCAAGGCTGTTGTCGAAGCGCCGCGGCAAGGCGCATTCGCGCTCGGCTGCACCCATATCGACGAGCGCGCCGTGCAGCGCTTCCGTGCCTTCGTCGGGCGTCGCATGCGCGCATTCGGATCCGAGCATCTGCATTATGGCGATCCCCGCGGCAGCCGCGAGTTGCGCGCGGCAATCGCCGATCACCTGTTGTCGGCGCGCGGCCTGCGCTGCGACCCCGATCAGATCATGCTCACATCAGGCACTCTGCACGCGCTGCGCATCGTGCTGAGCGCGATCCTGAAGGCGGGCGACCAGGTCTGGTGCGAGGACCCCGGCTATCCGATCGCGCGCCGGACGATCGGACAATGCGGATATCGCACTGTGCCCATTCCCGTCGACGCGCACGGTCTGCACGTGGCTAGGGGCCGTGCGGCGGCACCGTCTGCGCGCGCGGCCTATGTCACGCCGTCGCACCAGTTTCCGCTGGGTGTCCAGATGTCGATGCCGCGGCGGCTCGAATTGCTGGACTGGGCGAAGCAGGCCGGCGCCTTCGTGCTCGAGGACGATTACGACAGCGAGTTCCGCTACGACGGCGCGCCGCTGATGTCGCTCGCCGGCATCGATCACCTCCAGCGCGTGATCTACCTCGGCACCTTCGCCAAGACCTTGTTTCCGGGCCTGCGCATCGGCTATTGCGCCCTGCCCGAGCGCCTGATCGCGGACGTGACGGCTGCACGGGCTGCGCTCGATCGCTTTCCCGGCACGCTGATGGAAGGCGCGGTGGCCGACATGCTCAATTCCGGCGCCTTCGCCGCGAACCTGAAGCGGGTGCGCAAGCTCTATCGCGAGGCGCGTGATGCGCTGGCCGCGACGCTGGAAGCCAAATCAGACGGCGCGCTCTCCGTGCCGGTGCCGTCGCAAGGACTGCATCTTGTCGCCCGGTTCGATCCCTCGGTCGATCCGTCGCGGGCGGCCGAGGCCAAGCGGGCGGCCGGCGCGGAAGGCTGGCTCCTGGCCGACACCTATTCTCGCGCGCGTCCCCTGCCCGGTTTCGTGCTGGGATTTTCGGGGCACGCGGTTCCGCAACTCGTGGCCTCAGCCGAACGGCTGGCGCGGGAATCGCGCTCAGTCCTGCGCGCGAGAAGCAAATCGTCCCGGCTGGCGTGACCAAGCTGCACTATCAGAATCGGCTGGCGCTCCCTAGATTGCGGCATAGATGCCGGGACCTCACATCATGCTGCTGCGCCGCGCGACCTGCCTTTCACTCCTGATTTCCCTCGCGCTTGCCTCGACGGCGCGCGCAGTAACGGTCGGCCGCGAACAGGACATCGTGGACCTCAAGCTCGGCCAGCGCGTGCAAGTGGATGACGGAACCTGCCCCGCTGGACAGGTCAAGGAAGTGCGCGGCGCCAAGATGACCGACAAGGGCGTTGCGCGCACGAGCACCTGCGTGCCGCGATACGGTCCGAAATCGAAGTAGCGGGCTAAGAGCCCTGCTTCGCAGGGTCGAACATGCACTGCAAGGTCGGCTTGGCGATCTTGGTGAAGGTCGGGCCGATTTCGCCCTGCTTGGACGCCGGCACCCAGTCGGTCTCGATCGTCGGCACGCCGGTCTCGCTGATGCCGCGCAGCAGCGCCTCGCGCAGGTCGCGGTCCTCGACGACGGCGGCGGCATGGTCGTGCAGGCAGCCGCAGACCTCTTCCGGATGCTCCCAGCGCCCGAGCATGCGCGGCGCACACTGACGCACGAATTCGCTCCGGGGATCGGGCAACCTGGAGGGAGCGCGCACCTGCGCTTGAGCCGCACTCAGCGTCAAAACGAATATGAACGCTGCGGCGCAGAAACGAACAATCATGATGGCCTTTGCCGGCTGATTTTCTTGTTGGCGATCAGAAGCGCGTGGCAATCACGATCGGCTGCGGTGCCGTGATCGTCAGCGGCGAACCGCTGTACTGGAAGGTGCCGACACCGGGCAGACTGCCGTCCGGCGACCCCGCGAACGAGGAGCCGGCGAGCACGAAGCCGAAGGCAAGGATGAAGCTGCGCGCGCGCATGATCTTGTGTCCCAATTTCGTGGCCGGCGGTGCGCCGTCGTCGTTGTGAAGCTGATAACCATGGGCGGTTTCGCGCGTGATGCGCCAAAAGCGGAAAATGGTTTCATCTTTCGTGAGAATTGTTTCGTCCTGTCCGGGACGACGAAACATTCGCCGGAAAATCCCAATCATTTCAGGTGGGCTGCGCCACGGCCCAAAGTGGCCTGACAGGTTCCCGCTCGAGCTTGGACCAACCTCGGACGCGGTCGCCGTCATGCTCCCGCCTCACGCGCTTCACACGCATTTTACGTTTTTCTGCTGAAGAGAAACCGAAATCGAGACGCTGGGATGACCGGGCGCGGTCACGTGAGGGATGGCCATCATGATGGCGACAGATCGCGCAGCGACGCGCGAGGCGGAGCAGAAGACGGGCCGCGGAGATCAACGATCCGTTCGCGACCGCGCCACATCACTTGGCAATACACTTGGCAATACGTCACCTGGCGAAATGACGCTGCAAGCGAACCGCGGCCTTAAAGCCGCGCCGCAGACATTCGTGCGGCTGACCGGTTCGCATCTTGCAAAGCCGCGCTGTCGTCAGTGAGTGAAGAACTCGCCGCACTTCTGGACGTTTGAGTCCGCCGGTCCCCATGGCATGATCGGCACCGTCGAGGTCGAGTTCTTCGGTGAGCCCTCGATCAGCTTGTCCGAATAGACCATGTAGACCAGCACGTTGCGCTTGGCGTCACAGCCGCGCACGATCTGCATCTTCTTGAAGAACAGTGAGCGGCGCTGGCGGAACATGTCGTCGCCCTGCTCCATCTTGTTCTTGAACTTGATCGGGCCGACCTGGCGACAGGCCAGCGAGATGTCCGAGACCTCCTCGGCAAGGCCCAGCCAGCCCTTGAAGCCGCCCTTCTCCGGCACGGTGAAGTGACAGGCGACGCCCTCCACCTCGGGATCATCTAGGCCGTACGTCGCGAGCTTGTCGTTCGGGCTCATCCACTTGAATACGGTCGAGCGGCGGAAGATCAGATCCGGCTCGTCGGCGGCGGAGGCAGAAGCCACCGGCACAGCTAGAGCCAAGAGGAATAAAGCGAGGCCTTTCAAGCGGATGCCGAAAAGACCGGGGAAACGAGATGACATGAAGTTCTCCAGTAACCAGTCCCCGCAATGTAGGCATCGCGCGGCCGGTCAGGAAGACAAGGGGTAAGTCGGCACGGCCGCCGTTTACCGCTCTGTGAGGCTTTTTTGCTACGTCTTGAACAAAAGTAGCTGACAGTAGAACCGCCTTGCTGGTGAACGCGTATCCCCTTTGCGAGACTAACGTCTGATTTGGATTATGGATTCGAGGATGAATAGCGTGAATGAGTCCGGTTTTGCTGCCAAGCCAACGCGTTTTTGGCAGGTCGCCATTTTGACGGCGGCAGGTGCGATCGGGACGGCAAGCCAGGCTGACGCAGCATTTTATTATTGGACGGATTATTCCGACGGCTCCTATTACGCCCGGCAGGATCGGCATCCCGAAATACCGCGCCAGAAACCGCAGAAGCGCGGCATGGCGGGCAAGAAGGAGATCGTCGCCGAGAAGGAAGCCGGCACCAAGCCGCAAGGCCCGCTCGTCATCGTCGTGTCGATCGACCGGCAGAAGGTGACGGTCTACGACAGCAAGGGCGTGTTCGCGGAATCCCCGGTGTCGACAGGCATGAAGGGCCATTCGACGCCGATGGGTGTGTTCAGCGTCATCCAGAAGCACAAATTCCACCATTCCAACATCTACAGCGGCGCCCCGATGCCGTACATGCAGCGGATCACCTGGTCCGGCGTTGCCATGCATGCCGGCGTGCTGCCGGGCTATCCGGCCTCGCATGGCTGCATCCGCATGCCGATGACGTTCGCGGTGAAGATGTGGAACTGGACCAGGATGGGCGCACGCGTCATCGTCGCGCCCGGCCAGATGTCGCCGCAAAGTTTCTCGCATCCCCTGCTTGCTGCGGTGCGCGTGCCGCCGCAGCCCGCCGCCAGCCTCGCACCGCAGATCAATGTCGGCGACAAGGCCGACAAGGGTGCAGCGCAAACCAACGTCACTGAAGCCAAGCCGGTCGAGACGAAGACCGCCAGTGCAGACAGCCTGTTCGAGCTGCGCGCCTCGGTCGGCCACACCGTGATGTCGGATGTGACCACCGGCAATGCGCCCGCCCGCGAGGAAGCGGCAGCGCCAGCCGACAAGATCGAGACCAAGACCGCCGAGGCATCTGACGCGGCCAAGCCGCCATCCGAAGAAACCGCCAAGCCTGCGAACACGGACGCGAAGCCCATTGAGGCCGCGGAAGCGCCCAAGGCCTCGACGGCGACCGACAACAAGCTCGACGCTGCCAAGACTGAAGCTGCCGAAACCGCGAAGAAGCCTGACGCCACGACGCCGGCACTCGCCACCTTGCCCGACGTGAAGAAGGACGAGACCGGCGTTGCCGATCCCGCGCCGGCGGCGAAGCCGGACGCGCCGAAGCGGGCCGGTCAGATCGCCGTCTTCATCAGCCGCAAGGATTCCAAGCTCTACGTGCGGCAGAACTTTGCGCCGCTGTTCGAGGTGCCCATCACGATCGCCGCGAGCGACCGGCCTCTCGGTACGCATGTCTTCACAGCCGAAGTCGACAAGACCGACTCCAATGCGCTGCATTGGTCGGTGGTGTCGCTGCCGGTCTCCGTCCGCGCAGCTGCGCGCGAGGACGACAGTCGCGTAACACGCCGCCAGGGCGGCGCTGCCGTGATCCCCGTTGCTGCAAAGCCGGTGGTCACGCCGGACAGCCCGGCTGAGGCCCTCGACCGCATCGCGATCCCTGCCGACACCATGGCGAAGATCAACGAGATGCTGACATCAGGTGGCTCGATCATCGTCTCCGACCAGGGCATCAACCAGGGCGAAACCGGCGAAGGCACCGATTTCATCGTCCGCCTGTACTAAAGCGTTTTCGAGCGAAGTGGATACCGGTTCGCGTGAAGAAAACGCATCAAAATTAAAATCTAGCGCTCCGCACCGCGTCCGATAACGCGGTGTTGAGCGGCCCGGTCGTGCCGGCGAAGTAACATGCGCCCCGAATCATTTCGGGGGGATGCCGTCATGATGAACCGCAGGACCATGCTCATCGCAACGGTTGCAGGCGCGATCACGCCGGCAACACGCGCCTTCGCCGACGGCGGCATGAGCCGGATCTCGGCCTATGCCTTCTCCTTCCCCGCATTGTCCGGCGACGACATCCGCCTTGCGGCGTTCACAGGCAAACCGCTACTGGTCGTGAACACCGCCTCGCTCTGCGGCTACACCCCGCAATACGCTGGCCTGCAAGAACTCTGGGGCGAGTTTCGCGAGCGCGGGCTCACCGTGATCGGCGTGCCCTCCAACGATTTCGGTAGCCAGGAGCCCGGCGGCGCCAGCGAAATCTCCGAGACGGCGCACCACCAATACGGCGTTACCTTCCCGGTGACGGCCAAGGCCGTGGTGGTCGGCGCGAAGGCGCATCCATTCTACAAATGGGCCGCCGACGCGCGGCCGAGGGAGGTTCCGAAGTGGAACTTCCACAAATATCTGACCGGCCGTGACGGCTACATCGCCGAGGTCTTTCCGTCCGCGGTGGCGCCGACCGATACGCGGGTCAAAACGGCCATTGCCAGGGCGCTGGCCGATAGTTGACGCGAGTTGCGCCCATCCGGTTGGGCACAATTGTGGTGGGGCACCAAACAGCCGTTGCAATGGCGAGGGCCCCCCATCTAGGCTAGGATCGTTTGGGGCAGGACGGTTTTGTCGCAGGCGAAAAGCCGCGGCGGAACAACGGGATCAATCTCGAGGACAACACCATGCGCGTGGCGGCAGGACTGATTTTGGCAAGCGCGATGTCTTTGGCCATGACGGGTGCGGCATGGTCGCAGACCGCGGCAAAACCCGCAGCAAGCACACAAGCCGCACCAGCGGCGACACCGGCCGCTTCAGCGCCGGCGACTGCGCCGGCGGCCGCTCCCGCAGTGGCTGCCGCACCAGCGGGCTTCGTCAACCCGCCGCCACCGAAACAGGCGCCGCAGCCGGCGCGCGCCGCCTGCAACACGCCGGGCGCGCTCGGTGTCGCCCGCACCGTCGAGATCGACACCACCGGCGGCCCCGGCTTCGGCTTCGAGCATTTCAAGGAGCTCGACTTCCTGCGCGACCACGAGGTGGTGCTGACCTTCGACGATGGACCCTGGCCCAAGAACACGCCCGCGGTGCTGAAGGCGCTCGCCGACGAGTGCACCACCGGCATCTTCTTCTCCATCGGCAAGCACGCGACCTACGAGCCGGAGATCCTGAAGCAGGTCTATGCGGCCGGTCATACGATCGGCGCGCACACCTGGTCGCACGCCAACCTCAACAACAAGAAGCTCACGGAAGCGCAGCGCAAGGATGAGATCGAGAAGGGCTTCAGCGCCGTGAAATGGGCGCTCGGCGGCATCTCGCCGTCGCCGTTCTTCCGCTTCCCGGCGCTTCAGCATCCGCCGGAGATGGTCACCTATCTCGGCAACCGCAACGTCGGGATCTTCTCCTGCGACATCGACTCCTTCGACTTCAAGGCCTCCAAGCCGGAGAAGGTGATCGAGACCGTGATGAAGAAGCTCGACACCAAGGGCAAGGGCATCATCCTGATGCACGACTTTCAGAAGCACACCGCCGAAGCCCTGCCCGAATTGCTCAAGCGCCTGAAGGCCGGCGGCTACAAGGTGGTGGCGATGCGCGCAAAATTCCCGGCGTCGACGCTGCCCGAATACGACCAGGAGCTGCTCAAGGACATCAAGCTGCCGACGGTGAGCCAGCGCCCGGTCAATTCCGTTGTGACGACCGTCTCCGAATAGAAGGCAATTGTCTTTCCGGTTCGAAGGCTACGTCATCGTCTCCGCGGACGGCATGCTCGCCGACGCGGCGCACGTCATGCCGGACAGTCTGAAGTTCGCAGGCGACAAGCTGTTCTTCGAGCAGGCGCTCGATCGCGCCGCGTTGATCGTGCACGGCCGCAACTCGCACGAGCACCAGCCGAATTCGCCGAAGCGCAAGCGGCTCATCCTGACCCGCAAGATCAAGGCGTTGACCGTCGACCCTGAAATGCCGAACGCGACGCTGTGGAATCCGGAGCATGCCAGCTTCGCGGAAGCGTGCGCCTTCGCGGACGTCGCCTCGGGCATGATCGCCGTCATCGGCGGCCCCGCGGTGTTCGACATGTTCATGGACCGCTACGACACGTTCTGGCTATCGGAGGCGCCGCACGTGCGACTGCCCGGCGGCGAGGGCTGTTTTGTCGGCGTGCCCCAGCGGACGCCGCACGAGGTGCTCGCCTCGCACGGGATGAAGCCAGGGGCTCCGTACCTGCTCGACGCGGCGCATGAGGTGACTGTGACCCCGTGGCGCAGGACGTAGGCGCTACACGTCCCCGTAGGCCGCTTCGGCCGGACGTGTGGTGCGGCCGTAACCGATGATCATGCACAGCGCGCCGATGATCGACAGGTTCTTCAGCGCGTCGATCACCATCTTGGCGTTGTCGGGCGGCGCCTGGTTCCAGAAGTCATCGAACAGCACGGTCGCGACCGCGACGTAGATGATCAGCAGCATCGCGAAGAACCGCGCGCCGAAATTCAGCGCGATCATCAGTCCGGCGATGATCTCGAGCCCGCCGACCGCGATCGCCAAGAGTTGCGGCGTGGTCATGGCGGTCGCCGTCTCGACCTGCTTGGCGTAAGGCGCGACGACGTCGGGCACCACGAGTTTGGTGGCGATGAAGTCGGCGGTCGCCTGGATGGCAAAGAGCTTGTTCGCGCCCGTGTAGATGAACAGCACGGCGAACAGGATTCGCCCGAAAGTCACGAACGCTGGCATGATCGGCCTCTTGGCTCAGGCTTTTTGAAATCGGCGTCTTGACGCGAGTGCCGGGCGATTATGAAGAGTCGTGCGACGGTTTACAAACGGGGAAATCGCAAACCGTTTTGAAAAGATTGAAGCGCGGATGCGCCGGAGGTCTGCTCCCTCGCCCCGCTTGCGGGGCCGCGACGAGCTTCGCTCGCGCTGAGAGGGTTGGGGTGAGGGGGAGCCTCTGCGGGGACGGTGAGAGTTGGACTCGCGGAGAGTCCCCCTCACCCGGATCGCATCTGTCGATGCGATCCGGCGTCTCCCCGCAAGCGGGGAGAGGCGAAGAGATCGCGCCTCAGGTAAACAACGTCGGCTGCTGCCGCGCTGCCCGTTCCTGCGCCTCCACGACTGCAACAGCCGTCATGTTGAGGATGCCGCGCGCGGTCACCGAGGGCGTCAGGATGTGCGCCGGGCGCGCCGGGCCGACCAGGATCGGGCCGACGGGGAGCGCGTCCGCCAGCGACTTGATCATCTGGTAGGCGACGTTGGCGGTGTCGAGGGTCGGCATGATCAGGATGTTGGCCTCGCCCTCCAGCTTGGAATGCGGCAGCACCATTTTCCGCGCAGCAGCAGAAAGTGCGGTGTCGCCCTGCATCTCGCCGTCGGCCTCGATCTCCGGATGCCTTTCCTTCAGGAGCTGGGTCGCCCGGCGCATCTTGCGCGAGGAGTCCGTGTCGTAGCTACCGAAATCCGAATGCGAGACGAAGGCGATCTTCGGCTTGATGTTGAAGCGCTGCACATGGACTGCGGCGAGCGACGCGATCTCGGCGAGCTCCTCCGCGCTCGGATTGGGCCGCACCTGCGTGTCCGCGATGAAGAAGAAGCCCTTGCTCGTGATCAGCAGGGCCAACGCAGCGTAATCGCTGATGCCGGCTGAGAAGCCGATGATCTCGCGGACATGGCGCAGATGGCTCATATAGCGGCCCTCGACGCCGCACAGCATGGCATCGGCCTCCCCGCGCACCACGGCAAGCGCCGCGATGACCGTGTTATTGGTGCGCACCACCGTGCGCGCCGCATC
This sequence comes from Bradyrhizobium genosp. SA-3, assembly GCF_004212635.1. Classification (GTDB taxonomy): domain Bacteria; phylum Pseudomonadota; class Alphaproteobacteria; order Rhizobiales; family Xanthobacteraceae; genus Bradyrhizobium. The sequence goes on along the minus strand of NZ_PSRT01000082.1, from coordinate 762 downwards.
GGGCGTCGCGCCGCGGCGGCCGGCGACCTCAACATAGGTCTGCACATAGGAACGGTAGCGTGGATCGTCCTCGGGATTGACGAGGTCGAAATCCTTGCCCGCCTTGATCGAGAGGCCGAAGCGCTTGATCCGCGCCTCCACCACCGAGGGACGGCCGACCAGGATCGGCCGCGCCAACTTTTCCTCCAGCACAACCTGCGTGGCGCGCAGCACGCGCTCGTCCTCGCCCTCGGCGTAGATCACGCGGACCGGCTGAGTCTTGGCCTTGGCGAACATCGGCTTCATGACGAGGCCGGAGCGGAAGGCAAAGCGCTCGAGCAGCGCCCTGTATTCATCGAAATTGGTGATGGGCCGCGTCGCGACCCCCGACTCCATCGCCGCCTTCGCCACCGCCGGCGCGATGCGCAGGATCAACCGCGGATCGAACGGGCTCGGGATCAGCGAGCCCGGACCAAAGCCTTGCGTCTCGCCGGTGTCAAAGCCTTGCGCGACTGCATCCGACGGCGCCTCGCGCGCGAGCTGCGCGATGGCCTCGACGGCGGCATGCTTCATCTCCTCGTTGATGGCGCTGGCGCCGACGTCGAGCGCGCCACGAAAGATGAAAGGAAAACACAGGACGTTGTTGACCTGGTTCGGATAGTCGGAGCGGCCGGTGCAGATCATGGCGTCGGGGCGCACCTTGCGCGCATCCTCCGGCATAATCTCCGGTATGGGATTGGCGAGCGCCATGATCAGCGGCTTGTCGGCCATCGCCTTGGCCAT